>DASTIE010000156.1:0-10776 GCA_035717865.1 Candidatus Limnocylindrales bacterium
GCGTGGACGTATTCGTCGCCGCCCTGCTGCATGCGCAGGCTGAAGTCCTCGCAGAACCCCCGCATCTCGCCCAGCGTGCGATGGCGCTCGGGGTCCGCGAGCATCAAGGCGTCGATGACGCGTGAGAAGGGGAGTCCGGACAGCTTCCAGGTGAGCGTCGTGGCCACGCTCAGCAGGCGGTGCATGTGGTACGTGAGCGTCAGCCAGGCGAAGGTGCGCATGTCGCGCCAGTCGGCCTCGGTGAATGACGCTGCCGCCACGACGAGCTCCTGCGTCTCGTAGATCCCGTCAGCCGGCGGATCGGCAGGAGCGTGATTGTTGACGATCCGCGTCGTGACCATCTTCATGCCGAATCGACGTTGGTACGCACGGTCGCCCATTTCGGCATTGGGCAGGACCGAAAGGTTGTGAAACTGGACCCGGTGGTGCTGTCCGCCCGCGACGATGTTCGAAACGCTCTCCCGGAACGAGGCCGGTGTCTCTGCGGGCAGCCCCACGATGAAATCAACGAAGGTCGGGATGCCGTCGCGCACGAACCGGCGCTGCAGCTCACCGTACGTCTCGAGCGAGATGTTCTGGCGCTTGATCGCCGTCAGCACCTCCGGCGTGGTCGTCTGGATCGAGATGTTCAGCTCGGCCGCGAGGCCGGCGTCGGCGATCTTCTTCATGGTCAGGTAGGCCCGCTCGGTCGCGTTCTTGGTCTGCTGGACGAGCACCTGACGCGGCGTCCCATGGCGTCTGGCCGCGGCGACGATGGCATCGGCGATCTCGATGTCACGCGGCAGGATTCCGAAGTTCGCATCGGCGATGAACAGGTAGTCGATCCCGTTGGCAGCGATCCACTCCGCCTCGTCGAAGATGCGGTCGAGGTCGAACCGGTTGAGCCGAGCGGCCGTCGCCGAACCCCAGTCGCAGAACGTGCACTGGAACGGACATCCGCGGTTCGTCTCCCAGACGGTCCTCCAGGTGATCTGTGGATGCGCCGCCATGAGCGGGAGGAAGACGCCGTCGAGAAATGGCGACGGCACGATGGACAGATCCTGGATCCGCGGTCGTTTGGGCACCGTCACACACAGCCCCACGGCGTCCAGGAAGCTGACGCCGGGCACGTCGCTCCAGTCGCGTTGCGGGTACCGCTGGACGATGTCCATGAACGTCTGCTCGCCTTCGCCGTGGCAGACGACGTCGATGAAGGGGTTTTCCCGGAGGAACTGTTCAGGATGGTCCGGGACGTGCGGGCCGCCGAACACGATCAAGGTCTGGTCGTTACGAGCGCGGAGCTCACGCGCGATGGCGCGGTGGCGGTTGGCGTTCCATACGTACGTGCTGAAGCCGACGATATCGGCGCCGGAGAGCACGTCGGCCCCCCGGCGCACATCCGGGCAATCCACCATCGGCAGTCCGAAGGCGTACCGCTCCGGCTGTCCCGCGTGTCGCTGGGTGTAGGCCTGCAACAGCGCGACCGAGTACGGCAGATACATCGAGTCGCCGAGTGCCGTGTTGAGCTGCACGAGCGATACGTGCACGCTGCCCTCGTGAGTCACGCGCCCAAGAATGGCACACCCCGACCCAGTGGAAGACTGATGGAATTGGCTGACCGCCTCGCGACCTCGACCAGCCCGCTACCTGTTCCAGCACGCCCACGGCCCCTCGGGGATCCGTTGGGGTTCTGACGCGCTGACGGCCGGCGAAGCTGCTCGATCGCGACGCGGCCGATGGCGAACCGGGGACGCAGGACAAGTTGGTCCTGTTGGCCCCTCTTGGGTTTCCCAGCAACGCCCACCACCTCCTCCCCGTACGATCGGTTGGATCGCCGATCCCGCTTGACATTGGAGCGACCCCAAGGTCTATGGTCCGCCCGCCGGAGTACCGGAGAGAGGGAGGGGCCGCCGTGATCACGTTCGCGAGCGAGCAGACAATCGATCGGTCCGCTGACGACGTCTGGGCATATGCCGCAGACGTGGCGCAGCATCCGAAATGGATGGCGATCGAGGACGCCGCAATCCTGCGCGGAACATCGGGGGAAGTCGGCACGACGTTCCGCGAGACGATCAAGATGGGCGGCCGGCGCTATGCGACCGATCTCGTCGTCAGCGAATCCGTGCCGGGGAAGGTCGTTGCCTGGCGAGTGACGGGCGGCATTCCGATGGCGGGCGAGGCCCGGCTCGAGCTCGAGCAGGTCGCCGTCGGTCGAACGAAGGCGCGGTGGTCGGGTGCCTTCCGGCTGACGGGCCTGTGGCGGCTGCTCGAGCCGATGATGGCCGGCGAGGTGCGGTCGAGCGAGGCCGCCGAGCTGGTACGGCTCAAGGGCATCCTCGAAGCGCTCCCGGCCACACCCGGGACGGCGTAGTCATGCTCCAGGATTTCCCGATCCACGCGACGGTGGCGGCGGCCGACCTCGGGCGCGCCCGGGCCTGGTACGAGGAGAAGCTCGGGCTGGCGCCGGAGCGCGAGGATCCAGGCGGCGTCTGGTACAGGTTCGGGCTCGACACCTGGCTGTACCTGTATGCCACGCCTTCGGCCGGCACTGCCCAAAACACCGTCGCGGGCTGGACGGTCAGGGCAATCGAGACGGTGATGGCCGGGCTTCGCGAGCGCGGAGTCACGTTCGAGGACTACGACTTCGGCGAGATCGCCACCGTCGACGGGCTGGCCGACTTCGGCCCTGCAAAGGCAGCGTGGTTCAAGGACATCGAAGGCAACATCCTCGAGCTCAGCGAGGTTCTTTGATCGGCGCGTGACGCCGATCCGCGACGACGACTGTCATCGCGCTTGACTTTCCCCCGGCACAAGGGTTTGCTCCGCGGATGCGGATCGGGGAGCTTGCGCGCCAGGTCGGTGTCTCCACCGACACGGTCCGCTTCTATGAACGATCCGGCTGGCTGCCGCCTGCCTCGCGCCGCGACAACGACTACCGCGAATACGGGGAAGGCGATGCGGAGCACCTCCGTCTGCTCATCGACTTGCGGCGACTGGACGTGCCCCTGAGCGATGCCGCGAGGATCGCGGGCTGGTGCCACGCCGGCCATTGCGCAGAAACGACCGCGGAGCTGCCACGGCTCATCGAGGCCCGCCGGGCGGACATCGCCAACCGGATCGCGGGGCTGCAGGCCCTCGATCGGCGCCTCGCTGGATTGGGCAGACATCTCGGTCGGCCCGAACGGTCGCTTGCCGTCCTGGGTGGCGCATCGTGTTGCGATGCTGCCGAGGCCGTGCTCGGAGTCAGCGCCGACTGCGCCTGCTGCGCGACGGTGGCCGCGACCTGAGGGCCGGGATCCGGCGCTACGTGCCCGGGTTGTTGCGGGAGCGCGAGTTCCGGTCGTTCTGGCTCGGACAGACGATCAGCGTCTTCGGCGACCAGATCACGCTGCTCGCGATCCCGATCGTGGCGGTGCTCGTGCTCGGGGCGGATCCCGCGAACATGGGCCTCCTGACCGCGGCAGGCCTGCTGCCGCACCTGCTGTTCTCGCTCCCTGCGGGCGTCTGGCTCGACCGGGTGGAGCGCCGCCGGCGGCTCATGATCCTGAGCGACATCGCCAGGGCGGCGGTCATCGCGGTCATCCCGCTGGCGTTCATCGGTGGCTGGCTGAGCCTCGAGCTGCTGTTCCTCGTGACCTTCCTCGTCGGGACGCTGTCGGTCGCCTTCGACATCTCGTGGCTGACGCTGTTCAGCGCCGTCGCGAAGCGGGAGCAGTTCGTCCAGGCGAACTCCCTGCTGAGCGGCAGCCGGTCGATCTCGTTCATCGGCGGCCCGGCGATCGGCGGGATCCTGATCCAGCTGCTGAGCGCGCCGATCACCCTCCTCCTCGACGCGCTGTCGTTCCTCGGCTCCGCGTTCTTCCTGGGGCGAATCCGGGCGGCCGAGCCGCCGATCGAGCGAGACCCGGGCTCCATCCGCAACCAGCTCGCCACGGGCCTCTCGTTCATCGCCCGGGACACGATCGTTCGCGGGATCCTGCTCTCGGTCGGCACGGTCAACTTCTTCAACTACTGCTTCGCCGCGCTGTTCATCCTGTACGTGACGACGTTCCTCCACGTCGACCCGGGCGTGCTGGGCCTTGCGCTCGGTGCCGGCGCCGTGGGCAGCGTCATCGGGGCCGTCATCGCGGGGCGGGTCGGGCAGCGGCTGGGCGTCGGGCGCGCGTACCTCCTCGGGCTGGTCCTCTTTCCGGCTCCGTTGATCCTGGTGCCGCTCGCCTCCGGGCCGATGGAGCTGGTGCTGCCACTCCTGTTCCTCTCGGAGTTCGGGTCCGGGCTCGGCGTCATGATCCTCGACATCAACGCGGGGGCGATGCTCCAGTCCCGGACGCCGAATCGGATTCGCGGGCGATCCGGCGGCGCATTCCGGTTCATCAACATGGGCATCAGGCCGATCGGCGCGACCGTGGGCGGCCTGCTCGGCGCCGCTTTCGGAGTCCGCGAGACGCTGTTCGTCGTGACCTTCGCGCAGCTGCTCGGCGTGCTGTGGCTGATCGGGTCGCCCCTCCTCCGGCTGCGGGCGATGCCGAAGCCGGCGGACGAGCACGACCAGGCGGGCGCGGAGACCGTGGCGCCGCCGGGTTAGACGGTCGGGCGGCTCTCCCGCGCGATTCGCCGCAGGACCGCCGGCAGGATGCCGCCGTTGCGGTAGTAGTCGAGCTCGATCGGACCGTCGATCCGGCAGGTGACCTCGAATGTCGTCTCCGTGCCCTCGTCCGAGCGCGCGACGACCTGCAGCCGCGCGTGCGGCTCGAGCGTCTCCACGCCCCGGATCGTGTACGACTCGCGGCCCGTCAGGCCGAGGGAGCCGAGATTCTCGCCCTCGAGGAACTGCAGCGGCAGCACGCCCATCCCGACGAGGTTGGTGCGATGGATCCGCTCGAAGCTCTCCGCGATCACGGCCCGCACGCCGAGCAGCAGCGGCCCCTTCGCGGCCCAGTCACGCGAGGAGCCGGTCCCGTACTCCTTGCCGGCGATGATGAGCTGTGGGACGCCCTCGGACCGGTAGCGGCCGGCGACGTCGAAGATGAAGCCCTCCTCGCCATCGGGCAGGTGGACCGTGTACGGCCCCTCGCCCTCCGAGGCCAGCGCGTTGCGCAGCCGGATGTTGCCGAACGTGCCGCGCATGAGGACCTCGTGGTGGCCGCGCCGCGAGCCGTAGGAGTTGAACTCGAGCGGCCCGACGCCGTGCTCCTGGAGCCACTGGCCGGCGGGGGCCCACGGCACGATCGAGCCGGCCGGCGAGATGTGGTCGGTCGTCACCGAGTCGCCGAGGACGGCGAGAACGCGCGCGTCGACGATGTCCGTCGGCGGCTCGGGCTCCATCGACAGGCCCTCGAAGAACGGCGGCCGGGCGACGTAGGTGGATCCGGGATCCCAGTCGTAGCGGTCGCCCGCGGGGATCGGGAGGGCCTTCCAGCGGTCGTCGCCCTCGAAGACGCTGGCATAGGTCCGCCGGAAGAGCTCCGGGTCGATCGAGTCCCGTATGACGGACTTGATCTCGTCGGGCGAGGGCCAGATGTCGGCGAGGAAGACCGGCTTGCCGTCGTCGTCGATTCCGAGCGGCTCCGTCGACAGGTCGACGTCGACCCGGCCCACCAGCGCGAACGCCACCACGAGCGGCGGCGACGCCAGGTAGCTTGCGCGCGCGAGGGGGTGGATGCGGCCCTCGAAGTTGCGGTTGCCGGACAGCACGGCGGCGGTGACCAGCTCGTTCTTCTCGATCGCCTCCGCGATCGGCTGGTCCAGCGGCCCGGAGTTGCCGATGCAGGTCGTGCAGCCATAGCCGGCCAGCGCGAACCCGAGCGTCTCCAGCGGCGCCATCAGCCCGGCCTTCTCGAGGTAGCCGGTGACGGCCTTCGAGCCCGGGGCGAGCGAGGTCTTGACCGTCGGCGGCACGCGCAGCCCGCGGCCCACGGCGTTCCGGGCCAGCAGGCCGGCGCCGACCATGACCGTCGGGTTCGAGGTGTTGGTGCACGACGTGATCGCCGCGATGGCAACAGAGCCGGTGCGGATCGTCGCCTCCTCGCCGTCGATTCGCAGGGTGACGGGGGGATAGTCCGCCGTCTCGGGGTCGTTGTCGCCGACCACGGCTGCGGGCGCTGCCGCGGCGGGCGGCGGGACGGCCACGGCGGTGTGCCCGGGCGGGTCCGACGCGGGGAAGGATTCGGCTGAGGACTCCTCGACGATGCCGCCGCGCGGCCTGAGCGCCTCCAGCTGGGCCCGGCGCAGCGGCTGGATGCCATCGGGGAAGTTCGACCGGAAGTTCTCACGGAGCATCGTGAGCGGCACGCGATCCTGCGGCCGCCGCGGCCCGGCCACCGACGGCTCGACCGACGCGAGGTCCAGCGTCAGGAGGTCGTCGAAGGCCGGCGTCTGGCCGGAGCGGCGCCACATCCCCTGGGCCCTGGCATAGGCCTCGACCAGCGCGATGCGCTCCTCGGTGCGGCCCGTGAGCCGGAGGTACGAGATCGTCTCCTCGTCGATCGGGAAGAGCGTCGAGGTGGCGCCGAACTCGGGGCTCATGTTGGAGATCGTGGCCCGGTCCGCGAGCGACAGCGCCGCTAGGCCGTCGCCCGTGAACTCCACGAACGCGCCGACGACGCCGAACGAGCGGAGCATCTGCGTGACGACCAGCACGAGATCGGTCGCGGTGGAGCCGCGCGGCAGGTCGCCGGAGAGCCGGACGCCAACGATCCGCGGCATCGGCATGTAGATCGCCTGGCCGAGGAGCGCCGCCTCCGCTTCGATGCCGCCGACGCCCCAGGCGAGCACGCCGAGGCCGTTGATCATCGTCGTGTGCGAGTCCGTCCCGACCACGGTGTCCGGCAGGGCGATGCGACTGCCGTCCTCGTCGGTGCGCTCGGCGACGACGCTCGCGAGGAACTCGAGGTTGACCTGGTGGACGATGCCCGTCCCCGGCGGGACGACCCGCAGGTCGCGGAACGCGGTCTGGGCCCAGCGCAGGAGCTGGTAGCGCTCGCCGTTGCGGTCGTACTCGCGGGCGACGTTGAAGGCAAACGCGGCCGGCGTCCCGAACTGGTCGACCTGCACGGAGTGATCGATCACGAGGTCCGCGGGGACGAGAGGATTCACGCGCGCGGGATCGCCGCCAAGGTCGGCCATCGCGTCGCGCATCGCCGCGAGGTCCACGATCGCCGGCACGCCGGTGAAGTCCTGCAGCAGGACGCGCGAGGGCATGAACGGGACCTCGGCCTCCGTGGCGGTACCCGGGCGCCACGCGGCGAGGGTCTCGACGTCCGACGGCTCGATCAGCCCGCCGCCGGCGTTGCGCAGCGCGTTCTCGAGCAGGATCCGGAGCGTGACCGGGGTGCTGTCGAGGTCCAGCCGGTCGCCGAGGGCGGCCAGTCGCCAGTAGTCCGGCAGCCCCTCGCCAAGGGAGGCGCGGGCACCGAAGGGATCTGGCCGTGACACGCTGGTGAACCTCGACGCTCGATAGACTCGACGGGTGGAATCGTACCCCGAGACCCGATGAAGGCCTGGCGGGACGGCGATCCCGAGCGCCCCACCGGCGATCCCGAGCCCCCCACCGGCGATCCCGAGCGCCCCACCGGCGATCTCGAGCCCCCCGCACCCGACTCCGAGACGCTCGAGGAGCTGCGGCGCCGGGGCATCGACCTGGATCCCGCCGGCGGCCGCGATGAGCCGCTGCACGACCACGACGCGGCGGAGCCCGGCCACGTCCACCCGCATCGGCACGCTGAGCCGGGCGAGCCCCCGGCGATCGGCGTGATCGGCGCGGGGGCCGTCGGAACCGCGCTGGGAGCGGCGCTGCACCGGGCGGGCTGGCCCGTGGTCGCGGTGGGGTCGCGCGACGAGGCGCGCCGCAACCGCTTCCGCTCGCTGGTGCCGGGGGCACGAGCGTTCGCCGAGGCCGCACCGGTGCTGGACGAGGCGGAGCTGATCATCCTCTCGGTGCCGGATGACGCCATCCCGAATCTCGCCACCGAGCTGAAGCTGTACGGCGGCCAGGCGCTCGTCCACACGTCGGGCGTGCTCGGCGCCGAGGTCCTCGAGCCGGCGCGCGCGGCCGGGACCCAGATCGGGGCGTTCCACCCGCTGGTTGCGTTCGCCGACACGGAGCGGGCGATCGATGCGCTGCGCGGCGCGACGATCGCGGTCGAGGGCGACGACGAGCTGGCCTCCCTCCTCGCGACGATGGCGGAGGCGCTGGGCGCGACCGCGGTCCGATTGGCGCCGGGGAGCAAGGCCGCGTACCACGCCGCGGCGGTCCTCTCGGCCGGCGGCTTCGTCGCCCTCCTGGACGCGATCGCGGAGCTCGGCCAGGCGGCCGGGCTGGACGAGGCAGGGTCCCTCGCCGTCTACGGCGGGCTCATCGAGCAGACCCTCGGCAATGCGCGGGCCCTCGGGATCCGCGCCGCGCTGACCGGCCCGATGACCCGCGGGGACGTTGGGACGCTGGCCCGCCACATGCATGCGCTGGCCCGTCTCGCCCCGGCGGCGCTGCCGCTCTACCGGGCCGCGGCGGAGCGGGAGATCGCGCTCGCGGAGGCCCGTGGCTCGCTCGCGCCACATGCCGCCGAATCCATGCGGCAATTGCTTGCGATGCCGTCTTGACGCGCTACCATGCCCGGCGATGGAGCACAGCATCGCGGCGCGCTACGCCACGCGCGCGGCGGCCCGATTTCCCCGACCGTCCAGCCAGATCCGGCGACGCCGCCTGGGTCTCGTGCCGACGCGTGTCTTCAGCCCTGCGCCGACGCGCCTGACGGTCCTCCTGCGCGACCAGCCGTCGCCCGTCGCGCACCTCCGCCGCGACCCTCGCTCCATCACCTCGACCCGCCCAGTCCGTCCCTCGACCGGACGCCCTCGGCCGGCCTTCTCGCTCACCTGGCAGCGGTCGCCGGCCACGCGTCACTCGAGCGCCCCCGCGGCGCCGTGGCGCGCCTGAGGACCGCCCTCGCCACCTCGGCCGGCGGGATCGTCGTCAGCGCCAATCGCGAGCGACCGGCCCTCGTGGTCGGCATGCGCCGGCGGGGCCGGGACTCGGTCACCTGGACGCTCCCCAAGGGCACGCCGGATCCGGGCGAGACCGTCGAGGAGACCGCGCTGCGCGAGGTCGGCGAGGAGACGGGGCTGCAGGTCAGGATCCTGGAGCGCCTGTCGAGCATCGAGTACGACTTCGTCCAGTCGGGCACGCGCATCCACAAGACGGTCCACTACTTCCTCATGGCCCAGGTCGCCGGCGACCTGTCGCGCCACGACCACGAGTTCGAGCGCGTCCGCTGGGTGCCGTTCGACGAGGCCGGTGGGCTGCTGAGCTTCCCGACGGAGCGCGAGCTCGTCGCAGCGACCGTGCCGCGGGTGATGGTGCTCGCGCGCGAGGGTCGATTCGCTCCTGACGCGGTGCTGGACGGGGCGGGTGTCGTCGGATGAGCGAGACCACGGAGGCCACGACCGCGACGATCCACGAGACCGCCCTGATCGACCTCCATCGCGCGCTCGGCGCGCGCCTGATCGAGTTCGGCGGCTGGCTGATGCCCGTCCAGTACGCGGGCATCCTGGAGGAGCACCGCGCGGTCAGGGAACGCGCCGCCCTGTTCGACCTGTCGCACATGGGCGAGCTCATCATCGAGGGCGACGATGCCGGGGACGCGCTCGCCGCGGCGCTGGTCACGGATCCGCGAACCCTCGCGGTCGGGCGGGCCCAGTACTCGATGATCGTCGCGCCCGACGGCGGCGTCATCGACGACCTGATCGTCTACCGGCTCGGGCCGGAGCGGTTCCTCGTGGTGGCGAACGCAGGGAATGCCGCCGTCGTCTCGGACGAGTTGGCAACGCGCCTCGCCGGCTGGCGCGCGGTCCTCGACGACCAGTCCCTGGCGACCTCGCTGGTGGCGATCCAGGGCCCGCGTGCGGCGGAGGTTCTCGCGCCGCTGACGGACGTCGACCTGTCGGCGCTCAAGTACTACGCGATCGCCGAGGGCGTCGTCGCCGGCGTCCCGGCCCACCTCGCCCGGACCGGCTACACGGGCGAGGACGGCTTCGAGGTCTTCGTCGACTGGGCCCGCGGCCCCGAGGTCTGGGAGGCCCTCGCCGCCGCAGGCAGGGAGGCGGGCGTCGTCCCGGCTGGCCTGGGCGCGCGGGACACGCTGCGGCTCGAGGCGGGCATGCCGCTCTACGGCAACGAGCTGGATCGCGAGACCAACCCGTTCGACGCCGGGCTCGGGCGCGTGGTGAAGCTGGAGAAGCCCGGCGACTTCGTCGGCCGCGAGGCGCTGGCGCGCATCGCGAAGGACGGCCCGGAGAAGCGCCTCGTCGGGCTGAGGATCACCGGGCGCGGAATCGCCCGTCACGGCTACCCGGTGCTGGCCGGCGACACGCGGACCGGCGTCGTCACCAGCGGCACCCACTCGCCGACCCTCGGTGCGCCCATCGCGATGGCCTACGTCGCGCCGAGCGATGGCGAGCCGGGTACGATACTGAACGTCGAGGTACGCGAGCAGCCGGTCTCCGCGGAGGTCGTGCCGCTGCCCTTCTACAAGCGCCAAACCGCTCGCTAGACCCGGGCAGTCGACGCCCGCAGCAGAGGAGGACCGCATGGTCCCAGGGGACCTTCGCTACACGAAGGACCACGAGTGGGTCCGGGTCGACGGCGACACCGCGACGATCGGCGTCACGGACTTCGCCGCAGGCCAGCTGGGGGACGTGGTGTTCGTGGACCTGCCGGCCGCCGGCAAGTCCGTCGAGCAGTTCGCGACCTTCGGCGTCGTCGAATCGGTCAAGGCCGTGAGCGACCTGTACGCGCCCGTCTCG
>DASTIE010000157.1:0-3542 GCA_035717865.1 Candidatus Limnocylindrales bacterium
CGCGGTGGCGCCCCAGACGGCGGGGTCCTCGCCCATCTCGGCAAGGGCGTAGGCACCGTAGCGGATCCGCCATTGGCGGACGTCGCGCTCGATGACCTCGATCGGCGCGTCCGGCAGGAACGCCGCGACGGGCGCGTTGACCACCTGCTTGACCTCCCGCGGATCGGGGCGCCAGGCGGGCAGCCGGTTTGCCACCGCGATCACCGGCGTGACGCTGAAGTTGCTGACGGGGATCCAGAACGGCTCGAGCTGGCGGATGACGCGCAGCCCGATCGACTCGGGCTCGAGCCCGATCTCCTCGCCCGCCTCGCGCAGCGCGGTGGCCACGAGGTCCGCGTCGCCCGCCTCGGCGGCGCCGCCGGGAAACGACATCTCACCGGAGTGGTGCCCGTCGTAGGTCGTGCGCTCGATGAGCACGACGCGCGCCTCACCCGCCTCGTCCGGCCCGATCAGGATCAGGACAGCGGCGGCCCTCGCTCCCGCAATCCCACGCTCGGGCGCCACCCACGGCTCGCCCGCGACGCGCACGGGCATCAGCACCTCGGGCGGATCGGGCAGCGTCGCCGGGAGCGACGCGAGTCGGGCGACGACGTCTGCGAACCTCACGACCGGCACGATACCGCCGGCAGGCTCAGGCGAGCGGAGCCACGACTAGTTCGGGAGGCCGGAGCCCCCGTTGTCCGAGCCGCCGTCGTCCGGCAGGTCGAGCACGGACTTTCGCCTGGACCCACCACGGCCACCCGCGCCGGACCCGGCGGCCGCACCGACCGGCTCCTCGTCCGTGCGCCGCCGCGCATCCCGGCGCTGGCCGGCGTCCGCGACGACGGACTCGCCATCGGCGGAGAACACCAGGGTGGTCCCCACCGGATCGGCGTCGACCGTGATGGTCTGGCCCGGCTTGAACCGCCCCTCGATCAACGCACGCGCCAGCGGGTTCTCGACGAGCCGCTGGATGGTCCGCTTGAGCGGCCGCGCCCCGAACGTCGGGTCCGTCCCCTCGCGCGCGATCAACGCCCGGGCCGCGGCCGTGAGCTCGAGGCCCAGGTCCTGCGAGGCGAGCCGCCGCTGGAGGTCGGCGAGCAGCAGCTCGACGATCGCCGCGAGATCCGCCTCGGTGAGGGCGTGGAACACGATGACCTCGTCGATGCGGTTCAGGAACTCCGGCCGGAGCTGGAGCCGCAGCGCCTCGGTCACCTGGCGCTTCATCGTCTCGTAGGCCTCGTCGTCGCCGGCTCGGACGCCGGACGCCGCGATGATCTGGGAGCCGATGTTGCTGGTCATGATGATCACGGTGTTCTTGAAGTCGACCGTCCGCCCCTGCGAGTCCGTCAGCCGGCCGTCGTCGAGCACCTGGAGCAGGACGTTGAAGACGTCCGGGTGGGCCTTCTCGACCTCATCGAACAGGATCACCTGGTAGGGCCGTCGCCGGACTGCCTCCGTGAGCTGCCCGCCCTCGTCGTAGCCGACGTAGCCGGGCGGTGCCCCGATCAGGCGCGACACGGCGAACTTCTCCATGTACTCGCTCATGTCGATGCGGGTCATGGCGTGCTCGTCGTCGAACATGAAGGCGGCAAGGGCGCGCGCGAGCTCCGTCTTGCCCACGCCCGTGGGGCCCATGAACAGGAACGATCCGATCGGCCGCTGCGGATCCTTGAGCCCGGCCCGGGCACGACGGACCGCATCTGACACCGCTGCGATCGCCTCGTCCTGCCCGACCACGCGATCGTGGAGGCGTTCCTCCATGTGGACGAGCTTCGCCAGCTCGCCCTCCATCAGGCGGTTCACCGGGATGCCGGTCCATTTGGAGACGATGTCCGCGATCTCGTCGGCGCTGACCTCCTCCTTCAGGAGCGAGTTGGGGCCGCGGAGCGCGCTGATCGCGGCGTCCTGCTGGACCAGGCGCTCCTGGAGCTCGCGGAGGGTCCCGTACTTCAGCTGGGCGGCGCGCTCGTAGTTGGCCTCGCGCTCGGCCTGCTCGATCTGGACCTGGAGGTTCTCCAACTCCGACTTCGTGGCGCGCATCGCCTGGATCGCGCTCTTCTCGGCCTCCCAGCGCTGCTTCAGCGCGCCGGCCTCCTCGGACGTCTCGGCGAGCTCCCGCTCCAGCGCCTCGAGGCGCGCTTTCGAGGCGTCGTCCTTCTCCTTGCGCAGCGCCTCGCGCTCGATCTCCATCTGGATCCGCCGTCGCTCCAGCTCGTCCAGCTCGATCGGCATCGAGTCGATCTCCATCCGGATCCGCGACGCCGACTCGTCCACGAGATCGATCGCCTTGTCCGGCAGGAAGCGCTCCGTGATGTAGCGGTCGGAGAGCGTCGCCGCGGCCACCAGCGCGGAATCGGTGATTCGCACGCCGTGGTGGACCTCATAGCGCTCGCGCAGGCCGCGGAGGATCGAGATCGTCTCCTCGACGGTCGGCTGGTCGACGTAGATCGGCTGGAAGCGCCGCTCCAGCGCCGCGTCCTTCTCGATGTGCTTGCGGTACTCGTCCAGCGTCGTCGCGCCGATCATGTGCAGCTCACCGCGGGCGAGCATCGGCTTGAGCAGGTTGGAGGCGTCCATCGCGCCCTCGGCGGCACCCGCACCGACCACGGTGTGGAGCTCGTCGAGGAACAGGATCACCTGGCCGTCGGAGTCCTTGATCTCCTTCAGCACGGCCTTGAGGCGCTCCTCGAACTCGCCACGGAACTTCGCGCCGGCGATGAGCGCGCCGAGATCGAGCGCGACGACCTTCTTGTCCTTGAGCGACTCGGGCGTGTCGCCGCGCATGATCCGCTGGGCGAGCCCTTCCGCGATCGCGGTCTTGCCGACGCCCGGCTCGCCGATCAGCACGGGGTTGTTCTTGGTCCGGCGCGACAGGACCTGGATCACGCGCCGGATCTCCTCGTCGCGGCCGATGACCGGGTCGAGCTTGCCGGCCCGTGCGTCGGCCGTCAGGTCGCGGCCGTACTTCTCGAGGGCCTGATAGGTGCCCTCGGGGTTCGGGGACGTCACGCGCTGGCCGCCGCGGATCGACTGGAGGGCACCCAGGACCTCCTCCTTGCCGGCACCGTGCCGCTCGAGCAGCCGCTGGCCCTCGCCGCCGACCTCCGCAACGCCGAGCAGGAGGTGCTCGGTCGAGACGTAGTCGTCGTTCAGGCGTCGGGCCTCCTCGTTGGCCCGGTCGATGACGCGCTTGGCGCGCGGGTCGAGGGTCAGCGAGCCGCCCTGGATCCGGGCGCGCTTGGCGAGGATCGCGGCAAGCTCGCCGCGGAACGTGGGCAGGTCCACGCCGAGCCGGCGGAGCGTCTCGGCGGGGATGCCGTCATCCGGTTCGATCAGCGCGCTGAGCAGGTGCTCGGCGTCGAGCACCGGCGAGTGCATCCGCTCGGCGGTCTGCTGGGCGGCGAGGACGGCCTCCTGGGCCTTCTGGGTGAAGCGGTCGAGTTGCATCGGAAGTTCCCCGTGTCCGTTCGGTTCGTGTTTGCGTCAGCGTGGATCGGGTTGGTCGACGAGGTCGAGGAAGCGCTTCGCGGCCTTTTCGGCGTTCTCGTTCAGGCCGGTCG
>DASTIE010000158.1:0-24320 GCA_035717865.1 Candidatus Limnocylindrales bacterium
CGGGGGGGCGCCCCCCGACACTCGCGTGGAGGAGCCGGGATCTAGCCCTTCACCGCGCCGCCGGTGAGGCCGCGGACGAAGTAGCGCTGGAGCGCGAGGAACACGATCAGCGGTACAGCCATGGTGAGGAAGGCCGCGGCCGCCAGGAACTGCGACCCACCACCGGTCGACTGCACGAGGTTCGCCACGAGCACGGTGAGCGGCAGGTTGTCCGGCCGCGACGCGCCGATGAACACGAACGCCACGAGCAGGTCGTTCCAGGTGAACAGGAACTGGAAGATGCCGAGCGCGGCGATGGCCGGGATGGTCATCGGGAGCGCCAGGCGGAAGAACTTCGCGGCCCAGCCGGCCCCGTCGAGGTCCGCGGATTCGAAGACCTCGCGCGGCAGCTCGCCCATGAAGTTCCGGAGCAGGTAGATCGCGAACGGCAGGCCGTAGCCGGTGTGGGCCAGCCAGACCGCCATGAACTCGCCGTTCAGGCCGAACGGCCGGAACAGCTGCAGCAGCGGGATGAACGTGGTCTGCAGCGGCACCACGAGCAGCCCGACCACCGCCAGGAACAGGACGTTCCGAAGCGGGAACTTCATCCACGCGAACGCATAGCCCGCCAGGGCCGCCACGAACACCGGGATGATCGTGGACGGCACGGCGATGAACAGGCTGTTGATGAACGCCTGGCCGATGCCGTTCCGGTCCAGGACGTAGGCGTAGTTCTGGAACGACAGCGCCTCGGGCGGGAACAGGGCGGTCCACCAGCCGGAGCTGGAGGCGTCCTGGGGCGTCCGGAACGAGTTGACGAACAGGCCGATCGTCGGGATCAGCCAGACGACCATCAGGAAGATCACGAAGCCGTGCAGCAGGAGCCGTGAAAGCCATGGCCGCGAGCGGGCATCGCCCACGACGGCCACGCGATTCGTTGTCGTCGCGGTCATCGCATGGCCTCCTGTCGGCGGAACTGACGGATCTGGAAGGCCATGACCGGGACGATGGCGAGCAGCAGGATGACCGCCACCGCAGCCGATCGATCGGACCGGCCGAAGCCGAGCTGCTGGATCATCGAGAACGCCACGACGCTGGTGTCGAACTGGCCGCCCGTCATGACGTACACGAGGTCGAACGTCTTCAGCGCCGTGATGACCATCGTCGTCGTGATGACCGCGATCGTGGGGGTCAGCAGGGGCCAGACGATCGACTGGAAGACCCGGACCTCGTTCGCGCCGTCGACACGGGCGGCCTCCAGGAGCTCGCGGCTGATGCCCTTGTACGCGGCCGAGATGATGACCATCGCGAAGCCGGTCCACATCCAGGCCATCACGATGATGAGCATCACCGTGTTGAACTTGGCGTCGCTCACCTGGAGGAAGGCGACCGGATCGGCCCCGACGGTCGTGATGAGGCCGTTCAGCGTCCCGACCTGCGGCTGGCCCGGCGGCTGCCAGAAGAACATGAATGCCCAGATCACGCCGGCCGCCGTCGCGCTGATCGCGAGGGGCAGGAAGATCACGCTCTTGGCGACGCTCTCGTAGCGCACGCGATCGACGATGACCGCGATGAGGAGCCCGAGGCCGACGGTGATGACGGGCAGGAGGACGACCCAGATGCCGCTGTTGACGAGCGCGGACAGGGCGTCCTTGTTGCCGAAGAACCACTCGAAGTTGGCCAGCCCGATGAACTCGGTCCCGGCTCGGTTCTGCAGGCTCCGGATGATCGTCTGAAAGGTCGGGTAGACGAGGAACACGCCGAGGAACGCGAGCGCCGGCAGCAGCCACAGCCACGGCCGGATGCGGGGCTGGAGGCGGTCGGGGACGGCCCGCAGCAGCTGCTCGATGAGCAGGATGTACCCGACCAGCGTGGCCGGGACGCCGATGACGACGACGACCGCGTTGACGAGCGCTGCGGTGAGTCGTGGGTCCACTGACGCCTCCTCTCCCAGTGGATGAAGGGCGCCCGGGCGGCCGACGTGGCTCGCCCGGGCGCTTCAGGTGACCTACGGCGCGTAGGCGCTGGCCTGGGTATTGTCGAGGTCCGCGAGGATCGAATCGAGCTTCGACGGATCCGCGATGTAGTCGACGATCGCCTTCCAGAATCCCGCGTTCATCTCCTGCGGCATCAGGTCGGAGGCGTCGAACACGAAGGTCTTGGCGCTCGTGATCAGCTCAGCCGAGCGCTTGCTGATGTCGTCCGGGTAGCTGGTCGCGTTCTTGTTCGCCGACAGCGCGCCACCGTGCTTGACCCAGATGTCCTGGGCGTCGGCGGTGACGAGGTAGGCCATGAGGGACCGCGTCGCCGGCGTGTCGTGGAACATGCCGAACAGGTCGCCCGCGCCCTCGACCGCGCCCGCGTTGGCAGGATCGATGTCGGGGAACGGGAAGAAGTTGTAGTCGGTCCCGGCGGTGCCGGTCTTGAACTTGCCAAGGCCCGTGATGAACGAGGCCTGGTGGTGGAACAGGCAGCCGGGCGGATCCGCGAAGAGCGGGTCGCCGGCGACCTCGAAGTTCGTGGCGTTGACGCCGGTGGAGCCACCGTACGCGTTGGCAACGACCTGGCCGAAGGTCTCGAACGCCGACTTGATCGCCGGGTCGGTCCACTTCGTCTGGCCCTGCCACCAGCTGTTGTAGGTGTCCGCGCCGGCCTGGCGGAGGACGATGTCCTCGATCCAGTCGGTGCCGGGCCAGCCGGAGGCTGCGCCAGACTCCACGCCCACGCACCACGCCTTGTCCGCCTTGGAGGCGTTCGCGGTGATGGCGGCCTGGAGGTCATCCCACGTCGCCGGCACGGCCGACGAGAAGTCGTTGACCTTGGGGTTGTACCAGATGAGGCCCTTGACGGCGCTCTTGATGAAGACGCCGACGACCTTGCCGTCGACCGTCCCGAGGTCGACCAGCGCGGGCGCGGTCTCCTCGGTGTAGGTGGCCATGTCCAGGATGCCGGTGAGGTCCTGGAGGGCGCCCGCCTGCGCGTACTCGGCCATCTGGCCGGGGCCCGGCAGGCCGGCGAGGTCGGGCAGGACGCCCGACTGGATGCCGTTCGACAGGATGATGTTCAGGTCGCGGGTGCCCGTGTACTTCACGGTCGCCCCTGTCTCGTCCTCCCACGGCTTGACCATCTCGCGGAAGGCCGTCTCCTCATCGCCACCCCAGGTGCCGATGACCGTGACCTCCTGGCCCGAGATGTCCTCGCCGCCGGTGCCCGTCGACTGGCCCGGGGCCGGCGTGGCGACCGGACCGCCCGTGGTCGCGGCCGGACCGCTGGCGCTCGGTGTCGTGCAGGCCGCGATCAGGACGGCGCCTGCCAGCAACGGCAGGACGCGCCATCGGGGTCTGGTGCTCTGCATTCACGTCTCCTTGTGGTGTTGATGTCGGCACGCCCCCAGGGCGTGCCACTCCTCCACTGCGCCGCGGGCGATCGCCCGCTGCTCAGCTCGGCTCGGGGCCGTCCCTGGATCTCGGTCCCGTCGGCGGCGGGGCCGTCGACGAGCGAATGACGAGCTCGGTCGGCAGCATCGTCCGGGCCTCCACGCTCCGGCCGGTGATGCGATCGAGCAGCGCGGTACCGACGGCACGGCCCAGGTCATGGGCTGGCAGGCGGATCGATGTGAGAGGCGGATCGAAGTACGCCGCGAGCGGGATGTCATCGAAGCCCACCACCGAGATGTCATCGGGTACGCGCCGGCCCGCCCCGCGGATCGCCGCGATCGCGCCGAACGCCACGACGTCGCTGGCGACGAAGACCGCGGTGATCCCGTCGTGCTCCAGCAGGCCGGCCATGGCGCGCCGCCCGCTGGCCGCGCTGAAGTCCGCCTCGGCGACGAGGTGCGGGTCCTCCGCGATGCCCGCCTCCGCCAGCGCCTCGCGGTAGCCGTTCAGGCGGTCGCGGGCCGCGGTGTAGGAGAGCGACGCGTTGGTCACGCACGCGATGCGGCGATGCCCCAGGTCCACGAGGTGGCGGACTGCCACCTTCGCGGCGGCGACGTTGTCCACGTCCACACTCGGCGCGTCCACGCCCGGCAACGTGCCCTGGACGACGAGCGGCGCGCCGGAGGCGGCGAGGGCCTGGAGCTCGGCATCGTCGACGCGCGGGCCGGAGACCACGAGGCCGTCGGCGCGGTGGGAGCGGATGAGGTCGCCGTAGCTCCCGTCCAGCGCTCCGAAGGGCTCCACGAGCACCCGGTAGCCCTGCGCGCGGGCGGCCCCGGAGACGCCCCGCAGGGTCTCGGCGAGGAGCGCGTCCTCCGCGACCTGCTCCGCTGACTGCCGCAGGACGAGGCCGATGGTGTGGCTGCGCCCGCCCGCGAGGCCGCGCGCGGCGGCGTGGGGCTGGTAGCCGAGCTGGGCGGCCGCGGCGAGCACCCGCTCGCGCGTCGCGGCGCTGATGTTCGCGTCCGGGCGATCGTTCAGCACGAAGGAGACCGTCGTCCGCGAGACCCCGGCGAGGGTCGCGACGTCCCGGCTGCTCGACCGCCGTCCCTGCATAGTCGCGCCTCCCGTCGAAACGACCTGCGTTGCGACCGTGCTCGCGATGCGGAACTGCTCGGGGCTTGCGGGCGCGGTCGGCGCGGGAGAAACTAACGCGTGTTAGTAACGCGTATTAGTACGCGTCCCCCCGACTGGCGTCAAGCGGGATCGAACGTCGGTCGTCTATGGGAGCATGGCGCGATGCCCTACCGCCTCCCGCAGGCTTGCAGCCGCCGGCTCACGGCGCCCGAACAGCCGCCGGGGACGACGTGACAGACGCCTCGCAATCTGGAGCCCAATCCTCGCAGCCGCCTGTCGATCTCGCGCCGGACTGGTGGCAGACCGGGGTCGTCTACCAGATCTACCCGCGCAGCTTCGCGGACACCAGCGGGGACGGCATCGGCGACCTGGCCGGTATCGCGGACCACCTGGACCACCTCGGTGGTGCGGCGGACTCGCTGCCGGTCGATGCCATCTGGCTGTCGCCCATCTACCCGTCGCCGGACTTCGACTTCGGCTACGACGTCGCGGACTATCTCGGCGTCGATCCGAGGTTCGGGACGCTCGCGGACTTCGAGCGGCTCACGGCCGCGGCCCATCGCCGCGGCATCCGGATCATCCTCGACCTTGTCCTCAACCACAGCAGCTCGCGCCACGCCTGGTTCCAGGCCTCGCGCGCCACCCGCGACGGGCCGTATGCCGACTGGTACATCTGGCGCGATTCGCCAGGGCGATCGCTGTTCGGCGGGCGGCGACCACCCAACAACTGGCGCTCGTTCTTCGGTGGCTCCGCCTGGACGTGGGATGAGGCACGCCAGCAGTTCTACCTGCACACGTTCCTGCCGGAGCAGCCCGACCTGAACTGGCGCAACCCGGCGGTGCGAGCGGCGCTGCTGGACGTCGTACGGACGTGGCTCGAGCGCGGCGTGGACGGCTTCCGCCTGGACGTCTTCAACACCTTCTACAAGGACGAGGCGCTGCGCAACAACCCGCTGCGGTTCGGCGGGCGGGGCGCCTGGTCGTGGCAGCGCCACGTCCATGATCGCAACCAGCTGGAGCTCGCCGGCGCGCTCGCGGACATCCGCAGCCTCGTGAACGAGCAGCCGGGTCGCATGACGGTCGGTGAGCTGTTCGACGGCACCATCGTGGACGCGGCCGCCTACATCGAGCCGCGTCACCTGATCTTCGACTGGACGTTCATCAACCTGCCCTGGAGCGCCGCCGCGTTCCGGAGCGCCATCAAGGCACGCGACGCGGCGTTCGGATCCGAGCGATGGCCGGCCAACGTGCTCTCGAACCACGACCAGCCGCGCCACGTGAGCCGCTTCAGCGAGTCCGGCGCGAATGGCGACGCGATCGCGAAGGTCGCCGCGGCCATGCTCCTGACGCTTCGGGGCACGCCATTCCTGTATTACGGCGAGGAGATCGCCCTCCGCAACCTCGACATCCCGAACGACCGGGCGCTCGACCCGCCGGCGCGGCGCGCGAGCTGGCTGTTCCCGTGGTGGAACCGCGACCAGGCCCGTGGCCCGATGCCCTGGCGCCCCGGGTCCGGCGCCGGCTTCACCAGCGGCACGCCGTGGCTGCCGCTCCCGCCGGACGCCGACACGCGTAACGTCGAGCGCCAGGCCGCGGATCCCGGCTCGGTGCTGGCCTGGTACCGAAGCGTCCTGGCACTTCGAGGGGCCACGCCGGCCCTGCAGCGCGGGAGCCAGGTCCTCCTTGACCCGGGGCCGGCGAACGTGCTCGCCTACAGGCGCGAGCTGGACGGCACTTTCGTCCTCGTCGCGCTCAACTTCGGTGGCACCGAGGCGACCATCGAGGCCCCCGTGCCTCCCGAGGGACGGACGTGGCGCTCCATGCTGTCGACCCACCCTCGGAGCGACGGGGCACCGCTCGCGACGACCGTCACGCTTGCGCCCTTCGAGGCGCTGGTGGCCAGCGCCCGCTGATCGGCGGGCGCGGCAGGATACGATTGCGCCTTCTCACGTTCGTGGTTCGGGGAGATTGCCGGTGCCGCTCGAGTTCCTGCGACGGAAGGGTTCGGGGACCCCTGCGTCCAAGGCTGCCGTCCCCGCGCCCGCACCCTCACCTGTCGTGCCCGAGGAGGCCGTTGCCCAGGACCACCAGCTCAGGCTGACCTTCGGTGCCAAGACGAGCACGGGCGTTCGAATGCCGGGTGGCCCCCACGTGCTCGCCGCGCTGCCGCAAATGGTCGGTGACGTGGCCCTCACGGATGTCGAGGTCGTGGAGGCGCGGGACACGAGCCTCGGCTCGGCATCGCCGACGATCGTCCGAACCGCCGAGGCAGCCGAGTGGCTCCGGGCGCACGGGGCGCTTTCGCCGATCACGCGCCACGCGCTCTTCGTCCTCGAATCCATGGACGCCATCGATCCGGCGTACGACACCTTCGCGTGCGCGCTCCTCGACGGTGAGGTTGATCCGGCCGGTTATCCGGAGTACGCCTCGATCATCGGCGGCGTCGCGGCCCACTGGGATGAGGCCACGGGCGACCTGATCGTGCGGGCAGTCGTCGGATGGGGCGGCCGCGGGACACGAGGCGATACCGACCGAAACGCCACTCGTCTGCTGGGGCGTCTCCTCGGGAACATCCTCGAAAGCGGTCATTCGATCGGGATCGCATTGGTGGACCGGCCGGGGATGAGCGGGGGCATGGCGGGCGAAGGCTCGGCCGTGACGTGCCAGCACTGCGGCTACGCGAACGTCCAGCCGGGCGCTGCGTACTGCCCGAAGTGCGGCATGCGGATGCTCCATTCCTGACATGGAGCGCCCCTGACGTGCCGATCTACGACTACGTCTGCTCGAACTGCAGGACGCGCACCGAGTTCATCCACGGGATCGACGCGCCGGCGCCGCGGTTCTGCCCGACCTGTGGTGCGGAGGACACCCTCCGCAAGGTGTTCGCGCCACCGGCGGTGCACTTCAAGGGCTCCGGCTGGGCCAAGAAGGACCGCTCGACGTCCAGCACCTCGAAGACGAAGGCCGCTGCCGCGGGCCCCGGCGACGGCGCCGCGGGCTCCGGCGACGGTTCCGCAGGAGCAACCTCGGGCAAGGGCGGGGAGGGCGGCGAGGGCAAGGGTTCGGGTGACGGGGATGCCGGGTCCCCGAAGAAGGCACCCGACTCGAGCTCGGGGAAGAGCACGTCGACCGCCAAGGACGAGGGCTGACATGGCCGCGGCAACCGACTGGATCAGCCTCTCGGAGGCGTCCGAGATCCTGTCGGCGGCAAACGTCCGATTCCGCCCCTCGACGATCGGCGGGTGGGCCCGGGCAGGCAAGGTCCAGAGCATCAAGCTCGGCGGCCGGCGGTTCGTGCGGCGCGGCGAGATCAGGGCCCTGATCGCGGCGCCACGGCGAGTGCGCGCATCGGACCTGCAGCCTGGGCTGTTCGAGGACCTCCAGGGCTGAGCGACCCGTCGCCGGCAGGTCCGCTCGACAGGGTCCGCCGCCGCGCGGAAGCGTTGCTGGAGCGGCCGCTGATCGCTGCGGTCCGCCGGGTGCTCGATCGCTACGGGGCTGCGGGCGGCGGCCTCCTTGCCGGCGGCCTCGCGTACGCGGCGCTGTTCGCGATCGTGCCGGGGGTGCTGCTGCTCGCGGGTGTCACCGGAATCGTGGTCGCCGATGCCGCCGAGCGAGCGCGCGTCGTGGACGTCATCGTGGACGTGGTGCCGCCGCTACGGGACCTCATCCAGGCGGTGCTCGATGAGGCCGCGCGCGAGGCGGCCCCCGTCTCGATCCTCGGTGCGATCCTGCTGCTCTGGGGCACGAGCCGGTTCGCGGTGGCCTTCGACGGCGCGATCGCGCGGGTGATGGGCGGCACGCACTCCCGTGGCCTGCTCGCGCAGAACTTCGGCGCGCTCGCGGCCGTGGCCCTGATGATCGGCGCGATCCTGCTGAGCACCGTGCTGTCGGGGTTCCTCGCGTTCCTCGAGGCCGGGGTGGCCGCCGGGGCGTTCCCGATCGTCGGGTTCGGGCTGTCGGTCGCCCTCGGGCTCCTGCCGGTGCTCGCGACGATGGGCGCGACCATCCTCGTCTACCGCATCGTCCCGACGCCATCGCCGCCGTGGCGCTCGATCATCCTGCCCGGGATCACCGTGGGGCTGGCGCTCACGGTCGTGGCTCGGCTGTTCGCGTTCCTGGCGCCGCGGCTCATCGGCGCGGCGGCGCTTCTCGGCACGCTCGCGACGGCGTTCGCGGCGCTTGCCTGGCTCGCGCTGTCGTTCCAGGCAGTCCTGCTCGGGGCCGCGTGGGTTCGTGACCGCGCCGACCGCTCGACCCCTCCTGGGGCGAAGCCGATCCAGACCTAGACGGACGCCTGCTGCTGGGTCCCGCAGCGCCGGCAGAAGCGCGCGCTCGCCGAGAGCGAGAGGCCGCACGACGGGCAGGCCCGCGCTGACAGCTGGGGCGCGGGCACGGAGACGGCCGGGAGATGCGCGCCTGGGCCGCGCGGTGTCGGGAGGTCGGGCCAGTGCGGCTCCAGCGCCGCGCCCGCGGTGGCGGGCTCCGGCCAGCTGACGGCGGCCTGGGGGGCCGATGCGGGAACCGGCTGTCCCACGGCAGTCGGGATCGGCTCGGCGTCCGCGGGTCCCGTGGCCGGTGCCGCAGGAGCTCCCGGCGCGGCCCCGATGACGGGCTCGTCGCCCCTCCGCGACGAGAGGCCGCGCTCGTAGGCCGCGATCTGATCGTCGATGTTCTGGCCCGGCTCGAACGCGATTGCCGGGCCCTGCGCGGCGGCGGCCCCGACACGGTCGGCCTCGGCGCGCCCGGCGGCCTCCGCCTGCGCGGCCATCCTGGCGGCGTCCGCGGCGGCTTGCGCGGCTGCCGCTCGAGCCGCGGACTCGGCCGCGGCCTGCGCTGCGGCGCGTGCCGCTGCTTCCGCGGCGGCAAGGCGTGCCGCTTCTGCCGCCGCGGCAACGCGAGCGGCCTCTCGCTCGGCCTGAAGCCGCCGCGCCTCCTCCTCGGCCGCCAGCCGGGCCGCCTCGGCGCGCCGAGCGGCTTCCTGCTCGGCGGCAACGCGAGCGGCCTCGGCCTCCGCGGCGCGTCGGGCCGCTTCCTGCTCGGCCGCTATCCGCCGGGCTTCCTCTTCCTCGGCGCGGAGTCTTGCGGCCTCTTCGGCTGCCCGGCGGCGCGCTTCCTCCTCGGCAGCCCGCCGCGCGGCCTCGGCGGCAGCGGCGGCGCGAGCCTCCTCCGCGGCTCTGGCTGCAGCTTCGCGGACCTCCCGGGCGGCTGCTTCCTGTGCGGCGCGCGCCTCGGCCTCCGCAGCGATCCGGGCCTGCTCCTCGGCGGCCGCGCGGGCGGCCTCCTCCGCGGCGCGACGCGCGGCTTCTGCCTCGACGGCGAGGCGCGCAGCCTCCTCGGCTCGGGCGACCTCCTCCGCGGCGAGGCGCGCGGCCTCTTCCTCGGCTGCCAGGCGCGCGGCCTCCTCGGCGGCCACGCGCGCGGCCTCGGCTTCCGCGGCGCGACGTGCAGCCTCCGCGGCCGCCGCCTCCGCGGCAGCCTGGGCCTCCGCGGCCAGACGGGCTTCCTCGGCGGCCTTCGCCTCCGCAGCGATGCGCGCAAGATCCGCGAGACGCTCCTCCTCGGCGAGGCGCGCCGCCTCGGCAACGCGGGCTTCCTCCGCCAGCCGCTCCTGTTCGGCGATCCGTGCTTCTTCCGCCAGCCGCTCCTGTTCGGCGATCCGAGCTTCCTCGGCCAGCCGCGCTTCCTCGGCGAGTCGCGCCTCCCGGGCCAGTCGCGCCTCCTCCGCGATGCGGGCCTCTTCGGCCAACCGCGCCTGTTCGGCGATTCGCGCTTCCTCGGCCAACCGTGCTTCCTCGGCGAGCCGCGCCTCCTGCGCCAGCCGCGCCTCTTCGGCGACACGCGCGGCTTCGGCCTCTGCCTCCGCTGCGAGCCGCGCCGCCTCGGCCTCGGCGGCCAGGCGCGCGGCCTCTGCCTCCGCTGCCAGCCGGGCCACCTCGGCTTCCGCCTCGGCTTCTGCGCGTGCCCTGGCCGCCTCGGCCTCGGCCGTCAGCCGCTCGGCTTCGGCTCGCGCGGTCGCCTCGGACTCGGCGATCGCCGCGGCACCGTCGGCGGAACCGCCGTGGGCGTGGTCGATCGACGGCAGGGAGACGGCGGGGTCCAGGCGCGTGGCCGGCGTCGCGGTGTCATCGGTCGGAGCGCAGGTCAGGCAGCGCCCCTCGACGGCGTTCCAGCAGTCCGCACAGGTGTACTGGCGGCACGACAGGCAGAAGTTGAAGGTCCGGTGGAACGCCTCGAGGGCCGTCTGCGTCGAGCGCTGCTCCTGCTCGGAGCGCGCGACCGCGAGCGCCTCGTCCAGCGTCGTGCCCGAATCCGCCACGAAGTGCTTGAGTCCACGGCCCAGCGTCCCGATCTTCGAGAGCGGCTTGCGCCTGCCGCCCCCGACGGGCTCGAACGTGTAGCGCGTGCCACAGCGCTCGCAGAAGGACTCGGTCAGGATCTCGGTCATCGACTCCCCGTATGCCTGGATCCCACCGCCTGCGGCACGACCCGCGGGAGATCATACCGGCCGCTCCATCGCACACGTCCGCGCCGCAGGTACCGCCGTCGAGGTGACAGGGGTACCGATGGTGGGGGAACGGGGCCGCAAGGGACCCTCTGGTAGGCTCCCGCTCGTGCGGGCCATGTCACGAGTCGAGCGCTTCTTCGAGCGCCTCGTCGAGCGACCCAGCGCCCGCCTGTTCCGGACCCGCCTGCAGCCCCTGCAGATCCTCCGCCGCATCGAGCGAGCGATGGAGGCCGAGCGCGGCGCCGAGGGCAGGCACGGCCTGGTGCCGGATCAGTTCACCGTCCGCCTGCACCCCGCGGATCTCGCCGCGCTGCTGCCGGCGGACGACGTCGCGAGCGATCTCGCCTCCGGGGCGCTGAGCTTCGCCCGCGCCCACGGCTACGCGCTCCGCGAGCGGCCGCGCGTCACGCTCCGGCCAGACCCCGGTCGCCGCCCGGGCGAGGTCGAGATCGACACCGCCGTCTCCCCGCCCGCCGAGCCCGCCGGCGACGAGGCATTGGAGGGCGGCACGCGCGTCTTCGAGGTGCCGGTCGTCCGCGCCCCGGCGATCACGCTGGAGATCCGGGAGCCCGGCCGCAGCCCGCGGCGTGTGCCGATGAGCGGTACCCCGATCCGCATCGGGCGCGCGCCGGAGTGCGAGCTCGTTCTCAAGGACAACCGGGTCTCGCGCAGGCACGCGCGGCTTGCACCCCGCAACGGCGTCCTGATCCTGACCGACCTCGGCTCCACGAACGGCACGCGCGTGAACGGCCACCGCGTCACGGAGGTCGTGCTCGGGGCAGGGGACAGGGTCCAGATCGGCGAGACCAGCCTCGTCGTGGAGACCGTACCGGCCGCGGCCGACCAGGCAGCCGCGGGTCCGCAGGCAGGCGTCGGGGCCGTCTCGCGGCCGTAGCCGCACCGCACGCACATGGACGCCGCGCTCCTCGCCATCTGGGTGCTCCGCCTGATCTTCCTGGCGATGCTCTACGCGTTCCTGTTCTTCGTCGTGCGGGCGCTGGTCCGTGATCTTCGAGCGGCGGCACGGGAGCCGACGATGGAGCTCGGGCGGCTGGTGGTGGTCGCCTCGCCGAGCGGCGAGCCGCCGAGCGGCAGCACGTTCGCGCTCGATGCCGTGACCTCGCTCGGGCGCGACGTGAACAACTCGATCGTCATCGAGGACGAGTTCGTGTCCTCGGCCCACGCGGCGCTGACCTACCGGGGGCGGGCCTGGTACGTCGAGGACCTCGGGTCGACCAACGGCACCTTCGTGAACGGCGGCCAGGTCGATGGGCTGTCGCCGCTCGCGTTCGGGGACGAGGTACAGCTCGGGCAGGTCCGGCTCCGCCTCGAGCGGGCCCGGCCGTGATCGCGGCGGCGCCCGGCAACCTGCGCGTCGTGGGGCGCGAGGACCGCCGGTTCCGCTTCATGCCGCGCTTCCGGGGTCGGGAGCTGGGCCTGCTCGGCGTGGTCGCCGTCACGCTGTACGTCGGCGCGGTCTCACTCGGCGCGACGGAGCGCTTCCGCGAGTCGCTCGCGGACGGCGAGGGAGGACCGGTCGACCTCTCCACGCCTGCCGACCCGGGGCTGCTGCTCACGTACATCGCGGCGCTCTTCGTCGTGCATCTGGCGTTCGTGCTGAGCGGCCGGCGGACGGACCAGCTCCTGCTCCCCGCCGTCGGGCTGCTCGGCGGCATCGGCCTGCTGCTGATGATTCGGCTGCCGCAGAACCTCGCCGGCAGCCTCGGCGGGCTGGCGCAGACCCAGCTCGTGTGGCTGCTGATCGGGCTCGGGATCATCGCGGTGCTCGCGATCGCGGTCCGGAACGACGTCTGGCTGCGTCGCTACAAGTACACGTGGGCCGCTGTGGGCGTGGCGCTGCTGCTGCTCGTGTTCCTGTTCGGCAACGAGACGAACGGCGCCCGCCTGAGCCTGACGCTCGGGCCGATCAGCGGCCAGCCCTCGGAGCTGCTGAAGGTGATCCTCGTCGTCTTCCTCGCCGGCTACCTGTCCGAGAACCGGCCGCTGCTCGTGGAGGAGTCGACCCGGATCGGGCCGATCAAGCTGCCGCCCCTGCCGTACCTCGCCCCGATGGTCGCGATGTGGGCGATCGCGCTCGGCATCGTCATCGTCCAGCGCGACCTCGGCGCCGCGCTGCTGTTCTTCGCGGTCTTCCTGCTGCTGCTGTACGTCTCCACCGCGCGCGTGAGCTTCGTGGTCCTCGGCCTCGGCGCCTTCGTGGTCGGTGCGGCGGCGCTGTACTTCCTGTTCGGGCATGTCCGCACGCGGATCGACGTCTGGCTCGACCCCTTCGCCGATCCGTCCGGGGCCGGCTACCAGATCGTGCAGGCGCTGCACGCGTTCGCGCGCGGCGGGCTGATCGGCACCGGTCTCGGGGGCGGGCTGCCGACGATCGCCGGCCGGCCGCCGATCCCGGCGCTCCATACCGACTTCCCGTTCGCAGCCCTCGGCGAGGAGCTGGGCCTCGTCGGGATCCTCGCGATCCTGGGCCTGTACCTCGTCCTCGTCCAGCGCGGGCTGCGCATCGCCTCTGCGGCCCAGGACGAGTTCCGCGCAATCCTCGCTGCCGGCCTGTCCCTCGTGATCGGCGTCCAGGCGTTCATCATCGCCGGCGGCAACCTGAAGCTGATCCCGCTGACGGGGATCACGCTGCCGTTCGTCAGCTACGGCGGGTCTTCGCTGCTCGCGAACGCGGTGATCGTGGGGCTGCTGATCGCCCTCTCGGAACGCACGCGGGATCCGCTTCCGCCCCCGCGGCGGCCCGGCAGGCTGCGCCGGCTGTTCGATCGAGGGGCGGCCTGATGGCCCTCGACGGCAGGCGCTCGGCCAGCCACGCACGCCCGGTCACGGGCTCGCCGCCGTCCTGGGCGGGCCGCCGGATCGGCATCGGCGCGGCGCTCGGCCGTGTATCGCTGGCGCTGGCCGTGGCCTTCGGCGGCCTGGCCGTCGGCGCCGGTTACTGGCAGGTCATCGAGTCGTCCAATCTCAGCAGCTCTGGCGACGATGCGGCGGTCATCGCCGCGGCGCGGAACGTCAAGCGCGGCGAGATCTTCGACCGCGACGGCGAGCGCATCGCCTGGAACAAGCGTGACGCGAACGGCGAGCCCTACCGGGTCTACGCCTCCACCTCCCTGTCCCATGTCCTCGGCTACTCGTCGCGCCAGTACGGCACCGCCGGCCTGGAGCGTGCCTGGAACGCCCAGCTCTCGGGCGTCGTCTCGGCCGACCCGCTGCGCGAGCTGACCCGTAAGTTCCAGGCGAACCCCTCCGATCCCCAGAGCCTCACGACGACGGTGTCGCTGCAGCTCCAGGAGGCCGCGCTGGAGGCGCTCGGCACGAAACGCGGGGCCGTGGTCCTCATCGATCCCCGCACGGGCGAGGTCCTCGCGCTGGTCTCGAACCCCACGTACAACGCCTCCGGCATCGCAGATCCGGCGACGGCGACGCGAATCTTCGACCGGCTGACCAGCGACGAACGCCAGCCGCTTCTCCCTCGCGCCACGCAGGGTCTGTACGTCCCGGGCTCGGTGTTCAAGATCGTGACCGCGGTGGCGGCGCTCGGGAGCAGCGCGGTCGGGCCGAACACGACCTACGACGACCAGCCCTCCTCGGAACGGCGCGGCTGGCTCATCGACGGCTTCCGCGTCCGTGACGGCCACCACGAGGTGACCGGCGACAAGCCGCTGGACTTCGCGGAGGCGGTCGAGGCGTCCTGCAACATCTGGTTCGCGGAGACCGGCGTGCGAACGGGCGGCGACGTCCTCGCCGAGTGGGCCTCGCGGCTGGGCTTCGGTTCGCCTCTGAAGTTCGACCTGCCGACCGCGACCTCCCAGGTGACGAACGGCGAGGGCGACGGGCCCGGCGGCTTCGGCGACCGCGTGGAGCTCGCGAACGCGGCGTACGGCCAGGGCCAGACGCTCGTCACGCCGCTGCAGATGGCGCTCGTGGCGTCGACGATCGCGAACGACGGCGTCCTCATGCGTCCCCACCTCGTGCGCGAGGCGACCGGCAGGTCCGGCACGACGACGATCGGGCCCGAGGTCGCCAGCCGCGTGCTCCTGCCGGGGGTCGCCGCCGAGATCGGATCGGCCATGCGGCTCGCCGTGAACGGCGAGATCGGGCGGATCTTCACGGCCGGTGCCGCGCTCCGCTCGATGACCGTCGCCGGCAAGTCCGGGACGGCCGAGCTGGACCCGGGCACGCGACCGCACTCGTGGTTCATCGGGTTCGCGCCATACGAGGATCCGCAGGTGGCGATCGCGGTGCTCGTCGAGAACTCCGGCGGCGGCTCCGTCAAGGCATCGCCGATCGCCGGCGACGTCCTGCGCGCGTGGCGCGCGTGGGCGAGACCGTGACCCGCGACGCGGACACCCCTCCCGACCAGGGCCGGCCGCTCGTCGAGCGCCTCGGGCTCGCGGCGATCGCGCTGGTCCTCGCGGCGGTCTTCGGCTTCGTCGCGCTGGCGGCGATCACCAGCGGCGAGCTGTTCCTCGGGGTGATGGCCGGGATCGGTGCGCTGATGACGATCTGGGCCGCGGCGGCCACCCTCCGGCGCGGCTGACATTCCCGGGAACTCATCTGGCGCCCCCGGCGTACCATCCCGTGTCACCACAGAGGGCCGGCCCGTCTCACGACATCGACGAGCCGACGATGGGAGCTCCAAGACCATGACCTTGATCCAGCAGACCGGGGATCGCGTCCTCGCGAACGTCGAGCGCGTGATCGTCGGCAAGCACAGCGAGGTGCGCTTCGCCCTCGTTGCGCTCCTGTGCCGGGGCCACCTCCTGATCGAGGACGTGCCGGGCACGGGCAAGACGGTCCTCGCGAAGGCGATCGCCAAGAGCCTCGGCTGCTCGTTCCGCAGGATCCAGTTCACGCCGGACCTCCTCCCGTCCGACGTCACGGGCCTCTCGATCTTCAACCAGAAGACCCAGGAGTTCGAGTTCCGCCCCGGCCCGATCATGAGCCAGGTCGTCCTTGCCGACGAGATCAACCGAGCGACCCCCAAGACGCAGTCGTCCCTGCTCGAGTGCATGGAAGAGCGCCAGGCGACGGTCGACGGCACGACCTACCAGATGCCCGACCCGTTCCTGGTCATCGCGACCCAGAACCCGATCGAGTACGAGGGCACCTTCGCCCTCCCGGAGGCCCAGCTCGACCGGTTCATGCTCCGGATCCGGCTCGGCTACCCGCAGCCGGTCGAGGAGGTCGTGATCCTCGACGAGCAGAAGCGCCAGCACCCGATCGACGACCTCGAGGTGGTCTGCTCGGTCGAGGAGCTGCAGGAGATGCAGAACGCGGTCCGCGAGATCTACGTCGACCCGACCGTCTCCGACTACATCGTCCGCCTCGTCAACGGCACCCGCGACCACGGCGACATCTACCTCGGCGCATCCCCGCGCGGGTCGATCGCCCTGTACCGCGCCGGCCAGGCGCTCGCCGGCCTGCTCGGCCGCGATTACGTGATCCCGGATGACATCAAGGCGCTCGCCGAGGCGGCCCTCGCCCACCGCCTGATCATCAAGACCAGCTCCTCGATCCACGACGTCCAGCCCGCCCAGGTCATCCGCGAGCTCCTCGAGGCGACGTCAGTCGGCGCCGTCCGCGAGCAGCCCGTCGGTGGCATCAAGGACACGAGCCCGGCCCAGGCTCGACCCGTGGCCAGCTAGGGGGCGAGGAAGGAAGCCCGAGGCCGCCGCAGGGATCGAACGATGCTCCGACGTCTCCAGCTCCTGCTCCTCGGCGCGATCCTGGTCATCGCCGCGTTCTCGACCGGCGAGGCCTTCCTGTTCTACCTCGTCTACCTCGGGCTGCTGGTGATCGGTGGCTCTTACGTCCTGACCCGGCTCGGCCTCGCGGATCTCGAAGCGGGCTACGCCGTCAACCAGCTCTCCGGCCACGTCGGCGACCGCATCCGGGTCACGTACACGCTCCGCAACACCAGCCGCATCCCCAAGCCGTGGCTGGAGATCCACAACCCGACCTCGCTGCCGGCGGGCCTCCCCGGCCGCGCGATCTCCCTCGGCGGCACCACCGAGCGGTCGTGGCTCATCCGGACGCCGCTGACGCGCCGCGGCCATTTCCGCATCGAGCCCCTCCAGATCCGGACCGGCGACCCCTTCGGGTTCTTCGAGTCGTCCGCGTCCGTGGGCTCGGGGATCAACGTCACGGTCTACCCGCGCCTCGAGCCGATCCCGCTGTGGCGCCTGCCCTCCGCGAACCTCGACGGCAGCCAGGCGATGCGCGAGCGGACGCTCCAGTCGACCCCGCTCGTCTCGACCGTCCGGCCATGGGCGCCCGGCGACGCCTTCAACCGCATCCACTGGAAATCGACCGCCCGCCACGGCGAGATCCAGGTCAAGGAGTTCGACCTCGAGCAGACGGCGGACGCCTGGATCATCCTCGACCTCGACCGCAGCGTGCAGCTGGGCGCTGGCGATGAATCGACCGTCGAGGTCGGCGTCCGGGCCGCCGCCGCCGTCGCCGACAAGGCGCTCGTCGAGAACCGCGCCGTCGGCATGACCGTCAGCGCCCACCGGCTGGCGCAGCTGATGCCGGACCGCGGCGGGCGCCAGCACCTCAAGGTCATGCAGCTCCTCGCGGCCGTCGAAGGCGACGGCTCGACCTCGATCTCCGAGGCGCTCGTCAGCGCCGTGCCGCGGATCCGGCGCGGGATGACCACCGTCGTGATCACGCCGTCGCTCGACCGCACGTGGGTGAAGCCACTCGCGACCCTCAAGTCCCGCGGCGTGGCCTGCGTGGTGATCTCGATGGACGTCCCGTCGTTCGAGCGGCGCGTGCTGGAAGAGGAGCGCCGGAAGGCCGGATTCCTGGCCGTGGACGAGGGCGTCCCTGAGCCCTCCGCCACCGCGCAGCAGTGGCGCGCGATCCGGCACGCGCTGGCGGAGTTCGACATCCCCGTCTTCCGCGTGGGCCCGACCCAGCCGCTCGCCGAGGCGCTGGCCTCGTGAGCGCCAAGGTTGCCCGCCTCGCGCCATCGCCCGCCGAGGTGCTCGCCGACCAGCTCGGACGGCTTCCGCGCGCGCCGGCCGAGGGCTGGATCACGGTCCTCGCCGGTGTCGTCATGGTCACGATGCTGGGCGCGTCGCTGGTGGATGCGAACTGGACGATCCGCGCGAAGAGCGGCGACAACGGCTTCCTGCTGTACGTCGGAGCGATCGGGCTGGCCTTCGGCTTCGCGGGCGCGAAGCTCGGCTGGGGCCGCTGGCGGACGCATGCCGTCGGCGCGCTGTTCGCGGGGCTCCTGCTGCCGCTGATCATGGGCGGCCTCATCCTCGAGGCGCGGGGCACGCCGGTCGGCTGGGATCCCGGGTCGCTGGCGCTGCGGATGGGTGTCGCCTGGACCGTCGTCCACACGATGTGGACGGAGCTGACGGTCCTGCGCATGTCGTTCACGAGCCAGGAGGGCCATTACCACCTGGTCTTCGGCGCGCTCGTGTGGGGCGCCGGCCTCCTCGCCGGGTTCACCATCTTCGGCCACCGCCGCCCGCTGGACGCGGTCGTGGTCGTCGGGCTTGCGCTCCTCGCGAGCATCACGATGACGCAACACCCGCAGCTGCTGCTGCTCGTCGTGTTCAGCGCCGCCGCCCTGTTGCTGCTCATCCGAACGCATGTCTTCGAGGAGCAGGTCACATGGGCTCGGCGCAGGATCGGCGACCCGGCCGCCGTCGGCCGGATGTACCTCAACGGCGGCGCCGCATTCGTCACGGCTGCCGTGCTCGGCTCGATGCTCCTCACCGCGACCGCCTCGTCGAAGCCGCTCCAGGGCCTGTGGCAGGACCTGCCCAAACACCTGAACGCCTTCTCGCAGTTCCTCCAGGCCATCGCGCCCGGCGGCGGCGACTTCCGCCCGACCGGCGGACCGACCTTCGGGTCCAGCGCGGTCACCAACGGCAAGTGGAGCCCCAGTGCGCTCACGGCGTTCCAGGCGCAGCTGCCGGCCGGCGAGAAGGCCGAGTTCAAGTGGCGGGCCGGAGCCTACGACCACTACGACTTCATCGGCTGGTCGCGCAGCCCGGCCACCGGAACTGCGACCCCCGCCGGTTCCCGGCTCCTCCAGGGCGCGGCCGACGAACCGTCCACGCGGGGGCGCCGCGAGATCACGCTCACGATCGTGCCCGACGCGTATCGGGACCAGACCGTCGTGGGCCCGAACACCGTCGCTTCGGTCGATCGAGCGACGGTGGCCGAGACCCTTGGGTCCGACGGCTGGTTCTCGACCGTCGACTACGACGGCGACGTCGGGCCCTATACCGTGACGGCCCTCATTCCCGTCGCCCCGGACACCGCCGGCGCGTTGACGGAGGCACAGCTGCGTTCGGCGAGCACGCAGTACCCGGCCGAGGTCACCGATATCTATCTCCAGCTGCCGAGCGATACGGTCGGGCCGCGGGCGCAGCAGCTCCTGGAGACCATCAAGGCGCAGGTCCGGGTCCCGAACGGCTTCGACCCCGACAACCCGTATGACCTGGCCCGGACGATGGAGCGCTACCTGGCCAGCCCGCAGAACTTCCAGTACGACGCGGACGTCAAGGAGGAGCGCCAGGCCTGTGGCGGCGCCTCGACGGTCGAGTGCTTCGCGATGATTCGGCGCGGCTACTGCGAGTACTACGCGGGCGCGATGGCGGCGCTGCTGCGGGCAAGCGATATCCCGGCACGGGTTGCCTACGGCTTCCTCGGCGCCCCCAACAGCCGCGGCCCGGAGAACGTCGAGCTTGTCGGGGGCTGGCTCGCCCACTGGTGGGTCGAGGTCTACTTTCCGGGCTACGGCTGGGTCGAGTTCGACCCGACGGGGAGCGTCGGCCAGCCGGTTCCGCTGCCATCCGGGTCCATCGGCCCGTCGACGCCGCGCCCGACGCTTGGGGTCCTGCCGTCGCGCAACCCGGATTCGACTGCCGGGATCGTGTCGCCCTCGGGGGGGACGACCAACCCGACGACGGGCGTCGGCCCGTTCATCGCGATCGCGCTCATCCTGCTGGTGGGCATCGGCGCCCTCGTGTTCGCGGCAATGCGGCGGACGCCGCGCCGGCCGATGCATCCGGACCAGGCGTGGGGCTCGGTGGCGAGCCTGGCGGCGAGGTTCGGGCTGGGTCCGCGGCCCTCGCAGACCGTCTACGAGTACGCCGGCGCGCTCGGCGACGAAGTGCCGACGGCGCGCGTCGAGCTGACGACGATCGCGCGGGCCAAGGTCGAGGTGGCGTACGGGCGGCGGGATCTCGGGTCGGATCGGCTGAAGCGAATCGCGCAGGCGTACCAGCGGCTGCGACTGGCGATCCTCGGCGTGGTCGTGCGACGGGGACTGCGTCGCATGCGACCTCGCGGGCGGGGCTAGGCCCTCCGCCGGAGCGCTCGGCTAGAGTGCGCCGCTGCGCCGCCGGTCGGCGTCGCGCGCGCGGGCCTCGGGGGTGTCCGTTCCATCGACCCCCGTGAGGTGGTCGGTGGCGTTGTGGAGCCTGAGCCGCGGCCGGCCGTTCCGGATCTCCACGATCGTGATACCGCACAGCGCGAACGGCAGCGTCCAGAACCGCGCCAGCGGGTAGTCGAGCAGCGCGAGCAGGGCGACCTTGAAGACGCCGTCGTGGCCGACGACGATCGACCACGGCTCGTCTGCCGGCACGTCCCCATAGCCGAGGACCTGCGAGCGGCCGATGACCGGCGCGGGCGCCACCGTGGCGAGGTCGGAGAGGAGCCGTCGCAGCGCGAGGCGGACGCGGACGTCCACCTCGGTGATCGATTCGCCGCCCGGCGCCCAGGCTGCCAGCGGATCCTGGCGCCATGCCTCCAGGATCTCGCCCCAGCCCTTGACGACGTCCGCGGTCGGAAGGCCCTCCCACTCGCCCTGCCCGATCTCGAGGAGCCCCGGTTCCGGCAGCAGCGCGACGGGTGCCTCGACGGCGGCCTCGCCGCGACCGCCGCTCACCGCGCGGCCGATCAGCGTCGCGGTCTCGGCGGCGCGCGACAGGGGCGAAAAGACGATCGAGTGCGGGGGCCCGGCAGGCAGGGGGAGTGGCGGGCGGCGCGCCCGGCGCGCGATTCGTCGCGCGGTCAACAGCGCCATGCGTCGGCCGAGCTCCGAGAGCGGGGGATCGCCCTGGCCCTGGAACCGCCCCTCGGCGACCCACTCGGATTCGCCGTGCCGCACGAACGCGAGCACCGCGTCGAGGCCGTCGGGGATGATCGCCGGCGTGGGTTCGAGTGGCGTGGCGGCCGTGTCCGTCAATGCAGCGGCCCGAGGCGGATGACCCACAGGTCCATCACGCCCTCGTCGGCCCGGATGGCCGCCTCGAGGGCCGGGCTCACGTCGTCGTCGACCGTCAGGACCATCAGCGCGTCAGCTCGCGGCGCGGTTCGCGCAAGGTGCATCGAGTTGATGTTCACGTCCGCGGAGCCGATCAGCTGCCCGAGGCGGCCGATCGTGCCCGGGCGGTCGCGGTGCCGGGTGATCAGGATGATGTCCGAGGCCGCCATGTCCAGCCGGTAGTCGTTCAGGCGCACGAGGCGCTGCTCGCCCCCGGCGATCGTGCCGCCGACGGCGACGTGCTCGCCGCCGCTCCGGGTCGAGACGGTGATGGCGGCGCTGAAGCCACGGGCCTCCGCCGACTTCCGTTCAGTGACGGCGATGCCGCGCGCCTTCGCGAGCATCGCGGCGTTCACGAGGTTGACCCGCTCTGTCGTCGCCGTCTCCAGGATCCCGCGCAGCACCGCGGCCGTGACGGGTCCGGACTCGGCGCGCGCCAGGTCGCCGGCGAGCTCGACCGTCAGGCCCCCGAGGCCGCCACGAGCGAACTGGGCCAGGAAGCGGCCCAACGTCTCCGCCAGGGGCAGGTACGGACCGACCGTCTGCTGCGCCTCGGGGCTGAGCAGCGGGGCGTTGACCGCGTACGTCGCGGCGCGTCCCGCGAGCACGTCGAGAACCTGGCCGGCGATTTCCTCGGCGACAGCCACCTGGGCCTCCGCGGTCGAGGCCCCGAGGTGCGGCGTCAGGACCGTGTTCGGCGCGTCGAGGAGGGGTGAGCCGGTCGGCGGCTCGCTCTCGAAGACGTCGATGCCGGCGCCCCCGAGGCGGCCCTCCCGCAATGCGATGGCAACCTCGCCCTCGTCGATGACGCCGCCGCGGGCCACGTTCAGCACGAACGCGCCCGGCTTCATCCGGGCGATCGCCTTCGCGTCGATGAGCCCCGCTGTGCCCCGGCCGAGGGGCACGTGGACGGTGACGGCGTCGGCTCGCTCGAGCAGCGCCTCCATGGAGACGAGCTCGACGCCCCGCAGCGCGGCCTGCTCGGCGGTCACGTACGGGTCGCTGCCGAGGAGTGTCATCCCGAGCCCGCGCGCTCGCTCCGCGACGGCCATCCCGATCTTCCCGAGGCCGATGATCCCGAGCGTCCGCCCGCCGAGCTGCACGCCCTCGTGCTGCTTGCGGGCCCACTCGCCGCGGCGCATGGACGCGTCCGCCGAGGCGACCTTGCGCGCCAGCGCGAGCAGCAGCGCGATGGTGTGCTCGGCCGCCGCAATCGTGTTGCCCGTCGGCGCGTTGACGACCGTGATGCCGGCGCGCGTCGCCGCATCGAGATCGACGTTGTCGACGCCGACCCCCGCGCGGCCGATGACCTGCAGCCGCGCGCCGGCGGCGATCAGCTCGGCGTCGACCGCGACCTGGCTCCGGACGATCAGCGCGTCCACGTCGCCCACCACGGCCCGCAGCTCGTCGGGCGAGAGGCCCGTCTGGACCACGACCTCGTGGCCGGCCGCGCGCAGCGCATCGATGCCCTCCGGCGCGATCGATTCCGCGACGAGGATGCGCATCGGCGCCGTCCGCACCCCGGACGTCGCAGCGAGCGCCGGCTCGACCGTCAAGCCGGCTGGAGCGCGGCCCCTGCCGCGGCTCGCTGGGCGGCGGCGGTCGCGGCGCCGCGCTCGACCTCGCGGCCCCACTCGATGGACACGGCCTCGATCGTCTCGAGCGCCTCGACGATCTCGTCGAGGGTCACCGAGCCGAGGTGCCCGAGCCGGAAGATCCTGCCGGCGAGCTTGCCCTGGCCGCCGGCGAGGACGAGGTCGCGGCGCTTGATCTCGGCGTTGAAGGCCTTCCAGTCGAGGCCCTCCGGGAGCCACGCCGCCGTCACCGTCCTGGAGCGGTTCGCCGGCTCCGCGACGAGCTGGAACCCGAGCGCCTCGAGGCCCGCCTGGGTCGCGGCGGCGCACGCGACGTGGCGCGCGAAGACGCCGGCCATCCCCTCGGCCTCCATCAGCCGGATGCCCTCGTCCACTTGGTAGGCGACCGCGATCGCCGGCGTCCACGGTGTCTCGCCCGTGGCCATCGCATCGAAGTGCTTCTTCAGGTCGAGGTAGAAGCGCGGCATCCTCGCCGTGTCCATCGCGGCACGGGCGCGCGCGGAGGCCGCGACCATCGCCAGGCCGGGCGCGGCCATCCAGGCCTTCTGCGACGCCGTCGCGACCACGTCGACGCCCCATCGATCCATCTGGAACGGCACGGCGCCGAGGGACGAGACGGTGTCGACGAGGATCAGCGCGTCCTGTGCCGCGTCGCGAACGACCGACGCCAGCTCGGGAATCGGGTTCATGACCCCGGTCGAGGTCTCGTTGTGCGTCAGCAGCACGGCCTTGTACTCGCCGCGGGCGGCCTCCAGCTTCTCGAGGAGCTCGTCCGGTGCGGCCGCCCAACCCCATTCGGCGGACATCCGATCGACGCTCGCGCCGTACGCCTCGGCGATCTTGGCGAACCGGTCCCCGAACGCCCCGATGGAGACGCCGAGCACGCGGTCGCCGGGCGACAGCGTGTTGACGATCGCCGCCTCGAGGCCGCCCGTGCCGGCGCAGGACAGGATCGCGATGTCGCCCGTCGTGCCGAAGTACGGCTTCATCCCGGTCTGGACGCGCTCGAGGAGCTCTCTGAACTCCGGGCCGCGGTGGTTGATCATCTGGCGCGCACCGGCCTCGCGGACGCTCGGCGGGAGCGACGTCGGGCCGGGTATGCGCAGGTTCGGTTCGGAGCGGGTCAAGACGCGGCCTCCGGGTTGCTTGAGCGACCCTCGGATGGTCGCACGACGGCCCCCGGCACGCCATGGCACATCGCCACGTCAGCCCGAGGCATCCCGCTTTTCTGTCTCGGCCAGCTTCTTGCGGTTCTCCCCGCCCGCGCCGCACTGCAAGCCCGTCAGGACCCCCGGCGGGCTTTCTTCACGCCCCGGCCACGACATGCGGTGCCGGGCTTCCCGCCGGGCGCTGCATTTCGCGGGTTCGCACATCGGCCGACCCGCGACCTAATCGACTCGCGAGCC
>DASTIE010000159.1:0-8530 GCA_035717865.1 Candidatus Limnocylindrales bacterium
GATGCGGGGCTAGGGGAACCTCAATCACGATCTAGCACTCCTCTCGGCACGCGGGCCGCACGAAGGCCCGCGGAACCAGAGCCAGTACCAGAACCCGGATCGTCAGCCGATCCGGGTTCTTCCATTTCTATGCGCGGAAGCGGCGGATTGCCTCGACGGCGGTTTCGAATCTCGCCTTCGTGCCGGGATGGACGCGGAGCTGCACGTGGTCGACGCCTTCCTCTGCCCAGCCCGTGAGCGCGTCCGCGATCGCTCCGGCGTCGCCCGCCACGCGCGGGTGATCGCCCTCTTCGTCATTGACGTCGATGCCGACGAAGATCTCCATCGGCTGCGTCCGGCCGGCCGCTTCGCTGGCCGCCATGAGCGCAGAGCGCTCGGATCGAAACTCGTCGCTCACGGCGCCGAACCACGCCGCCTGCCAGGCATCGGCGAGGCGCGCCGTGATGTCGAGCATGCGCGGACCGTTCGAGGCGATCAGGAGTGGCACCTCGTGCTCCGGCTTCGGCACGATCACCGCGTCGTCGAGCTCCAGCCAGCGACCCTTGACCGACACCCGCTCGCCACGGAGCAGCGGTCGAACGGTCGAAACGACCTCCTCGAACCGCCCGACCCGATGGTCGAACGGGTGGCCGAAGGCCTTGTACTCCGCCTCGTGCCAGCCGCACCCAAGCCCAAGGATCAGCCGACCGCCCGAAACCGCGTCCAAGGTCGCGGCGATCTTCGCCAGCATGCCCGCGGAGCGAAACGACGTGCACGCGACCAGCGGCCCGACCTGGACCTTCCTCGTCACCGCCGCGACGGCCGTCAGCAGCGTGAATGCTTCGTGCAGCCCGATCTCGACCTTCTCGTCGCGGTAGAAGTAATGGTCGGCGACCCACAGGCTGTCGACGCCACCGGCCTCGGCGAGCCACGCCAGCTCGCGCAGGTCCTCCCAGGGCGTGCCCTCGCCGTCGTCTCGCCGCTGCGGCAGCGTCATCCCGATCTTCATGCGGAGATGATGCCCGAGCGGACCTCGCGAGTGACGCGTGAGAACGCCCGCGTCGTCAGAAACCCTCGACGACGGCCAGCGTGTTGGTGATCGGTCGTCCCCTGCCGGCGCTCATGGCAGGGGCAGCGTGAAGTGGCGAAAGCCTGCCACCGGCTGGAATCCGTACCGCTCGTAGAGCCGTAAGGCGGCGGCGTTGTCGTCCTCGGTCTGCAGCGTCAGGCGGAGCGCGCCGCGCTCGGTGGCTGCGGCGCGCACGGCGTCGAGGAGGGCCGTCGCAATGCCTTCGCGTCGCCTGTGCGGAGCCACGAATAGGTCGCGGACGATCCAGAACTCACCCAGCGCCAGCGACGCAGGGGAGATCGTGATCAGGCAGATCCCGGCCGCTTCCCCGTCAATGCGCGCCATGAACGCGCGCATCGGCCCGCTCGTCGTTGCCCGGATCAACCAGGCCTCGCTCCTCGCCCGGTCCGCGGGCTGCCCATAGTGGATTCGATACTGCTCGAAAAGGTCGACGAACGACGCGAAGCCCTCGTCGCCCGGGAGGGTCTGCTCGACGCTCAAGGCTCTTCGATCCTCAGACAGCGCGCCCAAGTCTCGCGAGGGCGCTTGTTCACACGGGCCGTTGGCACCCGGCCATCGTGAGGCTCACGGCGGAGAAGACAAGTATTCCGACGACCAAAAAGGCTGCTTGAGCTCCGGCGCCTGCGATGACTGCCATGAGCCTGTGGCCTTCGGCCAGCTGGCTCCCGGCGAGCGTCGAGCTGACCGCCAGGCCGCCGCCGACAACGGCACCGAGAACAAGCGCCGGAGCAATCCACGACTCGGGTCCGCGGACGGCGCCGTTTTCGCAGATCGGAAATGCGAGCCCTCGCCACAGGAGGAGCGCGCCAATCCCCGCGACGATCAGGCCCAGCACCGTTGCCATTCTGGTCCGCACTCGGGCGTCGAGCCCGCGCGAGGCGACGGCCGCCCCAAGCGGCACGCCGAGCCAGATCGGCACCACGACCGCCCAACCGAACGTCGCCCGATCCAGTGGGCCGATGGAGAGAAGCTGATCGCTGAGCCACCAGAGCCCGAAACCCGCGGCAACCAGGAGCAACGGGACCCCCAGGGCGACAGCCCACCTGGAGCTGGGCGTGGCAGCTGGCGTTGCCTCAACCGTTCCGGCAGTCATGGGTGGCTCACGCAACGCCGGTGATGTCACGCGAGCGGCCGCCGTCGGAACCGGATCAGTCCAACGCCCAGCGCGACCGCGGATGCAAGGGCAATCATCAGTCCCGAGTTCCGTTGTGCGGCCGGCTCCCCGCCGGGATCCGTGTCCGTCGCCGGCATCGAGTGGGAGGCGATGAAGCGAAGGATTTCGGCCCTTGAGTCGGCCGCGTGGGCCGCCTCCGGGTAGAAGCCGAAGCGCACCTCGCCCGCGACCGCGTCGGCAAAGAACGACCAGCCGTCGGAGATCCGGTGCCAGACGACGCTGTGGCCTTCGAAGGGTGCAGCCGGCAAGTAGTCGAGCGGGAGCTCCTCCGCCGCCACGATGATCGTGTCACCTGGCTGAAGCGCACCGCCTTGAAATTCGGCACAGCCTCCGTCGTAGCCGTTGAACGCCAGCGCCTTCGGGACGTTGCCCCGGTAGACGTCATCCACCGTCAGCTCGACGTGCCAGTCCCACGCATTGCCATCGGCGTTCGGATCGACATCGTCGGACGCGACCGTGACCGTGGCAAGAAATGCCGCCGTGAGGTTGAGGTCCTTACCCTCGCCGGCGATCAGGTTGGAGCACTCCGCGAAGACACTCGACGGGGTTGCCCCAAGCAGCAGGCCGAAAAGGATCGTGCCCACTGAGAGGCGCGCGGCGCGCGGCGTCATTCGCTTCAGTCGAGGTGATGACACATGAGCGCCGGTCAGGCGCCGCCGCGGCGGGTGCCGCCCGTGATGAGGCCGAGGTCGAACTTGCGCTCCTTGCCGTGCAGGAGGCGCTCGATGTTGTCGGCGTGTGCGAGCCAGATGAGGATCGGCCCGACCACGGCCCAGACGAGGTACGCGGGCGGCACCCACCCGGAGGCCACCGCCCAGATGAGGAGCATTGCCGGGAACATCGCCGCGGAACCGAGGAGCGAGCCCAGCGAGACGTAGCGCGTCGCGAGGATGACGAGGAAGAAGACCGGCGCCGCCAGGATGACGGCGAGCGGCTGGATGACGAGCATCGTGCCCACCCCGGTGCCCACGCCGCGTCCGCCGGCGAAGCGCAGGAAGATCGACCGGACGGAGCCGAGCACCGCAGCCCCGGCCACCACGACCTCGGTCAGCGAATCGCCGCCCGTCAGCATGCGCGCCAGGAGGACCGGCAGCGCCCCCTTGGCGAGGTCACCGGCGACCACCAGCGCGGCCCACCTGCGCCCCAGCGCCCGAAGGGAGTTGGTCCCACCCGTCCGGCCGGAGCCGATGGTTCGCGGGTCGGGGCCGCCGCTCGCCTTCGCGACGAGCACGCCGACAGGGATCGATCCGGCGAGGTACGCCACGACGACCAGGAGCACGCGGAGCATCAGCGACTGGTCCAAGAGACCCCCCGACGATCGTCCGGAAGGGCACCGACGGGCGGGAGAATAGCACCGGCTCGGCCCATCGCTCCTTACGTCCCGGTGCGCATGCGGGTGGCGCGCACTACCATCCCATCGATGGCCGTCGGCTCTTCCAACGACTTCGATCTCGTCGTCCTCGGCGCCGGGACCGGCGGGTATTCGGCGGCATTCCGCGCCGCCCAGCTGGGCCTCAAGGTCGCGCTCGTCGACAACAGCAAGATCGGCGGGACCTGCCTCCACATCGGCTGCATCCCCACCAAGGCGCTGCTCGAGAGCGCCGCGTTCACCGAGCGCATCCGGCACGCCAAGGACTACGGCGTTGGGGTAGGGGAGCCGGTCGTCGACTACGCCGCGATGGCCGCACGCCGCGACCAGATCGTGAAACGGCTCTGGACGGGCCTCAAGAGCCTCGTCGACAAGAACAAGGTCACGTGGGTCCAGGGCAAGGGCAGGCTCGACGGGCCGCGAACCGTTCGCGTGCAGATGGAAGTCACCGCTGACAACCCCGGCGGCGAGCGAGTCCTCCAGGGCACCGACGTGATCCTCGCCACCGGCTCCCGCGTGAAGTCGCTGCCGGGCCTGAACCCGGACGGCAAGCGGATCATCACCTCGGACGACGTCCTGACCACCGACACGATCCCGAAGGACATCATCGTGATCGGGGCGGGCGCGGTCGGGGTCGAGTTCGCATCGATGTACCACGACCTCGGCGTCAAGGTGACCCTGCTGGAGTACCTGCCGACCCTTGTCCCCCTCGAGGACAAGGAGGTCAGCCAGGCGCTCGAGCGGTCGTTCACCCGGCGTGGCATGACCGTGATGACGAACGCTCGATTCGACGCGAAGGCCGTCAAGGTCACCAAGACCGGTGTCTCGCTCACGGTCGGCCCGGAGGGCAAGGACACCGCCGAGATCTCCGCCGAGCAGCTCCTGGTCGCGACCGGCCGGGCGCCGAACATCGAGGACGTCGGGTTGGAGACGACGAAAGCGGAGATCGACCGCGGGTTCGTGAAGGTCGACCTCGGGACGATGCGGACGCGCGAGCAGCACCTGTACGCGATCGGCGACATCGTCGGCGGGCTGATGCTCGCCCACACGGCGGGCCACGAAGGGCTCCTCGCGGCGCACACGATCGCCGGCGACAAGGACACGCACCCAATGGACTACGTCGAGCAGCCGCGCGCGACGTACTGCCGGCCCGAGATCGCGTCCGTCGGGCTCACCGAGCAGCAGTGCCAGGAGAAGGGCCTGCCGTACAAGGTCGGAAAGGTGCCGTTCCAGGCCGTGGCCAAGGCCCTGATCGGCGGCGAGTACGAGGGCTTCGCGAAGGTCATCGGGAACACCGAGACGGGCGACACGCTGGGGGTCCACGTGATCGGGCCACACGCGACGGACCTCATCTCCGAGGCAACCCTCGCCTTCAACCTCGAGGCGACGCCGTGGGAGATCGGCGGCACGACCCACGCCCACCCGACGCTCGCGGAGATCATCGGCGAGGCCGCGATGGCGGTCGACGGGAAGTCGATCAACTTCTAGTGGCGAGGCGCTGATGGCGACGACCGAGCCGAAGCAGGGAGCCGTTTCCGGCAAGGCGTCGGAGCTCGCCGCATCGGTCGGGCTCACCGACGACGACCTCATCGGGATGTACCGCGTCATCGCGACGGCGCGCGCGGTCGACGAGCGGATGTGGGTCCTCAACCGCGCCGGCCGGATTCCGTTCGTGATCAGCGGACAGGGCCACGAGGGCGCGCAGGCCGCGATCGCCTGGCCGCTGGAGCGCAAGAAGGACTGGATCGCACCGTTCTACCGCTCCATTGCGACCTGCCTCGCGTTCGGCATGCAGGCCCGCGACATCCTCACGGCGCAGTACGCCAAGGCGATCGACCTCTCGTCCGGCGGCCGCCAGATGCCCGGCCACTACGGGAATGTGGCGAACAACCTCGTCTCGCTGTCCTCGCCGGTCGCGACGCAGATGCTCCACGCGGTCGGAATCGCGCTCGCGGCGAAGATTCGCAAGACCGGCCAGGTCGCGATGACCTCCATGGGGGAGGGGAGCTCCAACCAGGGCGACGTCCACGAGGGCCTGAACTTCGCGGCGATCCACAAGCTGCCGTTCATTCTCGTCGTGGAGAACAACGGCTACGCGATCTCCGTGCCGGTGGAGCGCCAGCTCGCCGTGCCGGACGTGGCGGCTCGCGCCTCCGGGTACGGCATCCCGGGCGTGATCGTGGATGGCGCGGACGTGCTGGGCTGCTACAAGGCGGCGAAGGAGGCCGTCGATCGGGCGCGCCGCGGTGACGGCCCGACGCTCATCGAAGCCAAGGTCATCCGCCTGACCGCCCACTCGTCCGACGACCAGCAGACGAAGTACCGCTCCGCGGAGGAGCTCGCGGCGCTCACCGAGAGCGACCCGCTGCCCCGCTTCCGCGAGCAGCTGAAGGCGGCCGGCGTCCTGACGGACGAGCTGGAGGCGCAGATCGCCGCGGAGGTGAAGGCCGACATCGACGCCGCCACCGACTACGCGGAGAATGCCGCGGACCCGGACCCCTCGACCGCCATGAAGTGGGTCTTCGCGGAGGACTGGCCCGGCGAGACGCCGCCGGCTTGGGGCTTCGGTGGCGGGCACGGTCTCGATGGCCACGAGGGCGACAAGAGCGCCGCCGAAGGCGCGGTCGACTGATGGCGCTCAAGACGTTCATCGAGGCCATCCGCGAGACGATGGCCGAGGAGATGCGGCGCGACGAGAACGTGATCTTGATGGGCGAGGACGTCGGGCTCAAGGGCGGCGTGTTCCTGGCGACGGACGGGCTGTTCGGCGAGTTCGGCGGCGACCGGGTGATCGACACGCCCCTGACCGAGTCGCAGATCATCGGGACGTCGATCGGGGCCGCGATGAACGGCCTGCGCCCCATTGCCGAGATCCAGTTCGCCGACTTCATCCATCCCGCCTTCAACCAGCTCGTCAGCGAGGCGGCGCGGATGCGCTACCGCTCGAACAACGGCTTCGGCGTGCCGATGACGGTTCGCGCGCCGTACGGCGGCGGCGTCCACGGAGCGCTCTACCACTCCCAGTCCGTCGAGGCGTTCTTCGCCCACGTGCCGGGGCTCAAGGTGGTCATCCCATCGACGCCCTACGACGCGGCCGGCCTCCTCCGGTCGAGCATCCGCGACGACGACCCTGTGCTGTATTTCGAGCACAAGAAGATGTATCGATCCGTCCGCGGCGACGTCCCCCAGGACGACTACCTCGTGCCCCTCGGAAAGGCCGCCATCACCCACCCTGGGACGCAGATCACCGTCATCGCGTACGGCCTCATGGCCCACTACGCCCTCGAAGCGGCGGACGTCGTGGCCGAGGAGGGCATCTCCGTGGAGGTCGTCGACCTTCGAACGCTGCGCCCGCTCGACAAGGAGACGGTCCTCTCGTCCGTCAGGAAGACCGGCAAGTGCCTCGTCGTGTACGAGGACAACCGGTTCCTGGGCTACGGCGCGGAGATCTGCTCGATCGTCGCCGAGGAGGCGTTCGACTATCTCGACGGGCCGGTCACGCGAATTGCCGGCCCGGACGTCCCCGGCGTGCCCTACAACCACGTCCTCGAGGACTGGTTCATGGTCAACCCCGAGAAGATCGCGGACGGCATCCGGAAGCTCGCCGCGTACTGACCAGCCGCGCCCGCAGGTGCGCCGGACCCGTTCCGATCACGTAGCCCGACGGCGACTGCTAACCACCAACGCCGGACCCGTTTGGATCACCTAGCCCGAGAGCGACTGCTATCCGCCAGCGCATTGCCCGTTCCGATCACCTAGCCCGAGAGCGACTGCTATCCAACGGCGAAGCGCCAGGATCCGTCACCTGGTTCCACCACGGCTGGTAGAGCGCGGAATCTTCGCTTGCCGGCCCGACTCCGCCCCCAACCTTGCCTGGCTCAGCGATACCAGTCGCCACGTGACTAGGTGATCGTCCAGTCGACGCCAAAGGCACGTGCCGCGGGCCACGACAAATCGTCGCCACGGAGCCCTCGGCATCACAGCCTCCGTTTCGTCGGTGATCGCCCGATAAGCGTCCCACCGCACGATGCGGGCATGCTTGATCATCGGGTCGGTGCTCGGTTCCGCGCGCTTCGGCAACGACTCCGCTGGCGCCAGCACGACCTTGCGAACCGTGCCGGTGTCTCCCAGCACGTTGTCTCGCTCATCGAGCGAGGCCGCCTCGAAGACGTGATGCTCGCGAAGATCCGGCGGGTCGCCCGCGAGCTCGATGCCGACTTCCCACCGCAGCTTCGATGGCGCGGTGGCGATCTCGATCGGCTGATGGACCAGGCACATGCGCGACTCGCGGGGCGAATCGTGGACCTGCTCACCGGCCACGGTTGGGAGTGTCGCCTCGAGGTGACGTACAGCGTGTACGGCGAGCGTGGCTCGATCGACGTCCTCGCCTGGCACAGCGCCACTCGAACGCTTCTGGTGGTCGAGATCAAGACGGACATCGTGTCCATCGAAGAGACCCTCCGGAAGCACGACGAGAAGGTCAGGCTGGCCCCCCGGATCGCGACGGAGCAGCTCGGTTGGGCGACCGGGAATGCCGCGCGGCTTCTGGTCCTGCCATCCCTGGCAACGGCGCGGCGTCGGGTCGAGCGCCATGGGCAGGTGCTCTCGGGGGCTTACCCGGAGCGTGGAGCCCGGCTTCGAACGTGGCTTGCCGCTCCCGCGCCCGGGCAGTGGGCGGGCATTCTGTTCATCGAAAGCGCGGACGTCCGATCGGCTGTGGGCCGCAAGCGCATTCGCGGCTCTGGCCCAGGACGCGCAGATTCGGCAGACTAGGCAGCATGCCCACCACGGATCTGAAGGCCGTCGAGCTCCGGTTGCGCGCGATCCTCGATCCGTACCGCGAGCACCTGGTCGAGGGCACGATCTACAACATGACGGTGCTCCGTCGGAAGGGCGCAAAGAAGCACGACTGGTTCGC
>DASTIE010000160.1:0-11168 GCA_035717865.1 Candidatus Limnocylindrales bacterium
ACGGGAAGCGGCCGAACGCGGCGAGCGCGACGCTCACCGCGGGGTTGATGTGGGCGCCGGTCACTCCACCGGCCACGTAGACGCCGAACACGACGGCCATGCCCCATCCCCAGGTGATGAGGAGCCAGTCGGCATCCGAGGTGATGCCTTCACCGCGTCCAGAGAGCGGCAGCGCCGCCACGTACATGGCGACGACCGCGGTACCGAAGGCGATCAGCACGAAGGTGCCGAGGAACTCCGCCAGGTACTCGCCGAACATCGTCGCCCGCCACCCGGTCTTGCCGGGCGGAACCCCCTCGCGGGTCGGGGCCACACCAGGGACACGCCCCTCCGCACGCTCTTCCGCCACGAGCTCCCCCTTCCGAGAGGTTGTATCGATCAACACAACCCTCTCTCCAGGCATGCCGGGGGTAAACCCCGGACGATGGCGGGAAACGCCAGAACCTGCTGAGAAAAGCGTCATCGGCGTGAGCCGATCAGGCGCGGCGAGCCCGTCCCAGCTGGATGCGAGACTCCTCCCGCCGAACCAGGCGGGCGATGTTGCCGCGGTGGAGCACGAGCACGGCGAGCGACCCCAGGGCGGTGAACGCCACGGTGGACCACGGGTAGCCCATTCCGATGGTGAGGGGGGTGGCGGCGATGGCGGCGATGATGCTCGCCAGCGACGAGAAGCGCGTGGTGAGCAGCACGACGAGCCAGATCCCCAGCAGGATGAGCGCGGCGAGGGGGGCGAGGCCGATCATCGCCCCGCCGCCGACCGCGACCCCCTTGCCGCCCTTGAAGCGCAGCCACACCGGGTAGATGTGGCCGGCCATGGCGGCGCCGGCGGCGATCGCGGGCCACGGGTCGTCGGTGATGAGGCGGGCGATGACGACGGCGACGACGCCCTTGCCGATGTCGGCGACCATCACCGCCACGCCCCAGGGGCGGCCGAGGTTGCGGAACACGTTGGCGGCGCCGAGGTTTCCGCTCCCCACCGTCCGCAGGTCCACCCCGTTGGCGCGGCCGGCGAGGAACGCGAAGGGGATGGAGCCGAGCAGGTAGGCCGCGACGACCGCGACCGCCTCGTTCACGGCTCGCTCACGGCGTCGGGGCTGGCCTTCTTGCCGGCCGTCCCGGAGAACAGCCGCCAGCGGGCGACGATGAAGTAGTGGGCGCCGCTGATGACGGTGAGCGCGAGGGCGATGTACAGCAGGGTGTCCTCGATTCCCGTGGCGACCGTGTTCAGCATGATCACCGCGAGGGCCACGTTCTGGCTGAAGGCCTTCGCCTTCCCGAGGCGGCCCGCGGACATGATCACGTCCTCCGCGGCGGCCACGAGCCGGAGCCCGGTGACGGCGAACTCGCGGGCGATGATCACCATCGCCGCCCAGGCCGCCACCTCGCCCGTCTCGACCAGGCAGACCAGCACGGCGGAGATCAGGAGCTTGTCGGCGAGCGGGTCGAGGAACGCCCCCATCACGGTGACGAGGCCGCGCGACCGCGCGAGCCACCCGTCGATCGAGTCGGTCAGGCAGGCGAGCACGAACAGCCCGAACGCCCACCACCGGCCGCCGCCGGGGACGTCGTCGACGAGCAGCAGCACCATCAGCGGCGGGATGGCCGCGATCCGCGCCATGGTGAACCACAGCGGCGCGTTCATCACTCCGGGGGACACGCGGGCGAGCATACCCGCGGGTCCCCGTGGATCCCTCGGCCCACGGCAGGCCGTAGGGTTCGGGGTCGTGACGGAGCTGGGCCCCGGCCTCTACGAGCAGCTCATCACCCGCGGGCTCGAGGGCCGGCTGGACGAGTTGGCCGCCCGGCTGGTGTCCACGCGCCGGCCGTTGCGTGCCGCCGAGGCGGCCGACCGGATCGCCTGGCACCTCGGCCGGGAGATCGAGCGCGCGCTCGCCGAGGTCGGTGATGAGGCGCGCGTCGAGGTGGGCGTCGAGGTCGCCCGCGCCCTGCTCGCTCGGCTGGGAGAGCTCGTCGCGGGCGAGGATGCCGACGCCGTGCCGGCTGACCCGGCCGAGGTGCTGCACGCCATCGTCCCGCGCCGCCCGGACGGCACTCCCCGTCCGCTCGCCGAACCGCTGATCCCGCTGCTCGACACGACCCTGCTCACGAACGCCCCCGGCGAGCCGACGCTGTGGAGCCAGCTGCGGTCGGAGGTCGAATCCGCCGACGCCGTGGACCTCGTCATGGCGTTCATCCGCCGCAGCGGGATCTCGCCGCTGCTCGACGCGCTCCGCGGGCACTGCGCGGACGGGAAGCGCCTCCGCGTGCTCACCACCACGTACACGGGATCGACCGAGCGCCGCGCGGTCGACGAGCTGGCCGCGCTGGGGGCCGAGGTGCGCGTGTCGTACGACGTGAGCACCACCCGCCTGCACGCGAAGGCGTGGGTCTTCCATCGGGCCTCCGGCTTCACGACCGCCTACGTCGGCTCGTCGAACCTGACGCGATCGGCGCAGGTGACCGGCCTCGAGTGGAACGTGCGCGCGTCGGCCGCGCGCAACCCGGATGTGATCGCGAAGTTCGCCGCCGTCTTCGAGAGCTACTGGGAGAGCGGCGACTTCCGTCCATACGCCCCGGAGCAGTTCGAGGAGGAGCGTGCCCGCGCGGTCGGGGACACCGGCCCGAGGGTGATCCTGAGCCCGGTCGAGGTGCGCCTGTTCCCGTTCCAGGAGCGGCTGCTCGAGCTCCTCGAGGTCGCGCGCGGCCAGGGTCGCCACCGCAACCTGCTCGTCGCCGCGACGGGAACCGGCAAGACCGTCATCGCGGCCGTCGACTACGCGGGCCTGCGCCGGACGCTGGACCGCGACCGCCTGCTCTTCGTCGCGCACCGCGAGGAGATCCTCGACCAGAGTCTCGCCACCTTCCGCCACGTCCTGCGCGACCCGGCGTTCGGCGAGAAGTGGGTGGGCGGATCGCGGCCGAGCCGTTTCGAGCACGTATTCGCGTCGGTGCAGAGCCTGCGGGCGAGCAGCCTCGACGATCTCGCGCCGGACCGGTTCGACGTCGTCATCGTCGACGAGTTCCACCACGCCGCGGCCGCCTCGTACCGGCGGCTCCTCGACCACCTCCGGCCCGCCGAGCTCGTCGGCCTCACCGCCACGCCGGAGCGGAGCGACGGCCTCCCCGTCCTCCACTGGTTCGGTGACCGCATCGCCGCAGAGATGCGGCTGTGGGACGCGGTCGACCAGCAGATCCTCGCGCCGTTCCTCTACTTCGGCGTGCACGACGGGCTCGACCTGCGCGACGTCCCGTGGCGGCGCGGGCGCGGCTATGACCCCGAGGCGCTCAGCCACCTCTTCACCAGCAACGACGCCTGGGCGCGCCTCGTGATCCAGCAGGTCGCGCGGCATGCCGAGCCGGCGTCGATGCGCTGCCTGGGGTTCTGCGTGAGCATCGCCCATGCACGATTCATGGCGCGGCATTTCACCCACCACGGGATCCCCGCCGTCGCGGTGTGGGGCGACAGCCGCCGCACGGAGCGCGAGGCCGCGCTGCGCGACCTGGCGGCGGGGCGGATCCGGGCGGTCTTCTCCGTCGACCTGTTCAACGAGGGCGTCGATGTGCCCGAGGTGGACACCGTCCTGATGCTGCGTCCCACCGAGAGCCCCACGCTGTTCCTGCAGCAGCTCGGCCGCGGGCTTCGCACCGCTCCCGGCAAGCCGTTCTGCACGGTGCTCGACTTCGTCGGCACGCACCGCAGGGAGTTCCGCTTCGACCGCCGGTTCCGGGCGCTCCTCGGCGGGACGCGGCGGCAGGTGGAGCGGGCGATCCAGCTGGGCTTCCCGTTCCTGCCCGCGGGCTGCCACGTCGAGCTGGACGAGAAGGCGTCGGCGATCGTGCTGCGCAGCCTGCGCGAGGCCATCCCCTCGCGCTGGCAGGCGAAGGTCGACGAGCTGCGCTCGCTTCGGCGTGACCTCCCGGACCTCGGCCTCGCCGGCTTCCTCCACGAGAGCGGCCTCGAGCTGGACGACGTCTACACGGGCGGGCGCGGATGGTCGGACCTGCGCGAGGCGGCCGGGGCACCCCTGCGGCCCGCGGGCCCCCGCGAGGGCACGCTGCGGCGCGCGGCCGGCCGCCTGCTCCACGTCGACGACCAGGAGCGGATCGCCGGCTACCGGCGCCTGCTCGAGCAGGGCTCGCCGCCGCAGCCGTCCCGGCTGTCCGAGCGTGACCGCCGGATCGCCCGGATGCTCGTGGCGACGGTCGCCGACCGCGCCCTGGCCAGCGCCAGCACGCTGGAGGAGGGGATCGGCCTGTTGTGGCGGCACCCACAGGTGCGCGCCGAGCTGCTGGAGCTCCTGTCGGTGCTCGACGACCGCGTGGACCACGTGCACGAGCCGCTCTCCACGCACCCGGACGCCCCGCTGCAGATCCACGCCCGGTACAGCCGCATCGAGATCCTGGCCGCGATGGGGGTCGGCGACGGGGCCCGCATCGCCGCCTGGCAGACCGGCGTGTACGAGGCGAAGGAGGCGGCCGCCGAGCTCCTGGCTTTCACGCTCGACAAGAGCAGCGGCGGCTTCTCGCCCACCACGCGCTACCGCGACTACGCCGTCAGCCGCACGCTGGTCCACTGGGAGAGTCAGTCCCGCACGCGCGCCGACAGCGCGACCGGCCTCCGGTACCGGCATCACGAGCGCGACGGCCGCGCCATTCTCCTCTTCGCCCGCCTCCGCGCCGACGACCGCGCGTTCTGGTTCCTCGGTCCGGCCCGGTACCGCGGGCACGTGGGGGAACGGCCGATGGCGATCACCTGGGAACTCGATCGCCCGCTCTCGGGGGACCTCTACGCGTCCTTCGCCGCAGCCGCGGCCTAGCCGACCCGCCGCTCAGGCGTGGGCGGCGGCGTGCAGGGACTCCCCGGCCGTGACCGGGTACCAGCACGCCGCCTCGTGGCCCCCGCCGACGTCTGCGAGCGGGGGCATCTCGGTGCGGCAGTTCTCGGGCACCCCGCCGTCGCCGCCGAGCATGCGCGCCTTCGGGCAGCGGGGGTGGAACGGGCAGCCGGTGGGCGGGTCGGCGGGGGACGGGACGTCGCCGGTCAGGATGATCCGCTCCCGCGCCGTCCCGCGGTGGCCCTTGGGGACGGCCGACAGCAGGGCTGCGGTGTACGGGTGCTTCGGGTCCTCGTACAGCTCGTCCGCGCCGGCCACCTCCACCACGTGGCCCAGGTACATCACCGCGATCCGGTCGGACACGTGGCGGACCACCCCCAGGTCGTGGGAGATGAACAGGTACGTCAGGTCCCGCTCGTCCTGCAGGTCCTTCAGCAGGTTCAGGATCTGCGCCTGGATCGACACGTCCAGGGCCGACACCGGCTCGTCCGCCACGATCAGCCGCGGGTTCAGCGCCAGCGCGCGGGCCACGCCGATGCGCTGGCGCTGGCCGCCCGAGAACTCGTGCGGGTACCGGTTGTAGTGCTCCGGGTTCAGGCCGACGCGGCCCATCAGCTCCTGCACCGCCTGCTTCCGGTTGCCCTTCACGTGGTGGATCTGGAGGGGCTCCCCGATGATCGCGCCGACCGGGTGGCGCGGGTTCAGCGACGCGTACGGGTCCTGGAAGATCATCTGCATCTCCCGCCGCAGCGCCCGCAGGCCGCTCCCGCCGAGGCGCGTGATGTCGCGTCCCTCGAAGCGGATCGTCCCCGCCGTCGGCTCCAGCAGGCGCATCACCAGCCGGGCGGTCGTCGACTTGCCGCACCCCGACTCGCCCACCAGGCCCAGCGTCTCGCCGTGGCGGAGCGTGAACGACACGTCCTCCACGGCGCGCACCTCGCCGATGCGCTTCTGGAAGATGATCCCCTGGGTGATCGGGAAGTGCTTCACGAGGTTCTCGACCTCGATGAAGGGGGTGCCGGGGGCGGGGGCGGGGCGGCCGTTCCCCCCGGGCGTGGGGCCGTCCGCACCGCGCGGCGTGTTCGTGCTCACGCTGCGGCGTCCTCCAGCCGGGCCCGGCGCTCCGCCCACAGGCGCATCTTGTCCTCCATCGGCAGGTGGCACGCGTCCAGGTGGCCGAGCTCGCCGAGCAGGTCGGGCCGGTCGGTGTCGCACGGCGCGAAGCGGTGCGGGCAGCGCGGGTGGAAGGGGCAGCCGGGCGGCACGTGGATCAGCGACGGCGGCGCCCCCGCGATCGGCACCAGCCGGTCCACCCGGACGTCCGGGCGGGGGATCGACTCGAGCAGCCCCCACGAGTAGGGGTGGCGCGGCTGGTCGAAGAAGGCGTCGCGCGACGCGATCTCGACCGGCCGGCCGGCGTACATGATCATCACCCGCTGGGCGACGTCCGCGATGACGCTGAGGTTGTGGCTGATCAGCACCACGCCGATCCCGAGGCGCTCCTTCAGCTCGGCGACGAGCTCCAGGATCTGCGCCTGCACCGTCACGTCGAGCGCCGTGGTCGGCTCGTCGGCGATCAGCAGCTCCGGCTCCAGCACGATGCCCATTGCGATCATCGCGCGCTGCCGCATGCCGCCGGAGAACTCGTAGGGGTACTGGCGGGCGCGCTGCTCGGGCGCGGGGATCCCCACGCGCCGCAGCGCATCGACCGCCATCGTCCCCGCCACGTCCTTCGACACGTCGCGGTGCGCGAGCACCGCCTCGGCGATCTGGTCGCCCACCCGCAGCATCGGGTGCATCGACGTCATCGGGTCCTGGAACACCATCCCGATGCGCTCGCCGCGGATCCGCCGCAGCTGCTTGTCGGGGACCTTCAGCAGGTCGATGCCGTCGAACATCACCTCCCCGCTCACACGCGCCGTCTTGCGGTTGATCAGGCCCATCACCGTCATGAAGGTGACGCTCTTGCCCGACCCCGACTCGCCGACGACGCCCAGCGTCTCGCCCTGGCCCACCGTCAGGCTCGCGCCGTCGACCGCCTTCACCACGCCGTCCTCGGTGGGGAAGTGGACGTGGAGGTCGCGGACCTCGAGCAGGGGAGGGGTCATCGCAGGCGGATCCGTGGGTCGAGGAGCGCGTGGACCACGTCGGCCACGAGGGCCAGGATCGCCACGGCGAGCGACGCGATCACCACCACCGCCAGCACGGCGGGCAGGTCGCCCGCGTCGGTCGACACCAGGATGTAGTTGCCGAGGCCCGGCATGTTGAACACCGTCTCGGTCACGACGGTGTTGCCGATGAGCAGGGCCAGGTCGATGCCCAGCAGGGTGATGATGGGCGACAGGCCCGCCCGCATCGCGTGCCTGGTCACCACCTGCCGTTCACCGAGCCCCTTCGCGCGCGCGGTGCGGATGTAGTCCTCGCTCATCGTGTCGATCATGTTGCCGCGGACGACCCGCGCGTAGACCGCCGCGAACAGCAGCGCCAGGACGGACCACGGCAGGATCATGTGCAGGAACCATTGCTTGGGGCTCTCCGAGAACGACACGTACCCGGTCCCGGGGAGCAGCTCCCACTTCTGCCAGAACAGATAGAGGGAGATCAGGCCCAGCCAGAAGACCGGGGCCGACACCCCCAGCAGGGCGAACCCCATGGCGGCGCGGTCGTACCAGGTGCGCCGTTTCAGTGCCGAGAGCATGCCGATCGACACCCCGAGGATCAGCCAGAGGATCGCGCCTCCGATCGCGATCTGGAGCGTGATCGACAAGCGTTTCGACACCTCGTCCTTGATCGGGGCCCGCGTGTGGTACGAGAAGCCGAGCCCCGGCCAGCCGTACTCGTCGCCGGTGACGAGTCGTTTCACGTACAGGCCGTACTGCACGGGCACCGGCTTGTCGAGCCCCAGGTCCTCGCGGATCTGCTCGATCTGGTCGGCCGTGGGGTTGCGGCCGGCGAACGCCACCGCCGGGTCCTGCGACGGCAGCACGAAGAAGATCACGAAGGCGAGCAGCGTGACGGCGAGCACCACCACCACCACGTAGATCAGTCGCCTGACGATGTACCGGCCCATCGGATGTGTTGCCTCGCGGCCGGGGCGCGGGGCCCCGGCCGCTCGGCGTCAGCTCCTTCCTACTTCTGGAGGCTCGGGTCCACCGCCATGTGGGCGAGGGCCATCTCCGTGCCGAACTGGTCGAACCCGTACCGGGTCACGGCCGGGCCGAGCAGGTCGATCGCCGTGGCGTCCATCAGCGGGATCCACGGGACGACCTCTTCCGTGAGCTTCTTGTCCAGCGTGGTCCAGCAGTCCGTGCGCTCCTGCCCGAGGAGGGCGGTGCAGGCGTCGATGTCGGCGTCCACGCTGGGCGGCACGCCGCTCGCGGGGATGTCGGCGCCGACGTCCTTGGCCTTCGCGGCCGTCAGGCCCACGAGCGCCTGGTTGTTGTTGCCCTCCGGCTGGATGTTCCGGCCGTCGAACAGCACCATGAAGGTCGACGGGTCGGCGTAGTCCTTGCCCCAGCCGGTGCCGGAGCTGGTCTGCATCTTGCGCTTCGGCTCGCCCGTGGCGATCTGGATCGCCGAGCGCGACAGCTCACGCGAGTCGAGCTCGACGCCGATCTGGGAGGCCGACTGCTCGATCACCGCCGTCTGGTTGGACCAGGGGGCGAAGTTGCGGTTGCCGTGGATGACGCCCTTGCACTCCGGGGCGTCGCAGACGCCGTCCTGATCCGTGTCGTACTTCGACTGCTTCATCTCCTCCTTCGCCGCGGCCACGTCGCCGGAGAAGGGGGGCTGCTGGAACGGGTAGTAGTCGTCCAGCCGGATCATCGACTGCGGCAGCACGTGCGTGGGCGTCGCGCCCTGAACGGGGCCGCCCCATGCCCGCTGGATGCCCTCGAGGTCCATCGCGAGGTTCATCGCCCTGCGGACGTGCACGTCGTCGAACGGCGGCGTCGTGAGGTTCATGTACATGTACCACATGCGGTCGCCGGCGTTGATGCGCAGGCGATCGCGGATGCTCTCGTCCTGCAGGTAGCGCTTCAGCGTCGCGTTCGGGGGCGTCTCGAACGAGCCCTCGAGCTCACCGCGCTCGATCTTGTCGAAGATGTTGTCGAGGTTGGTGTTCACGCCGATCTCGAACCGGTCCGGGTAGGACTGGCGGATCGAGGTGTCGTCGGTCGACGGGTCGTAGTTCGGGTTGCGCACCAGCTTCAGGCCGGTGTTCGGGTTGAAGCCCGAGATCGGCTTCTGGGCGCCGCAGCTCGAGACGTCGAGCTTGTCCGAGCCCTCCGTCATGTACGGGCCGGTGACGATCACGTAGCGGCCGTACTCGCCCCGCTGCGGGTGACACTTGGCCACCTCCTGCGGGATCGGCGACGACGCGGGCATCGCGAGCGCGTACGGGAAGTCGCCGGCGGGCTTCGTCAGCTTGAAGACGATGGTCTTGTCGTCCGGCGTCTCGATGCCGCTCGCGGTCTTGGCCTTGCCGGCCTCCATGTCCTCGATGCCCACGATCGGCCGGTAGTAGTTGGAATAGGACCCGAGCGCGGCCTTGTTGACGGCCGTGCGCTCGATGGCGTACTTGATGTCCTTCGAGGTGATCGCGCGGTTCACGGGAGGACCGAACTTGATGCCGTCCTTCAGGGTGAACGTGTAGGTCTTCCCACCGTCGGTGGGCTCGGGGATCTCCGTGGCGATGTCGGGGACCAGGTCGTTGCCCCCCTCCTCCGCGGTGGAGAAGTTGTACGAGACCAGCGTCCGGAGCATCAGGTTCGAGTAGATCGTCCAGTCGCTGCCGAAGTACTCGCCCGTGGGGTCGAACGCGTCGAAGAGGGCGAAGTCGGTGTTCTCGATCCGGAACGTGCCGCCCTGCTCGGGCGTGCCGAACTCCGCGCTGCCGCCGAGCGCGTCGACCACCGCCGCCACGTCGTCGTTGGCGGCTCCGCCGCCACCGGACGTGTCAGCGGAATCGTCGTCGTCGCCGCCGCACGCCGCGACGGCGAGGACGGCCGCGCAGCCGAGCGCCAGGAGCGCCGACCGGGTGAGCCATCGTCGTCTCATGTGGGTCCTCCGAAGTCGGGGTTGTCGGGCATCGCCCTCACCGGTTGGCGCGTGGGTCGAGCGCGTCGCGCAGGCCGTCGCCGAGCAGGTTGAATGCCAGCACCGTGAAGAGCAGGAAGAGGCCCGGGAAGAACCAGAGCCACCAGGTGGTGTCGAAGCTGGAGAGGGAGTCGCTGATCAGGCTCCCCCAGGACGGCTGGTCGTCGGGGACGCCGAGCCCCAGGAAGGACAGGTACGCCTCGAACAGGATGTTCGCGGGCACGAGCAGGGAGGCGTAGACGATCAGCGGGGACATGAGGTTGGGCAGGATCTGGCGGAACATGATCCGGGTGTTGCTCGCGCCCAGCGAGCGACTCGCCTCCACGAACTCCCGCTCGCGCAGCGACAGCGTGTTCCCGCGTACGAGGCGGGCCACGTAGGGCCACGTGAACAGGGAGATGATCACGATCACGAGCCCCAGCCCCGGCTTCAGGGTGCCGTTGAGGCACCCCTCCTTGGAGGTGGAGCACGCGGCGACGATCCCGATCGCGAAGAGCAGGAGCGGGATCGACAGGATGATGTCGGTGGCGCGGGACACGAGCGTGTCGAGCCAGCCGCCGAAGAAGCCGGCCAGCACGCCCAGCACCACGCCGATCAGCACCGAGACCCCGGTCGCCACGACGCCGACCACGAGCGACACCCGGGTGCCGTAGATCGTCCGGATGAAGACGTCGCGGCCGCTGTTGTCGGCGCCGAACCAGAAGCTGCTCTGGGGGCCCTCCGGGATCCCGAAGATGTCGGTCGTCTCGCGCTGGTAGAGGTCATTCGGGCCGTGGCCGACCAGCGCCGCGATCGCCGGGGCGAACAGCGCCACCACGACGAGCAACAGCACGAACGCGGCCCCCGCCATCGCGAACCGGTCCTGCTTGAAACGTGACCAGAAGAGCTGCCGCGGCGAGCGACCGGCGATGGCATCGCCGCCCTCGGGGGGCGGCGCGCCGGCCGGGCCTACGGTCTCACCGACGGCGGTGGTCACGGGGTGTCGGGGCCCTGTCGGGCGTCATCGGGGATGTCCGGAACACCTGGAATCGCGCGACCATACTCCGGCATGTGACGAAATGCACTAGGCGCGTGATCGATTCCGCTGAGATTGCAAATCCCAGAAAATCCCCGCGTTTCGAAAGAATCTTCGCGGGGGTCGCGCTCACCCCCGCGGGCGCCTCCGTCGCGTCAGCGCCCAGACGATGAGGATCAGCACACCGATTCCGACGGCGGCCGACCAGCGGACCGCGGCCG
>DASTIE010000161.1:0-6310 GCA_035717865.1 Candidatus Limnocylindrales bacterium
GGGTCGCGCGGAGTCGGTGCCGGCTGCGCCCGATCCCGGCGGCTGCGCGCCCCCGGGGTCCAGCGAGCCGGACGGCGAGCTGCACGCTGCGGCCATCGCGGCCAACGCGAGCGCTGTGCCCGCGACCATCGAACCCCCGGAGAGCAGTGACACCTCCACTGCACCTCTCGAACGGAGCTACATCGGGCCCTGCTCGGAGCCCTCCAGGTGGGGTCGCGTGGCGACCTCGGCGGGCGACCGCGTGGCCTTTCCGCGAGCGGCCGCGTCCGGTGCGCCGGGGACGTCGAGCGGCTCGGCCGGCACGGCGGTGTTGCCGCCGCCGGTCGTCGGCCCGGCGTCGACGTCCTCGCGGCCGTCCTCGCGGCCGGCCGGGGTCTCGGTGCCGGGTTCCTCGCCGCGACGCGCGCCGCCGGGCCCGAGATGATCCTTCGGTTGTCCCGTCATGGCGCGGAACGTAGCGAGGGCCGGCTTCAGTCGAGGTTGCGCCCCGCGTGCGCACGCGTTGCAGGCAGGTGGCAGCCGGACGAGGAGGCCCTTTGGTAGACTCGCGCCGAATATCCACTCTGCATAACCTGATGCATAACGAGGTGCCCGGTGGCCGCCCAGACCATGTCATCGCTGGATCGCCTTTCGATCGGTGACCGGCCGGTGCCGGACCTCATCACGGAGATCCCGGGCCCGAAGGCCCGCGCCGCCGTCGAGTTCGACGAGGCGTGGACCTCGCCGAGCCTCCCGCGGGCCTATCCGATCGTGCCCGTGCGCGGGCAGGGCATGGCCATCGAGGACATCGACGGCAACCTGTTCCTCGATTTCGCGGCCGGCATCGCGGTCAACTCGACCGGCCACGGCCACCCGCGCGTGATCGGTGCGATCAAGGAGCAGGCCTCCGAGCTCGTCCACTACTCGGCGTCGGACTTCTACCTGCCGATCTATGCCGAGACGGCCAAGGCGATCGCGGACATCGCGCCGATCTCCGGCCGGCTGCGGACGTACCTCGGCAACTCTGGCGCGGAGGCGGTCGAGGTCGCCATGAAGCTGGCCCGCCACTACACGGGCCGGCCCTACATCGTCGGGTTCCTTGGCGGGTTCCACGGCCGGACCTATGGCGCCGTGACGCTCACCGCCTCCAAGGCCAAGTACCACGCCGGCTTCAACCCGCTGCTGCCCGGCGTCTATCACGCGCCCTTCGGCCGAATCGAGGACCTCAAGTGGTTCGAGGACGTGCTGTTCGAGCGGCTCGTGCCGGCGAACGAGGTCGCGGCGATCTTCGTGGAGCCGATCCAGGGCGAGGGCGGCTACCTCGTGCCGGAGGACGGCTTCCTCGAGGGTCTTCGGGAGCTCTGCACCAAGCACGGGATCCTGCTCGTCGCGGACGAGATCCAGTCCGGCGTCGGGCGGACCGGGAAGATGTGGGCGATCGAGCACTGGGGCGTCGAGCCGGACATGCTCCTGGTGGCCAAGGGCATCGCCAGCGGCATGCCGCTGAGCGCGATGGTCACCCGAGCCGAGATCCTCGAGCACTGGGGCGTCGGCGCGCACGGCTCCACGTACGGTGGCAACCCGGTTGCGTGTGCCGCCGCGCTCGCGACCATCGAGCTCGTCAAGGACGGGCTCACCGAGAACGCCGCGGTGCGCGGCGAGCAGGCGATGGCCGCCCTGCGCGAGATCCAGGCGCGCCACCCGGAGACCGTGCTCGACGTTCGCGGCAAGGGCCTGATGATCGGCATCGAGTTCGCTTCGCCGCAGCTCGCCGAGGAGGTCCAGTGGGCCTCCTTCAAGCGCGGCCTGCTCGTCCTGGAGTGCGGCAAGCAGACGGTCCGGATGTGCCCGCCCCTCATCGCGACGGCGGCCGACATCGAGACCGGCATACGGATCTTCGGGGAAGCCGTGGCCGAGGTCGCCGCCCACCCGAGCGAGCTCGCCCGGCAGGCCGCTTCGGCGGGCGCGATGCACGACGGCGAGGTCGCCGGCTAAGGTCGCCGATCGCGGCGCGCGCGCCGCACGGGCGGCTGATACTGGCGATCCGATGTCCACGTCCAAGGTCGCCTCTATGCACGACGCGGTCGCGACGCTGGTTCGCGACGGGGACACGGTGGCGATCGAGGGGTTCACGCACCTCATCGGGTTCGCGGCGGGCCACGAGATCATCCGCCAGCGGAAGCGCGACCTGACCCTCGCCCGCCTCACGCCCGATCTGATCTACGACCAGATGATCGCGGCCGGCGTGGCGCGAAAGCTCATCTTCTCGTGGCTCGGGAACCCCGGCGTCGGCGGGCTGGGCGCGATCCGACGGCGGACGGAGGCGTCCACGAGTGGCGAGGGCAGGCCGCTGCCCCGCCTCGAGCTCGAGGAGTACAGCCACTTCGGGATGGTCGGGCGGTATACCGCCGGGGCCGCGAACCTGCCGTTCTATCCGCTGCGGTCCTACTTCGAGACGGACCTGCCGAAGGCGAACCCGCTGATCCGGGAGATCGAGTCGCCGTACGGCGACGGGGTCGTGTACGCCGTGCCGCCGCTCAAGCCGGACGTCGCCATCGTCCACGCGCAGCGCGCCGACGCGGCCGGCAACACCCAGGTCTGGGGCCTGCTCGGCTGCCAGAAGGAGGCGGCGTTCGCGGCCGATCGCGTGATCGTGGTCGTCGAGGAACTCGTCGCCGAGGAGGTGGTCCGGGCGGATCCCAACCGCACGATCATCCCGGGACTGATCGTGGACGCGGTCGTCGTGGAGCCGTTCGGGGCCCATCCCTCGTACGTCCAGGGCGCCTACGACCGCGACAACCGCTTCTACCTCGAGTGGGATGCGATCACCCGTGACGAGGACGCGCTCCAGGCGTGGCTGCGGGAGTGGGTCCACGACCTCGACGGGCGCGCGGCCTACGTCGAGAAGCTCGGCTCGGAGCGCGTCGCGGCACTCCGGCCCGGATCCGCTCCGTCCGGCTCGGTCGAGTACGGGCGCTACGAATGACGAGCGAGGCCGGGTTCTCCAAGAACGAGATGATGATCGTGGCCGCGGCGCGCGAGCTGGCGGGACAGCGGGTGTGCTTCGTCGGGGTCGGGCTGCCGAACATCGCGGTGAACCTGGCCCAGCGGACCGTCGCGCCCGACCTTGAGCTGGTCTACGAGGCAGGCGTGTTCGGTGCCCGACCGGCACGGCTGCCGCTGTCGATCGGCGACCCGACGATCGTGACGGGCGCGACGGCGGTCACGAGCATGTTCGAGCTCTTCAGCTTCTACCTCCAGGGCGGGCTGATCGACGTCGGGTTCCTGGGTGCGGCGCAGATCGACCGGTTCGGGAACATCAACACCACGGTCATCGGGCCGTACGACGGCCCGGACACCCGACTCCCGGGCTCCGGCGGGGCCTGCGAGATCGCGATCAACGCCCGCCAGGTGTTCGTGATCATGCGCCAGTCGAAGCGGTCGTTCGTGGAGTCGATCGACTTCCGGACATCCGCCGGCAACCTCGGCGGCGCCGAGCAGTCCGAGCGCATCCGGCGCGAGCAGGGCTGGCTCGGTCGCGGCCCGTCCGTCGTCGTGACCGACCTCGGGATCTGGCGCTTCGGCGAGGACGGCGAGATGCGCCTTGATTCGCTCCACCCGGGGGCGACCGTCGACGAGGTCCGCGCCACCGTCGGCTGGGAGCCGCAGCTCGCGCCCTCGCTCGCGGAGACGCTGGCTCCGACGAGCGTCGAGCTCCGCCTCATCCGCGAGGAGCTGGACCCCGAGGGCGCGTACACGAGATAGGTCGAGGCCCGGCTCTTGGGAGCCGGGCCTCCGTTCAGCTGGGAGGGGCTGGGAGGGGCCGCCTCCCGGCCGGTTGTCAGGCGGGCATCGCCCGCGGCTGGAGGACGAGCTTGCGCTCGCGCTCGGTTTCGGTAGCGGCCCGGGTCACCCACACCAGGCCGAACCCGGCGATGAGGGCGAAGAGGCCGATCCCCGCGAAGATCCCCGCGATCCCGAGGCCGAGCTGCAGGGACGTTGCCGTGGCGGTCCCGACGCCAAGCTCCGCGATCAGCGCATGGGCCGTGCCGGTCCACGCCATGTCACGGGCCTTGGCCTCGATCGGGTTGTTGCGGTTGAAGTCGCTCCAGTAGCGGCCGTCGACCGCGAACTCGTAGGTCCCTGCCTTGTACAGCGTGCCGTCAGCGGCGGTCACGTCCTCCGGGAGCACCACCGTCTGGGTGCCGTGGAGGGTGTGGTAGGTGATCGTCGCCAGCTGGTACATGTACTCGGAGGCGGTGTTCACCACCGGGTCGGCCGGATTGAGCTCGCCGGTGCTGACCGGGTACTTCCACTCGTCGCGCAGGAGGGACATGATCGCCTCGGCCTGCGCGGTCTCGCCGCGGTCGGTGAGCTGGCCCTGGTCGTTGTACGTGAGCTTGACGTTCTGGGCCGCGCTCAGCGCGTTGAGGGATGCCACGCCCTCCTGGGTCTTCACGAAGGCAAATGCGCCGCCCGCGAGGAACCCCACGCCCATCACCGCGAGCACGATGCCAAGGATCCGCATCCGTCCGTACATCGAAGTCTCCCTTTCTCCCATTTCTCTCGGCGGTTCGTTCCGTCGACAACAGGGTCGCGGCCGGCCGGGCGGGCGACACCTTGCCGAACGGACCGATCGATGGGCGATGTGGCCCGGCGAGCCCGGGCCATTCGATCCGGTCCGAATCGCAATGCGCACGGGCCGGCAGCAGGTCGAGCCAAAGGACCTGGCCAGACGGTCGCTTGTCCCCTGTCGCGGACCGGACCGGCCGAGGATGTTGGCGGCGACACCACACGGAGGAACGACGTGGCAATTCAGTCAGGTCCCACCGAGGTCAGGAGGAGGAACACCGTGGAGCGCGTCATCGAGACCGTTGCCAGCGGGCTCGGCAACGGCGTCGGTTGGCTGGCCGAGTCAGGCGTCCTGTTCGCGGTCTTCCTCGTCGTGTGGGTCGCGTTCGGTGCAGCCATCGTCTTCAGCCAGGGCAGCATCGACCAGGTCTGGGAGACGATCCGGCGACTGCCGATCCTGGTGCAGGTGATTGCCTGGCTGCTGCTCCTGCCGGTCATGGCCGCCCTGTGGGTCTGGGAGAGCTCGTGGCCGTTCGTCGTGCGCATCGTGCTCGTCGTCGGGGTCGCCGGCTGGACCCTGCTGATCTTCATGCCGAAGGCCCTGCAGTCCCGTAGCTGAGTCGCGCGGCCTCAGGTGCGGACGACGAGCACGGGGCAGGGCGCGTGCCGGACCACGTGGTCCGAGACGCTGCCCAGCACGGCTCGCTCGATGCGATTGCGACCTCGCGTCCCGACGACGACGAGATCCACCCGTTCCGCCGCCGCGGCCTCGACGATGGCCGGGCCTGGATCACCCTCCCAGACGAGGAACGAGATGGGCACGCCTGCCCGGCGACCGCGAAGCACCAGCGCCTGGGCAGCCACCTCGCGGGCGCCGCGCCGCTGATCCATCCGCTGCGCCGGGACCTCGACGGTCGTGCCGCGGCCGCCATCGATGACGCTGACCAGCAGCAGCTCGGCACGCAGGTCGCTGGCGAGCTGGATCGCCTCGTCCGCGGCGCCCTCGGAGGCGGCGGACAGATCGGTGGCGAGCAGGATCCGCTGGATGCGCCGCGGCTCGGAGGCAACACCTGGGCCGCCGACCGTGGGGGTCTTCCTGTCCGAGCTCGCGGCGCCCACGGGATCCGGGGCGTTCACAGGATCTGGCACAGCAGCGCGGATGAGCCTGCCGCACGTGCCGCGGCCGCGGTCACCGAGCCCTGCGCCGGGCCTGCCGCCCGGGCTGTCGCGGGATCCTGGACGACGAGGGCCGTGACCATCCCGAACATCCCGTCCCGGCCTTCGGCGTGGGGCAGGATGTGACAGTGGAACGCCCACGCGCCGGGCTCATCGCAGTCGATGACGACGTCCCATCGCTCGCCCGGGTTGACGCCCAGCGTGTCGCAGGTGAACGCCGCCGGGCCGAGGTCATAGCCGTCGCGCGCCACGACCCGCATCGGCGTCCCATGGAGATGCCAGGGATGCATCATCACGCCCTCGTTCATGAACCTGATGAGGATCCGGTCCCCGAGGTTCGCGACGATCGGTGAGGTGGCCGGGAAGCCCCGGCCGTTGATCGTGAAGCCGCCGAGCGAGTCGTTCGAGATCCAGACGATGTCCTGGCTCACGCCGTACCTGCGCGCCGCGCGGTCGGCCTCGGCGCGGGGATGGACGATGAACGCCCCCAGCAGCCCGCGCCCGACCTGATCCGTCGCGTTGTGGTGGGAGTGGTACATGTGCGACCCGGTCGTGCGGGCCGTGAACTCGTAGGCGAACGACG
>DASTIE010000162.1:0-14054 GCA_035717865.1 Candidatus Limnocylindrales bacterium
CGAGAGGCGCTGGGTGATCTCCTCGTGGATCGAGAGAGGGTGTCCGATCAGCACGCCGCGGATGCGGGCGAAGAGCCGGCCCGCCTTCGTTCTCGGCACCGAGGCGGCCTCCTTGGCCACGAGGGTGCCCTCGCCCGTGTAGCGGAAGTACTGCGAATGCGGTCGCTCGATGCGCACCCGGCGGTCGCCGAGCTTACGACCCTTGAGCTGTTTCGGCCCCTCGTTCACTCGCTGACCCGGCGGGCTCGGACTTGCACGGGCAGAGGATCGCACGCGCGCTTCCCCGCCGCTGGAGTGTTGGCGCCGCGACCCGTCGCGCAGGGGGTCGTGAGGCGGACCATGAGCGCGAGCGCCGCGAACCGCGCAGGGAGGCCGGGCGACCCCCGAGCGGCGTGCCGCCGCGAGCCAGGATCAGCGGCGGCGAGCTGGCGCGGGTTAGCGGTTCTGGCCAGCCTCGCGGACCACGTCGTCTGTGGCGTTCACGCCCTCGCGGTGACCCTCTGGCGGCGTGCCCTCGCCCGTGCCGGCGTCGCCGCGAACGGGAGCGGGCTGCGTCGCCACGGCGGCCACGCGGACGTCCTTGCGGCCAACGCCGCCGGGGATCGTCTCGGTGGCGCGCTCGGGCATCCGGCCGATGTACGCGCCCGGGTCGCGGCGCGGCTCGGGCTTGCGGGGCGTGCTGTCGTCGTCGGGGCGGCTGCCGCCGTAGCGGCCTCGATCTCGTCGCTGGTTGTCCATGCCGTGACGGTCGACGATCGGGCCGCCCGGCCGCACAACGTCACCGCGGCGGCGGCTATCGACCCTGTTGCAGCCCGCGAAGGCGGCCGTGCTCGCGCATCACCTCGACGAGTCGATCGTGCGGCAGCCGAGTGGCCGTGTTGCCGTCGCGGCCGGTCATCGTCTCCGCGGCGACGAGGGCGTTGACGATCGCCTCCTCCGTGGCCTCGACCGTCGCTTCGAACAGGTAGCCCAGCGAGCGGTCCATGAGGCCACGGATGGACAGCGCCCCATCGCCCACGGGATCGGCTTCGGTCGGCGGCATGCCGCGGTTGCCGGTCGCGAAGGCCACGAAAAGGTCGCCCGAGGTCGGCGACCCGACGCCGCCCACGCGCGCCAGCCCGAGGTGCGCCCGCCGGGCGAGCCGCTCGCACTGGTGCGGCAGGATCGGTGCGTCGGTGGCGACCACGCCGATGATCGAGCCTGCTCCGGGGGGCCGGCTCAGCGCCTCCACGCCGCGTCGCTCCTCCTCCCACGGGCTCGGGACGTCGTCGAAGGAGATCGCCTCCCCGACCGGCACGCCGTCGATCCGCAGCAGCCCGCGGCGCCCGTAATTCGCCTGGACCAGCACGCCGACCGTCCACCCGCCCACGGAATCCGGCAGGCGCCGTGAGGCCGTCCCGATCCCGCCCTTGAACTCGTGGCAGATCATCCCCGTCCCGCCGCCGACGTTGCCCTCGTCCACGTGGCCGCCGCTCGCCGCGGCGTAGGCGCGCCCGACGTGCTCCGCCTGCACGTGCCCGCCCGCGATGTCGTTGAGATGGCCGTCGTACGTCTCGCCGGCGACCGGGAGGCACCAGTACTGGGCGCCGGGATCGTGCGAGGCCGCGGCGGCCGAGGTCAACGCGTCGCGGACTTTCCCGACGTCGTTGGTGTTCGTGATGCCGATCGGGCCGCTGAGGAGCCCGGATTCGCGGACCCACTCGAGGCCGGTGAGCTCGCCATTGCCGTTGAGCGTCGCCGTCCCGGCGAACAGTGGCTCGGCCCAGACGTCGCCGTCGTGCGGCACGACGACCGTGACACCCGTCCGCACCGGGCCCTGCCCGCGCACCAGGGGGCCGTCGCCGGAGATGAGCGTGGTGTGCCCCACGCGAACGCCGGCGACGTCGGTGATGGCGTTGAGCGGTCCCGGCGCGCCCTCGCCGATCACGATGCCGAGGTCGCGCGCGCGGAGATGGCTCACCGGATGGCTGCCGAGCTCAGTCGGCGGAGCTCGTCGAGATGATGTCGACGCCTTCGAGCTCGTCGATCGCCGCGATGGCGCTGGTGACGACCGACGGCGTCCGCCCGCGGATCGCAAGGTCCGCGCGGTAGCTGGACTTGCCCAGCCGCTGCGTTGAGATCTGCCCGATCTCGAGGCGGTGTCCGACGAGGATCCCGGTCACCTCGCCGAGCGACTCGAGGCGCTCCATGGACAGCCGCAGCTGGACTTCGGCGACGCTCGTCCCGTGCAGGCGCTCGGCGAGGGCGTTGATCGGCCAGAGGCTGACGAGGATCGTCCCCGTCGCGACGACCCCGATGACGTACTCCCCCGCTCCCGCGGCCATGCCCACCGCCGAGGTGGCCCAGAGGCTCGCGGCGGTTGTCAGGCCCCGGATCACGATCCCGTCCTTGAGGATCGCCCCAGCGCCCAGGAAGCCGATGCCCGACACGATCTGCGCAGCGATTCGGGTGGGGTCGATCGGGATCACCGCGGCGGCCGGAGCCACCTCTCCGACGTCGCGGAATCCGAACGCAGAGAGGACCGTGAAGAGCGCGGAGCCGGAGGCCACCAGCATGTGCGTGCGCAGGCCCGCGGGGTGACCGTGGATCTCCCGCTCGAAGCCAACCGCCAAGCCCAGGGCCGCCGCGACGATCAGGCGAACCGAGAGGTCCAGCTGGAGCGGCAGGTCGAACACGCGTGACAGCGTACCCGCGTGACCCTGCCCGGCGCATCATGACCCGGTCGATCGACCTGCCGAGGAGCCCGTCGTGGCCCGTTCCGTCAACCCACCACCGACCCTTCGCGCACGTGCCTCGCGCAGGGACGCGTACCGCCACCCGGTCAACCGGTCGTTTCGGGACGACGCACCGCTGGGTGCGCGAATCGCCGATCGGGTGACCGATTTCATGGGCAGCTGGACGTTCATCCTCATCCAGACGGTGATCGTGCTCGTGTGGGTCGCCGGGAACATCGTCCTGCTGTTCAACTTCGACCCGTTCCCGTTCATCCTGCTGAACCTCGCCTTCTCGACGCAGGCGGCCTACGCCGCGCCGCTGATCCTGCTCGCGGGCAACCGGCAGTCGTTGCGGGACCGAATGACGCTGGAGCACACGGCGTCTGAGGCAGACAAGGAGGACAGGCAGAACCAGCGCCTGCTCGAGGGAACGAAGGAGCTCGCGGAGGGCAACCGCGAGATCCTGAAGCAAGTCGAGGCGCTGGAGCAGCGGATCCTGCAGCTGGAGTCGTCGATCATCCAGCGCCTGGACGCGCGGTAGTCAGCGTCCCGTCATCGAACGTGCCGTAGGGTTCGGCCATGCGATGGTTCGGCGAAGTCGCGCGGCTCGGGTTTGCGGGCTCGGTCGCGGTCGCCGTGGCGCTCGCGACGGGCGAGCTCCTGGCGGGCCTGCTGTCCGGTGTCCCGTCGCCGCTCCTCGCGGTCGCGCAGTTCATCATCGACGTCCAGCCGCCCGGCGCGAAGGAGCTGGCCGTCGCGCTCTTCGGAACCGCGGACAAGATCGCGTTCCAGGTCCTGATCGTGGTCGTGGCCCTGGTGATCGGCGCGCTGCTCGGCCGGCTCGCGGACCGCCGCCCGACGCCCGCCGCCGCGGTGATCATGGCCTTCGTCGCGGCGGGCTTCCTCGCATCGCTGCGAGACGCGAGCGCCTCGCTGACGCTGGCCGCTGCGGCGGCCGGCATCGAGGCGGTCGTCGGCATCTCGGTGCTCCGGCGGCTCGTCGACCTCGCGCGCGCACCTGCCTCGGCGGACGGGCGCTCCGGCATGCCGGACTGGCGCCGCCGCTCGCTCCTCCAGGCCGGGGGCGCGCTCGCGATCGGCTCGTTCATCGCGGGGGCGGCCGGGCGCTACCTCCTGGAGGGCCAGCGGACCCCGGTCGCGGCCGGCGCGCCACCGACCGCGCCACGACCCGCGGAGCTCCCGGCAGGCGCGGACATCGCCACGACCGACCTCACGGCGGCGGGCCTGACGCCGATCGTGGTCCCGAACGACGACTTCTACCGGATCGACACCGCGCTCGTGGTGCCGAACGTCGATCGCGACCAGTGGACCCTGCGCGTCAGCGGCCTCGTGGGCCGCGAGGTGATCCTGACGTTCGACCAGCTCGTCGCCCTGCCCGTCATCGAGCAGTACGTGACGATCGCGTGCGTCTCGAACGAGGTCGGCGGGGACCTCGTCGGCAACGCGAGGTGGACGGGCGTGGCGCTGCGGGACGTCCTGGAGATGGCGGGCGTCCAGCCCGTTGCCGACCAGCTCGTCGGGCGCTCGGTCGACGGCTTCACGGCCGGGATGCCGGTCGAGTGGGTGATGGACGAGTCGCGCGTCCCGATGATCGCGGTCGCAATGAACGGCGAGCCCCTGCCGCGAGCCCACGGCTACCCGGCCCGGCTGATCGTCCCCGGGCTGTACGGCTACGTCTCGGCGACGAAATGGCTGTCCGACCTTGAGCTCACGCGCTTCGACCAGTTCGAGGGCTTCTGGGTCCCCCGGGGGTGGGCCGTGCGCGCGCCGGTCCTCACGCAGTCGCGGATCGACGTTCCGCGCCAGGGCAACCGCTTCCCCGCCGGGCGGGTCGCGATCGCCGGCGTCGCGTGGGCGCCCGATCGCGGCATCGAGGCGGTCGAGGTCAGGATCGACGACGGGCCCTGGCAGCGCGCGACGCTCTCGTCCCCGATCTCCAAGGCGACCTGGATCCAATGGCTGTACGCCTGGGACGCGACGCCCGGGTCGCATCGCATCGAGGTCCGCTCCACCGACGGCACCGGGGAGGTGCAGACCGACGCGCAGTCAGCGCCGGCACCCGATGGCGCACGTGGCCACCACAGCATCCAGGTTACGGTGACGTAGCGGGCCGGCCACCGAGCATCCTGCGGCGAACGACCGACCTCCCTGCGCGGTTCGCTTCGCTCGCGCGTATGGTCGGCCGGTCGTCCGCCTCCGGGCCCGGCGGCCGGCCCGCGAATTCCCCGGTACAGTGCCTGTATGCCTCGTCGCTTGTTCGTCTTTGATCTGCCGGATCGCTTTGCCACCGGCACCGTGGGGCAGCCCGGAAATCGGGCGTTCTTCCTGCAGGCGCGGGATGGGCGGCGGGTCGTCAGCGTTGCGCTGGAGAAGGCTCAGGTGGCGGTGCTCGCGGAGCGGCTCGGGCGGCTGCTCGTGGAGCTGGACCGGCGAGGGATCGTCGAGGATCCGCCGACGCCCATCCAGCCCGACGAGAAGCCCCTCGACGAGCCGATCAACGAGGCCTTCCGCGCGACGACCCTGACCCTCGGCTGGGACGGCGACGCCGAGAAGATCCTCATCGAGGCGCGGGCGCCGGGGGAGGACGACGAGGAGCCCGAGGCCGAGGCCGAGGCGCTCGTCGACATCGATGACGATGACGAGGAAGGCCCGGACCTCCTGCGGGTGCGGCTCTCGGCGGACGCAGCCAGGTCCTTCGTGGAGCGGGCGTTCCGCGTCATCCGTGCCGGTCGGCCGCCGTGTCCGCTGTGCGGCAACCCGCTCGACGCGACCGGCCACATCTGCCCCCGCAAGAACGGCCACTACGTCCACTGACCCCGCGCCGGGCCTGCCGCTCGAGGCGCAAGCCGTCGAGCCGGCGGAGGCCGGCGAGCCCGGCGCGGACGCGTGGGTCGCGAGCCCGCTGGACAGCGGCGCGACGCTCGAGCTCCTGCGGGTCGCGGACATCGACCCCGTCGGGTGGCTCGTCGGCTCATCGAACAACGCGATGGTCGTGCGCGCGCGCGTCGGCGCAGAGGCGACGCTCGCCGTCTGGAAGCCCACCGCGGGTGAGCGCCCACTCTTCGACTTTCCGATCGGGACGCTGACCCGGCGCGAGGTCGCCGCCTTTCACGTCTCGGAGGCGCTCGGCTGGGGGATCGTGCCGCCGACGATCCTCCGCGACGGCCCCGCCGGCGAGGGCATGCTCCAGGCCTGGATCGACATCGACCCGGCGGCCGACGTCATCGCCATGGTCAACGAGGATGATCCACGCCTGCGCCGCGTCGCGGTCCTGGACGCGATCCTCAACAACACCGATCGCAAGGCCGGCCACCTCCTGCCCGTGGCGGGCGGCCACCTCTTCGCCGTCGACCACGGCGTCACGTTCTCCACCGTGCCGAAGCTCCGAACCGTGCTCTGGGCCTGGGAGGGCGAGGCGTTCGACCGTGCGGAAGCGGCGGGTCTCGCCCGCGTGGCGAGCTCGCTCGGGACCGCGCCCTCGCCGGGCCCGCTGGCCGCGGAGCTGCGTGAGCTGCTCGCCTCCCGCGAGATCGCGGCCACTCGGACCCGCGTCGCGGAGCTCCTCGGCGCGGGCGTCTTCCCCGGCCCCAACCCGGAGTGGCCCGCGATCCCCTGGCCGCCCTACTGAGCGCCTGCCGCTGAGGTTGCGAGCCGCGCCGCGCCGCGCCGCGGCGTGCCGCGGAGATGCGGATCGCCGCACGGGTGGCATCGGCGTGCGCGACCATTGGCGCGGGAGGGAGGTCCCAGCTGGTCGGAGATTCGGCGGACCACGCGCTCGCCATCGACGTCGGGACGCAGAGCGTCCGGGCGATCCTGTTCGACCCGGCCGGAGCCCTGGTCGCGATGGGTCGCGTTCCGATCGAGCCGTACGTCTCGCCGCAGCCCGGCTGGGCCGAGCAGGACCCGGAGGTCTGGTGGAACGCGATCGGGGAGGCATGCCGCCGGCTATGGGCTGCCGCGCCGGATCGAGGCGGGCGGTCGCTCGATCCGGACTGCGTCGCGGGCGTCGCCCTGACGACCCAGCGCGTCACCCTCGTGGTCGCCGACGAGGACAACGCCCCGCTCCGACCGGCGATCGTCTGGCTTGACCAGCGTCGCACCGAGGGGCTGGCCCCTGTCGGCGGCCCCTGGGGACTCCTGTTCCGTCTCGGTGGCGTTCGCGACACGGTGGCGCGGTTCCAGGCGGACGCGGAGGCGAACTGGATCGAGCGGCACGAACCGGCAGTCTGGAAGCGGATCCGGCGCTACGGCGTGCTGTCGTCGTGGCTGACGGCCCGGCTCACCGGTGAGTGGGTCGATTCGACCGCCAGCCAGATCGGCTACCTGCCGTTCGACTTCAAGAACAGCCGCTGGGCGAGTCGCTGGGACTGGAAGTGGCTCGTCGCGCCGTTCGAGCGCTCGTGGCTGCCCCGGCTCGTGCCGCCCGCCGGCCGGCTCGGGCAGCTGACGCCCGCCGCCGCGGAGCACCTGGGCGTGGCGGCGGGGCTGCCACTGCTCGCCGCCGCGGGCGACAAGCAGTGCGAGGCGCTCGGCGCCGGGGCGGTGCAGCCGGACGTCGCCGCGCTGTCGTTCGGCACGACGGCGACGATCGGCACCACGCACCGGCGGTACCTCGAGGCGATCCCGCTGGTGCCGCCCCACCCGGCGGCGATCCCCGGGGCGTGGCTCGTCGAACTCCAGGTGATGCGCGGCTTCTGGATGGTCGAGTGGTTCAAGCGCGAGTTCGGGGCGGCGGAGGTGACGCGGGCCGGCGCGATGGACATCCCGCCCGAGGGACTGTTCGAGGAGCTGCTCGCGGCGTCCCAGCCGGGCGCGATGGGCCTCATGCTGCAGCCCTACTGGATGCCGGGCGTGCGCTACCCGGGAGCCGAGGCGAAGGGCGCCCTCCTGGGCTTCGGCGACATCCACGGCCGGGCGCACGTCTACCGCGCGATCCTGGAAGGGCTCGCCTACGCGCTCCGGGAGGGCGCCGAGCGGACGGTCAAGCGGAGCAAGGTCCCGATTCGCGAGCTGCGGATCTCCGGCGGCGGCTCGCAGTCGCGCGCCGCCGTGCAGCTCTTCGCCGACGTCTTCGGGCTGCCCGCCTCCCGCCCCCATACGCACGAGGCCGCCGGCCTCGGCGCCGCGATCGACGTGATGCTGGGCCTCGGCATCCACGCCGACCCGGTCGACGCCGTCGCCGCCATGGTCCGCATCACGGGCACCTTCGAGCCCGACCCCGCCGCTCACCGCACCTACGACGACCTCTACCGCTCGATCTACCTCCGGATGTACGACCGCCTGAAGCCCCTCTACCGCGAGATCCAGCGGATCACCGGCTACCCGCCGGCCTGATCGCCACGCGGTGCCGCGAGCGAGCTAGGCCCGAACCTCCTGGCGCATGAACCGGGCGTACGCGAGGGCGAAGCAGCCGATCGTCAGCGCGAACAGGATGACGATGTGGGGCCACACGAGCAGCAGGCTCTGGTCGAAGGACAGGAGTGTGCCGGCGTCGGGCAGGCTGGACACCACATACGGGTCGGCGGAGCTGACGGTGGTGACGCCCGGGCTCAACAGCGCTGCGGATGCCTCCGCGTAGAGCTGGCCCGGGAGCAGGCGCTGGACCCACTGCAGCGTGCCGTAGTACTCAGCCGGCGTGGTCGCGCCGGCGACCAGGAAGCGCCCGAGGAACGCGAGCAGGAGGGGCCCCGCGATCGGCAGCGCGACGAACAGCCACACCCCGAACCCGACGAGCGCCGACGTCGCGGCACGCCGCACCACGACCGACAACAAGGTGCCGAAGGCCAGCCACAGGCCCACGTACAGGACCGTCAGGGCGAACCAGCTGATCAGCCGGAGGATCTCCTCCAGGGACGGCCCGATGCCCAGTCGCAGCATGCCGAACCCGACGATGAACAGGACCAGCGCCGCGAGGGCCAGCGCAATCGCGGCCAGTCCCGCCGCGAACTTGCCGTTGATCACGTCGTCGCGGTGGATCGGCTGGGAGAGCAGGCGCGGCAGCGTTCCCTGGTGGCGCTCGCCGTTGACCGCGTCGAACCCGAACGCCACCCCCAGCAGCGGCGCCGCGATCGCGATGAACGCCTGGACCGTGAAGCTGATCGGCCCGAAGTCCACGCCCTCCGGCTCGATGACGAACAGCGCGAGGAAGACTGCGGGGCTGCCGCTGGCGGCCTCCGCGAGGGACCGGATGCGCTCGGCCGCGAAGTACAGCGGGATGAGGGCCGCGATCCCGAGGACCACCAGCAGCACGTAGAAGCGGCTGCTGAGGACGTGGTCGGACAGCTCCTTGGCGGCGATCGTCAGCCAGCCACTTGGCAGGCGTCGCGCGGTGCGGGTCGCCGCGCCGGCGGAGGCGGGGGCAGCGGGCGCGGGCGCGGCCGAGGGCGAGGCGGGCGTCTGTGCGGCGGTGGCATCCGCGGTCATGCGGCGGCCCTCCGTGTGTGCAGCCCGGCCTGCCGGACCGCGTGCCGGTAGATGTCGTCGAGCGACGGCACTGTCTCGCGGATGGAGCTGAGGCCGAGGCCCTCGGCGGCAGCCAGGCGAAGCGTCGCCTCGCGGACCGATCGAGCGGCAGGCGGCCTGGTGACGAGGACGAAGCCCTCCCCCACCCGTGCGGGCGAATGGACCTCCTCCACGCCCTCGATGGCACCGAGGCGCTTGGCGATGGCGGCCCGGTCGTCCGCCGTCGCGTCCTCGAAGCCGACCTCGATCCGCGTCCGGTCCTCGCCGAACTGCTGCGCGAGCTCTTCCACGGTGCCCACCCCGATCAGCTGGCCGGCGGCGAAGATGCCGACCCGGTCGCAGACCGACTGCACCTGGGACAGGAGGTGGCTGGAGAGCAGGACCGCGAGGCCGCGCTCCCGGACCAGCCCCCTGAGCATGTCCAGGATCTCGATGACGCCGATCGGGTCGATCGCCGTGGTCGGCTCGTCGAGGATCAGCACCGACGGGTCCTTCACCAGCGCGTCGGCGATCCCGAGGCGCTGGAGCATGCCACGCGAGTACGTCTCGACCTTGGTGTCGGCGCGCTCGGTCATCCCGACCTGCTCGAGCACCTCGTCGATCTTGGCGTCCGCGACGGCCCTCGACAGCCCGTTCAGCCGCGCCGTGTAGCGGAGGTTCTCTCGACCCGTCATGCCGTCGTAGAACCCGACGGCGTCGGGCAGGTAGCCGACGTGGCGCTTGACCTCGAGCGGCCGGCGCGTCGGGTCGAGGCCGACGACCCGTGCCCCGCCGCCCGACGGCTCGGTGAGCCCGAGGAGCATCAGGATCGTGGTCGTCTTGCCGGCGCCGTTCTGGCCGAGGAGGCCGAAGATCTCGCCGGCGTGGATCTCGAGGTCGAGCGCGTCGACCGCGACGAAGTCGCCGTAGCGCTTCGTCAGGCGGCGCGCGATGATCGGGGCGTTGGGGTCCTCGATGGGCCGCCGCTCCCGGTCACGACCTCGCGCCCGGGCCTTGCTCGCGACCCGCCGATCACCCTTGGGCGTGGCGGTCATGGCCTAGCGCCGCCCGTAGCGGCGGAAGACCCAGTACAGGCCACCGAGCGCGACGACGATCAGCGCGGCCCCGAGCACGGCGCCGATCGGCGAGGCCTCGACCGTGTAGCGGATCTCCGCCGAGTCGTCATCGGACTCCTCGGACGCGGCCCGGAACTGGATCGTGTAGTCGCCGGCGATGGCGTCGCTGGTCGGCGTGATGTGGGCGGTGACCCGGACCGACTCGCCGGCGGCGAGCGTCGCCGTCGTCGCCGGGTCGAACTCGACCTTCCAGTCCGTGGGCGGTGTCGCCGTCATCACGACGTTGGTCAGAGGCGCGCTGCCCGTGTTCGTGATGTCGAATTGCTGGTCCGTGAGCGTGCCGGCGGAGCCGCGCGTCGAGAGCACGCCGGTCGGCGTGTCCAGCGTCAGCGTGTAGCTGCCGGTGACCACGACCTGCAGGTCCTGGGTGAGCGTCTCCTCGCCGACGACGACGCTGAGGTTGATCGGGTAGGTCCCGGCGACGACGTCCTCGGGCGGATTCGCGGTGACGGTGATCTGGGAGACGGCGCCGGCCTTCACGACCGCGCTGACCGCGTTGCTCTGGGCCGTGGCCTTGGCGCTGACGTCCCAGTCAGCCGGACCGGTTGCCGTCGTGGTGAACGTCAGGTCCTCTTCCTTGTCGTTCCGCAGGCTCGTGGTGAACGTGAACGTGTCGCTCGCGGGGCCCTGGAGCGCCACGACGTCCGTCTCGAGGTTGACCTCGCCACCTGCGCCGACCTGGGCGGTGATGTCGATCGGCAGGTCGACGACCGTGCCCGTGGCCGACGCACGGACGGTGATCCGGGTGGTGCCCGAGGCGTCGCTCGGGACGTCGACGTCCAGGCGAACGTCCGTCGGGTCGTTGCCGTCGACGTGGACGGCGCCGACGACGTAGCCGCCACCGTGCAGCTCCGCGGTCCAGCTCGCGGGGACGCCGCTCAGCGAGAGCGCGACGCGCGCGTCCTCGTTGGCGTCGACCGCGAGGTCGATGCTGACCTTCGTGCCCGGTGTCACGGTCACGGCCGGGAACTGGGTCGTCAGGCTGAGGCCCTGCGCCGCGAGCGTCGCCGGCACGAGCGCCGGGAGCATCGTCACGGTCAGGGCAAAGGAGATGGACAGCGCACCCCGAAGGCGTCGTGGGAACAAGGTTGTCAGGCCTCCTGCTCGATGTCGTCGCGCGCGGCACTCCGGGCTCGGGGCCTGCGCGCGGGGACGCGCCCTCTACGCGTCCAACGATGGATGTCGGGTCTTCGTCTGCGAAATGATGCCGGACTCACGCATTCCTGCAACCAAGAGCCGCTTGCGGGTCGGTTATGACTCCTGAATCAGGGCGCGCCGGCGTGACCTTCGGCGTCGATCGGGGGGACCGGATGGGTCCCTTCGCGTCGGCTCGCCACGGGCGGACAGTTGACAGCGACGCCGCGTTGCCCCCATGCTCGATGCCGTCAAGTTGACCGCCGAGTAAGGACAGCAGGTCAGAGCATCGACCGAACCGCCAAAACGGAACGGACCGACTCGCTCCCGCGTCCAGCACGGAAATCGCTCGATCGCCCAACCCGCGACGAGCACCAGCACCGCAGATCCGGCCCACACCGCCGGCCCCGCGGCAAGAAGGAACATCAGGAACTCATGCTTTCGCGTACCTACCATTCGTCCCTCGCCGGACGATCCGCCTCGATTCGGCGCCAGCGGCGCCGCTCGCAGGCAACCAAGCTCTACTGCCGCACCAACGGCTGCGCCAGCATCCTCGAGCTGCACCCCGAGGGCGGCATCGCCGTTTGCCGCGTCTGCGGCTTCTCCCGCCGCATCGACTGACCCGGGCCTGCCGGCCCGTCGATTCCGATGGGCTCCAACATTTGATCGCGCGGCCGTCAGACTGACGGCCGTGACCAGGGTCTCACCCGCCGGCGTCGACCCGGCCCGCGTCGCCGCGCTGCTCGAGCGCGAGCTCGAGGTCTTCGCGGCGCGACACCCACGAACCAGGGAGCTGCACGACCACGCCCGCGAGAGCCTCCTCGACGGCGTGCCCATGAACTGGATGGTCAAGTGGGCCGGGCCATTCCCGCTCTTCCTCGAGTCGGCGAGCGGCGCTCACGCCACCTGTGCCGACGGCCATGACTACGTCGACCTGTGCCTCGGTGACACCGGGGCGATGGCGGGCCACGGCCCGGTCCCGGTGATCGCCGCTGTGGAGCGACAGCTCCGCCGAGGCATCACCACGATGCTGCCGACGGAGGACGCGGCCTGGGTCGGCGCGGAGCTCGCGCGCCGCTTCGGCCTGCCATCCTGGCAGTTCACCCTCACCGCGACGGACGCGAACCGCTTCTCGCTGCGCCTCGCGCGGGCCATCACGGGCCGGGCCCTCGTTGCGGTGCACGAGTGGTGCTACCACGGCTCCGTCGACGAGACCTTCGCCGTCCTCGACGGCGGCCGCGCCGACCCGTTCGAGCGGCGGCGCGTCGTGGCCCGGCGCGGCAACCTCGGTCCCCAGGTCGATCCCGCGTTGACCACCCGCGTGGTCCCGTTCAACGACCTCGACGCGCTCCACGTCGCGCTGCGGGACGGGCAGGTCGCGGCGCTCCTCATCGAGCCGGCCCTGACGAACGTCGGCATCGTCCTGCCCGAGCCTGGGTACCTCGAGGGCGTCCGCGAGATCACGCGTCGCCACGGCACGATCCTCATCCACGACGAGACCCACACGATCTGCGCCGGACCCGGCGGCATGACCGGGGCGGGTCGCTACGAGCCGGACATGCTGGTGATCGGGAAGACGATCGGTGGCGGGATCCCGGTCGCGGCCTACGGCATGACCGAGGCCGTCGCCGAGCGCGTCCGAGCCGCCGTCCCGGTGGAGGATTCGGACGTCGGCGGCATCGGTGGGACCCTGGCGGGCTACGCGCTTTCCATGGCCGCGGCGCGCGCAGCGCTGGGCGACGTCCTCACGGAGGCGGCGTTCGCCACGATGATCCCGCTCGCGGAACGCTGGGCGGCCGGCGTCGAGGAGGGGCTGCGCGGGCACGGCGCACCGTGGAGCGTGACCCGCCTGGGCGCCCGCGCCGAGTACCACTTCATGCCTGACCCGCCGCGGGACGGCGCGGAGCAGGTCGCGCATGTCGACACGGAGCTGGAGCGGCTGCTCCACCTGTGGGTGATGAACCGCGGCGTCCTGATGACGCCGTTCCACAACATGGCGTTGATGTCGCCGGCCACCACGGCGGCGGACGTCGACCGGCACACGGCCGCCTTCGAGGAGGCGCTCGCCGCGCTGTTCGGCTGACCCTCCTGCGCGACTATCCTCGAGCAGATGTCATTCATGGCCCACGAGGCGACCGGCCTCTCGCCGCTCGCCGTCGAGCGCGCCAGGCGCCGGACGCGCTGGGCGCTGTTCGCGAGCGTCGCGCTCGGCAGCACGGGCCATCTCGCCGCCGCGACCGTCGCCTCGATCGTCGGCCAGGACCTGCTGGGATCGGCGGCGCTCGCCGGCGCGCCCGGCGCTGCCGTCGTCTTCGGCGCCGCGGTCGGCGCGATCGGGCTGTCCTCGATCATGGCCCGCCGCGGGCGCCGGGCCGGGCTCACGCTCGGCTACCTCGTGAGCCTTTTCGGCGCGGTCGTGGCGACCCTCGCCGTCGTGTTCCGCTCGTTCCCGCTGCTGATCGCCGGCACGTTCGTGATCGGCTTCGGCAATGCTTCGAACAACCTCTCCCGCTACGCCGCCGCCGACCTCGTGGCGCCGAACCGCCGCGCCGTGGCGATCGGGCTCGTGGTGTGGGGCTCGACCGGGGGCGGGATCGTCGGCCCGTCG
>DASTIE010000163.1:0-4301 GCA_035717865.1 Candidatus Limnocylindrales bacterium
CTCCGCCCCCGTGCCGTCGACGTCCCAGTGGCATGGGTTGCTGAACAGGGAGTCTGCCTTCATGAAGCCGATGAGGGCCCCGTTGCCGGCTCCCTGGTTGGGACTGACGAGAGCCGGGACGTCGGGATAGCCCAGCCACGCTTCGGGAACGTCTGCAGCGATCTCGAGACCGGGAAAGTCCGGGATCGCAGTGATCGTGTAGTGACCGGCCGCCAGCCTTCCTGACGGCAGCACGCCGGAGCCCAGGATTGGCGAAGGGGCAACGGCAGCGGTGGTCGGTGACGTCGACGGGACCGCACTGGGCGCCGAGGTCGGGGTACCTGGCCCGGTGCTCGCTCGAGGCAGGATCGAGTAGCCGACGACGGCGAAGGCGACGATGGCTGCGGCCGTGACGCCGAGCTTCACGTATGTGGTCATGAAAGGCCTCCCTGCGAGGCGCCACGTGCGGCGTCGAGGCTGAAGGGCGATGCGAGCGGCAACGTCGTGGAGAACGCGGTCGGGCGCTCGGTCGCCGGTATCGGCCAGGTACGAGCGGAGGACGAGCTCGACGTCGGGTGGGCGATTCATGGATTCCCTCCGACGGTCGCAGCACGGGCATCCGCTTCGAGGGCGGCGCGCATGGCGCGATGTGCGTGATGAAGACGGGATCGGACCGTGCCGCCGGGAACGCCGAGCAGCTCAGCGATCACCGACGGCTCATGGCCGACGTAGTAGCGAAGGGTGAGGATGGTTCGCTCCTCCGGCGTGAGCCGGCGAAACGCGCGATCGACAACGTCGCGGTCCGCGATGTCCTTGAGCTCGTCGGGCGCCGCGTGACCTTCGACGTCGAGGACCTGGAGCCTGGCGTAGCGGCGCCTGTCGCGGCGAGCGTGCTCGATGCACATGTTCGAGAGGACGCGCTGGATCCAGAAGTCGAACCGGTCCGGATCGCGGAGGTCCGGCAGGTCACGCCAGGCGATCACCAGCGCGTCCTGCAGGGCATCCTCGGCCCGGTCGACATCACGAAGGATCCGGCGTGCGATCGCGAACAGGCGATCGACGCGCCCACGGAGGAGGTCGACGAATGCGACCTGATCTCCGCGCTGCGCTGCGATCACGAGCTCTCGATCCACCGCCGCCACTCATTGGACGTCCGTTGGGGACGTCGTCCGCTCTACAGGCGGATGGTGGACGCGCAGCGTTGCAACTTCCCGCGGTCAGCGCGCAGAAGGGAGCAGCCGCCGGCGGTGCCGGCGGCGGCGAGGGAGCAGGTCCGTGACGGCCCGCTGGGGCCGTCGGTGATCGAGAGCTACGCGTCGTGCTCCGCCGACGACATCGAGTACATCAAGATGACGAGCACGCCGCGCCCCGGGATGTCGAGGAGGAGGCCCCTCGTGCGCTCGTCGCCGGGGTCGTTCCCTTTCGGGAGGCCCGAGTCGTCAGGGCACGTGCCCGTCAATCGGGATTCGGCGGACGTCGAACCGCTTGCCCGAAAGTCCACCGATCGTGACGTCGACAAGCCCCGGAAGCATTGGTCCGTCGATGGCCCGGAGCGTCAAAAAAAGCGCGCGGCGGACCCTTGACCGCATCGGCGCATCCGCTATATTGACTGCCGTCATAAGTCAATAAAACAGGATGGAAGGGCCGGTCGCCGCATGCCGCATGGTCGAGCCTGATCGATGGCGCCCCGCGGGTACACGCTCAAGCGTCGGGCCGAGTCGGCTGCGATCACGCGCGATCGCATCGTCGATGCCGCGGCGTCGCTGTACCGCGAGCATGGTGTGAGCGCCACGACCATCCAGGCGGTTGCCGAGCGCGCCGACGTGGCCCGCGGCACGGTCGTGAACCACTTCGGCGGCAGCGACGGGCTGCTCGAGGCCGTCCTCGATCGGGCGGTTGAGGAGGTCGATTTCCCCGTGCCGGGCCAGCTCGAAGGTGCAGCGACCCTCGAAGGCCGGATCCGACGATTCGTCGACGTCACGTTCCGGTTCTTCGACCGAAGCACCGACTGGTGGTACGTCTTCGCAGGCGATCCGGAGGTCCCGGCGGTGAAGGCGAGGGAGCGCGCGTACTGGGAAACCTTTGCGACGTTCTATGGCGCCGCCTTCGGCGAGCTGGCGAAAGATCGCAGAGTCGGCGGGGCAGTCCGTGCGTTCGTCGATTACGGGCCGCTCAACGCGCTGCGCGCAGCGGGACTGACACTGGATGAAGCGATCGATCTGGTCGCCGACGCGCTCGTTGGCCTTGCGCGACAGCAGGCGCCGACGGCCGAGGAGGGGAGTCCATGAACCGGTACCGCGTCCTCGCGGGCGCCAGCGGCGCGCTGTGGGTCGCCATCGCCGGGGCAGTCGCGACCGTCACGATCGCGCTGTTCTTCTGGATCGGACAGCCGTTCGGAACGATCAACGACCTGGCCCTGATCGTGCTCGTGTTGTCCCTCGGCCCGGTGATGCTCGCCCACTATGAGCTTGGAGGGGTCGTCCCGCTGTGGCCGGCGCGGGTGTCGCTCGCGGCCGCCGTCGCAGCGGCCGCCGGCTGGGCCGTGCTGCAGCTCGCGTTCGTGCTCGGCATCGTCGAGTTCGACTACGACCGGGCAGCAACCGGGCCGTTCGTCGTGTCGAACCTGCTCCTCGTCGTCATCGGGCTGTGGATCGGTGGCGCGAGCCTCCTGGCGGGGCGGTGGCTGCCACCGCTCGTTCGCGCGCTCGGGGTCGTCGCCGGGGTCGGAACCGTCCTTGCTGCGGCCGGCCTGCTGCTCGGCGGCATGGGTCATCCATTGACCCTGGCCGGCGGCATCGGGTATCAGGTGGTGCTGCCCGCGTGGGCGTTCCTGCTGTCCCGGGTGTTCCGGGCGAGGGCGGCAGAGAGCGGCGCGCTGCCGAGCTCGGCCAGCGTCTCGGCATAGCCAACAGAGGGAGGGAATCGAGCATGCAATCGCTCATGCGCCAGGTCCACGCCATCGTGGCCTGGCTGCTCGTCGGTGCGATCGTGGTCCAGGTATGGCTGGCGGGGGTCGCGATCCCCCAGCTCGGCGGGCAGGGCGGCTTCGGGACGCACGTCGACGTGGGCTACAGCCTCGGGCTCGTCGTGCTCGCGCTGCTGCTGACCGCGCTGGTGGCGGGACTCGGCCGCCGCCGGGTGCTGCAGAGTGCGGGGATCCTCGGCCTGTACGTCATCCAGACGCTGCTGCCCAACATCGGCGTGAACGCGATCGAGGCGTTGCATCCGGTGAACGCCGCGCTCATGTTCGTCGCGTCGCTCCTGTACGCCCGGGCGGTCTGGCGGGAGCGCAACGCGCCGCCGTCGTTGGCGTAGGCGCGGAAAGCGAAAGGGAGGAGAAGGGTCGTGGATCTGACGCCGTATGTCGGGTGGATCGTGTTCCTGCACGTGCTCGGCGCGTTCATGTTCGTCGCCGGGCACGGCGTCTCGATGTTCGCGGTCTTCGCGGTCCGCAGGGAATCCGATCGAGGCAGGCTGGCGGCGCTGCTGGATCTGTCCGGCTGGTCGCTGGCCGTAGCCGGCATCGGGCTGCTCATCCTGCTGATCTCGGGGATCGTGGCGGGGATCGTGCTCCAGTCGTTCGGTCGGTGGTGGATCTGGATCTCGCTGGCGCTGCTGGTCGTCATCGGCATCCTGATGACGCCGATCGGCGGGACGTACCTTCGGAACCTCCGGGTCGCGATCGGCCAGCGGCCCCGGAACGCCAAGGCCGGCGATCCCGACCCGGTGCCGGTCGGCGACGGCGAGCTCGCTGCGCTCCAGGCTTCCAACCGGCCGGAGCAGCTCCTCGCCATCGGCGCGGGTGGCTTCATCGTCATCGTGTACCTGATGATGTTCCGGCCGTTCTGATCGCCGGCCGGTCCTAGACTCGGCGACGTGCGAGTCGCCCACGTTCGAGAACGACACGGCGCCGCGGGCGCCCCGTGGCGGCTCGCGGCGGCCTCGACGTGGCGCGACGGCCCGTGGCTGGACCTCGAGGTCGGACGGCGCCGGCTCCTCGCCGCTGACGAGCGGCGGGCGCACAACTCCGTCCTCTTCCGCCAGCCGATCACCACGCTGGACGATCACCTCGCACGCGGTCTTCGAATCGAGGCCCTCGGAGAGATCGTCGACGGGTTCGCGGTCACCGGTGGAGCGCGCGATGAGGATGACGAGGCGGTGCTGGTTGAGGCGGATCTCGCATTCGGGCCGCCGATCCTCCGGCCGCCGTCCTTCCGGGACTTCTACGCCTTCGAGCAGCACGTGGCGACGATGTGGGCGCGCCGCCAGAGCGACATCCCCGAGGCCTGGTACCGCCTCCCGATCTTCTACTTCTCGAACGT
>DASTIE010000164.1:0-4986 GCA_035717865.1 Candidatus Limnocylindrales bacterium
ACGGCTGCTGCTGGGTCCCGTCGTAGTTGTCCTCGAAGTCGACGGTCTCCTTGTCGATGTCGCCGAGGAGCTCGTTGGCGACGGCGGTGAGCCGCGCCTCCGTGTAGCGCATCGCGGCGGGGGCATCGCCGTCGACCGAGCCGAAGTTGCCCAGGCCGTCGACGAGCGGGTAGCGCATCGAAAAGTCCTGGGCGAGCCGCACGAGGGCGTCGTACAGCGCGACGTCACCGTGGGGGTGGTACTTGCCCATCACCTCGCCGACGATCGCGGCGCACTTGCGGAAGGAGCTCGTGGCCGAGAGGCCCATCTCCCCCATCGCGTAGAGGATCCGGCGGTGGACCGGCTTGAGCCCGTCGCGGACGTCCGGCAGCGCGCGCGAGACGATGACGCTCATCGCGTAGTCGAGGTACGAGACCTTCATCTCGTCCTCGACGCGGACCGCGCGGACGTCGCCGGCGCCGGGACCGTCAAGCATGCGTGGGGGCTCCTTCGTTCGAGTGGTGGATCATCCGGTCGGTGGTCCTCACGCGAGCGGCGGCTCGGGCATGGAGCGGCCCAGGCCCATCTCCGCGAACCGCTCGGCGAGCGCCGCGGCCTCCGAGGTGGACGGGGCGTTTGCGCGACGGCGGATGCTGCCCAGCTCGTCACGGATCCGGCCGGCCACCGTGGGGTCGAGCTTGAGGAGGCTGTCGCGCACGACCCAGGCACGGTTGCCGTCGCCCTCGCGGTTGGCGATCCGAGCCTGCCGCTCGAGAGCGGCCGTGGTCGCGGGCAGGTCGACGATCGTCATCGACCGGTAGGCCCATGAGAGCGCCTTCTGGACGTCCGGCTCGGCGTCGCCGATCAGCGTCGCCAGGAGCGCAAGCCCGTGCTCGGCCACCTCCGGCGTGCGGCCGGCCGTGCGATTGGCGAACGGCATCGTGGCGAGAGTGGAACCGACGAGCCGGCGCTCCCAGCGCGACGGAGAGACCGTCAGCTGCTCCAGCTCCGCCCAGCGGTACGGCTCGGCGAGGATGCCCTTTGAGAACGGGTGCGCGAGCGTGTCGACGGTGATCCAGTCATCCGCGTCGGCCGCGGCGCGCCGGAGGAGCTGCCAGCTTCGCTCCGGCTCGCGCGGGAGCGTCCGCTGGAGCGTGGTGATGGCGAACCAGCGCGTCTCTCGCTCGGGCTCGCGAAGCAGCCGGTCGACGAGCAGCAGGAGCTCGGAGGTGGAGGCGCCGCGGGAGCCCTTCTCGAAGCCCTTGCGGAGCGCGACCTGGAGCGGCGTGCGCACGCCGTGTGTCGGACCCAGCCCCGGGGCGACGAAGCCCTGGCCGTCCCGGTACTCGGGATCAGCGAGGTCCCGGAACGCGTCGGCGATGCGAGCAGCGAAGCGCACGGGGTCGTGGATCTCATCGGCGAGATTCGCCCCGGCGGCCCTGGCGCGACCCTCGTTCTCTCGAACGTGGCTCGCGGCGGCCTGGCCCTTCGCGGGCCAGCTCCCTGCCGGCGCGGTGGGCGTTGACATGAGGGTCATCGATCGCCGCTGGGTGCCACGGCGTCGGTGGTATCGGCGACCCGGCGCATGCCGTACCGGGCCTCGAGGCGCTCCAGCTGGCCCGCCGGCACCGCGATGAACGTGGACTCGCCCGTCGCGAGAACCTCACCGCTGGCCGGATCGATGACGCGTCCCTCAGCCTTGACGGCCCGCCGGTCCTGCTGCACCACCCAGCCCTCGCCGCGGATCCTCAGGCCCGTTCTGATCGGCCGCCGGAACGCCACGTTCAGCCGGGCGGTGACGCCCCACGTGCCGCGGCCGATGACGGCCCACGCCATGACCTCGTCGAGGATCGTGCAGACGATCCCGCCGTGCGCGACCGCCTCCCAGCCCTGGAACGCCTCGTCGAGGACGAGCTCCGTCCAGGATCCCTCCGGGCTGGTGTGCAGCTCCAGGTGCAGGCCGTGCTCGTTGAGCTCGCCGCAGGCGAAGCAGTGATGTGGCTCGAACTCGAACGCCCCGAGCTGGTCCCGCCGCTTCGGCGCGCGCCGGGCCGCCTCGGGCCGGGCCGCCTCGGGCCGGGCCGCCTCGGGCCGCGTCGCGACCGCCTCAGATGTCAAGGTTCCGGACCTTTCGTGCCTCGGCCTTGATGAAGTCCTTGCGCGGCTCGACCTTCTCGCCCATGAGGCGCGTGAAGATCGCGTCGGTCTCGCCGGCGTCGTCCTGCGGGATCTCGACGCGCAGCAGGACCCGCGTCTCGGGGTTCATCGTGGTCTCCCAGAGCTGGTCCGCGTTCATCTCGCCGAGGCCCTTGAAGCGCTGCACCGAGACGTTCTTGACGTTCATCTCCTTGACGATCCGGTCGCGCTCTTTCTCGGATTGCGCGTACTTCGTGACCTTGCCAGTGGAGACGCGATACAGCGGCGGCTGCGCGATGAACAGGTAGCCGGAGTCGATGACCTGCGGCATGTGGCGGTAGAAGAACGTCAGCAGCAGCGTCCGGATGTGGGCACCGTCCACGTCCGCGTCGGTCATGATGATGATCCGGTGGTATCGGAGCTTCGCGATGTCGAAGCTGTCGTCGATGCCCTCGATCCCCGCGCCCAGGGCGATGATCAGCGGCCGCAGGTTCTCGCTGGCCACGATCTTGTCCAGGCGCGCCTTCTCGACGTTGAGGACCTTGCCGCGCAGCGGCAGCACCGCCTGGAAGCGCCGGTCGCGACCCTGCTTCGCGGAGCCGCCCGCCGAGTCGCCCTCGACGATGAACAGCTCGCTCCGCGCCGGATCGCGTTCCTGGCAGTCGGCGAGCTTGCCCGGGAGCGACAGCCCGTCGAGCGCGCCCTTGCGGATGACAAGGTCGCGGGCCTTGCGGGCGGCCTCGCGTGCGCGGGCGGCCGTGAGGCACTTTTCGATGATCCGCCGTCCGTCGCCTGGGTTCTCCTCGAGGTGCTGGATCAGGCTGTCGGTGACGGCGGTCTGGACCTGGCCCTTGACCTCGGCATTGCCGAGCTTGGCCTTGGTCTGCCCCTCGAACTGCGGGTCGGTCAGCTTGACGCTGATGACGGCGGTGAGGCCCTCGCGGACGTCATCGCCGGAGAGGTTGCCGTCGCTGGCCTTCAGGACGCCGGCCTTGCGCGCCCAGTCGTTGAGGGAGCTCGTGAGGGCGGCGCGGAAGCCCGTGACGTGTGTCCCACCGTCGACGGTGTTGATGTTGTTCGCGAACGCCAGCACGTTCTCCGTGTAGGAGTCGTTGTACTGGATGGCGACCTCGACGAGCGTGCCGCCCTCGCGCCGGTCGACGTAGATCGGCTGGGCGTGGAGGGCCTCCTTGTTGCGGTTCAGGTGCCGCACGAAGGACTGCAGGCCACCCTCGAAGTAGAACGACCGCTCGCGGTCGATCCGGCGGTCGATGAACGTGATCCAGACGCCCTTGGTGAGGTAGGCCGACTCGCGCAGGTACTGGGCGATCGTGTCGAACGAGTACTCCGTCGTCTCGAAGATCTGCGGATCCGCGCGGAACCGCGTGCGCGTGCCCGTTCGATCGCCCTGCGGACCGAGTCGCTTGACCGCGCTCCTGGGCTTGCCACGCTCGTACTCCTGCCCGTAGATACCGCCGTCGCGCGCCGACTCGACCGCCATCCACTCCGACAGCGCGTTCACCACGCTGATGCCGACGCCGTGGAGGCCGCCGGAGACCTTGTAGCCGCCACCACCGAACTTGCCGCCGGCGTGGAGCACGGTATGGACGACCTCGAGCGCGTCGCGGCCCGTCCGGTGCTTGCCGACCGGGATGCCGCGGCCGTCGTCGACGACCTCGACGAGGCCGTCCGCCTCGATCGTGACCTGGATGTTGCGGGCCTGGCCGGCCATCGCCTCGTCGATCGAGTTCGCGACCACCTCGTAGACCAGGTGGTGGAGCCCGCGGACGTCGGTCGATCCGATGTACATGCCCGGCCGCTTGCGGACGGCTTCGAGGCCCTCCAGGACCTGGATGCTCTCGGCGGTGTAGTCCGAGCCCGCCTTGCCGCGCTTCCGGCCGGCGCCGTTCGAACCGTTCTTGGCGGCGGGCGCGACGGGCGCCTCCGCTGCCGCCGCGGTCACCTTCGTTCGAGATTCCGTCACTCCGCCCCTCCCACGAGCCGCTGGTAGATCCGGGCGAGCTCGTCGTCGCCGAAGTACTCGATCACGATCCGGCCGCCGCGCCGCGTGCGCGCGAGCCGCACCTTGGTTCCAAGCGCCCGCCGCAGGTCCTCCTCCACTCGCTCGACCTCGGGATCGGCCACCTTCTCGACGCCGTTCGTCTCGATGCGGGGCTCGCGCACCCGCCGCACGAGCTCTTCGACCTGGCGAACCGACAGGTCCTCGTCCACGATCGAGCCCAGCGCGCGTGGCTGCGCATCGATCGGGAGGCCGCCGAGGGCACGCGCGTGGCCCTCTGAGATCCGACCCTCGACGATCGCGTCCTGCACGGCCTGGTGCAGCTCCAGGAGGCGAAGGGTGTTGGCGACGGTCGACCGCGCGCGCCCGACCCGCGTCGCAAGGTCTTCCTGGCTGAACGCGAACTCGTCCATCAGCTGGCGGTAGGCGCGGGCCGCTTCGATCGGGTCGAGGTCCTCGCGCTGCAGGTTCTCGACCAGGGCAAGCTCGAGCTGCTGGCGGTCCGCAAGCTGGCGCACGATCGCGGGAATGCGCTCGAGCCCGGCGAGCCGCGAGGCCCGGACGCGTCGCTCGCCCGCGACGAGCTGGTAGCCGTCGAAGGTCTCGGTGACGAGGATCGGCTGGATCACGCCGTGCTGCCGGATACTCTCGGCGAGCGCCGCGAGGCCCTCGTCGGCCATGCGCAGGCGAGGCTGTCGCGGGTTCTCACGGATGCGGGCAAGCGGGATCTCGATGGAGCCGGTGGCGGCAGGCGAACGCTGCGGAATGAGCGCGGCGAGCCCACGCCCGAGGCCCTGCGGACGATCGCTGCCGATGGTCACGCGAGCACCGCCTGGGCACTCGACGGCCCA
>DASTIE010000165.1:0-3243 GCA_035717865.1 Candidatus Limnocylindrales bacterium
GATGTCAGGCAGCTTGCCGGGGCCGAAGATGATCAGGACGATCACCAGCAGCAGGATGAGCTCCATCGGTCCGGGAACCGGCATCTGTCACGAACCTCCGTTGTTGACCGAATGAGCGGGGCTGGCAAGCGAGTGTAGCACCGCGTCGGCCATGCGGCCGCGGAGCTCCCGGGCGGCGGAGGCGGCCGCGGCTTGCCAATCGGTGGGTCGTGACGCGCCGGCGATGGCGCGCGAGACGGAGACGATCCCCGGCGCCCACTCCCCGTCGGCGTATCGAACCGCGGCCTCCAGGTCGCCGCCCTGTGCGCCGACCCCCGGCACGAGGAACCCGGGTCCGGGCGCGGCCTCACGGATTCGGCGCAGCTCCTCCGGCATGGTCGCTCCGACCACGAGCCCGACCCGGCCGTCGGACCAGCGATCGGCCGCCCATCGAGCCACGTGGAGGTGCAGCGGCTGGCCGTCGGCGACCAGACCCTGGAGGCGGCCGGCGGATGGGTTGCTGGTCCGCGCCAGGACGTACACGAGCCGATCCGGAACCGAGAGGAACGGCTCGATCGCGTCCTCTCCAAGGTACGGCGAGAGGGTCACCGCGTCCGCCTGGAGCGTGCCGAACAGTCCGGCGGCGTAGCGCTCCGCCGTTGAGCCGATGTCCCCGCGCTTCGCGTCGAGGATGCAGACGACGTCGGGGGGCACGTCGCGGCGGACACGCTCGAGCGCGGCCCAGCCCTCCGCCCCGAATGCCTCGAAGAAGGCGACGTTGATCTTGATCGCCGCCGCCTCGGCAGCGGTCGCCTGGATGAGCTCACGGGCGAACGTCTCGATCCCGTTGACGTCCCGCGGGAGCCCATCCGGCAGCGCGTCGGGGTGCGGGTCGACTCCGATGCACAGGGGCGCGCCGACCGCCTCCCGGCGCGTGCGGAGTCGCTCGAGGACGCTGCCGCTCACGCCGTTGCTGCGAGCGGGGGCGCCGGCATTGCCGCCAGCCGGCGTGCGCCCAGCGGGCTCGCGTCGGCATGCGCGAGATCCAGGACGCGGAGGCGGAGGCGGGGCATGCCGCCGAAGTCGTCACGTTCGAGCGTGCCGAGCAGATCGATGCGGTCTCCCGGCTCGGGCAGCGGGCGCTCGGCGTCCAGGCCGAAGGCGACGGCGTCGAACGTCTCCAGCCCGCGTCGCAGCCGGAAGGCGACGTGCTGCTCGCTGGAGCCGACCCGGCGAGCGTCCGTCAGCCACATCCCGGTCACGGCCAGGACCGGCTCCAGGTGACCGGGTCCGTATGGCGCGAGGCGCTCGAGCTCGTCGGCCAGGGACCAATCGAGGAAGCGCGCGGGAAGGACGAGGTCGACGATCTGGCGTCCGGGTCGCAGCGCCTCCGGCGCGGCATCGGCCGGGAACGGTCGCGGCAGCAGCGCGAAGGCCTCGACGAATGCCGCCCAGCCCTCGGGACGAAGCGAGAAGCCGCCCGCTCCGGCGTGGCCGCCGCGCTTCGTGAGGTGCGCGGCGCAGGCCTCGAGCGCCGACGCGACGTGGAAGTCGGCCGGCGCCCGAACCGAGCCGCGGAGCTCCTCCCCGACCAGCGTGGCGACGCCCACCGGCCGAGCGAGAGCATCCGACAGGCGGCCGGCGACAAGTCCCACGAGTCCCGGCGCCCACGTGTCGTCCCGCAGGAGGAGCGGCGAGATCCCCGACGTCCCGAGCACCATGGCCCTTGCCGTGTCGACCGCGGCCTTCGTCATCTCGCGGCGACGCTCGTGCACGGTCTCGAGCTCATCCGCCAGCGCCTTCGCCCGCGCCGGGTCCTCCTCCAGGAGCAGCGCGATCGCCAGCTCGGTATCGGCGATGCGCCCCGCCGCATTGATGCGCGGCACGACGCCGAAGGCGAGGTCCCGCGCCGTGGGCTGGTCCGGCACGTCGCACGAGCGGGCCAGGATCGCGCGAAGACCGGCTCGTTCCGTACGCGCCAGCTCCTCGAGCCCCAGGCGCACGATCGCCCGGCTCTCCCCGGTCATCGGCGCGATATCGGCAACGGTGCCGATGGCGGCGATGGCGGCGAGGCCCTCGTCGCTCACTCCATGGCGCGCCACGAGCGCCGCCGCGAGCTTGTACGACAGCCCGGCACCGGTCAGGTCCGGGTCGGGATAGGCACAGTCGGGCCGGTGCGGGTCGACGACCGCCACCGCTGGCGGGAGGATCGTCGGCGGCTGGTGATGGTCGGTGACGACGACGTCGAGCCCGATGTCCCGCGCGAGCTCCACCTCGGCGACGTTCGTCACGCCGCAGTCGCAGGTGATCACGAGCCGCGTGCCGAGGTCGCGGAGCCGCTGCAACCCGGCGGCCGAGAGCCCGTACCCCTCCTCGACCCGGGACGGCACGTACCGAAGCGGGTCGTGGCCGAGGCGGCGCAGCGCGGTGACCCAGACGACGATGGCGGTCATCCCGTCGGCGTCGTAGTCGCCCCAGATCGCGATTCGCTCTTCGTTCGCCAGAGCGGCGTCGATGCGGTCGAGGGCTCGATCCGCGTCGGCCATGCGCGAGAGATCGTGGAGAGCGCCTGCGCCCGCGCCGAGGAAGGCGGCGAGCTGCGCCCCATCGCGGAAGCCGCGGCGGGCGAGGAGCGTCGAGACGGGCAGCCCGAAGCCGGTGAAGGAGGGCGGGTCCGGGACGGGCTCCGGCAGCACCCATTCGAGGCTCGGGACGATCACGCCCCGCATGGTACCGGCCGGCGATGACCGGCCGCTTACCAATCGGTTATCGGGTCAGGCGCGTGCCGCCCTCGCCTTGCGGTTGGCCGACCACTCGTTCCAGGCCACCAGGATCTGGCTCGCGTTGAAGATCGACGAGTACGTCCCGCTCACCACGCCCAGGAGCAGGGCGAGGCCGAAGGTCCGGATCGTCGGCGGACCGAGGAGGATCAGCGCCCCCAGCGTCACGACCACGGTGAGTGACGTGATGATCGAGCGGCCCAGGGTCTGGAGGATCGAGTGATTCACGATCGCACCGAACGACTCCCCGGCGTGCCGGACCCTGTTCTCGCGGATGCGGTCAAAGACCACGATCGTGTCGTGGACGCTGAAGCCGATGATCGTCAGCAGCGCCGTCACGAACAGGGCGTCGAACTCGATGTTCCAGAAGAAGCCGAGCATCGCGAACACGCCGACGACGAGGATCACGTCGTGGAGCAGAGCGATGATCGCCGCAGTCCCGAACCGGAAGCCGAAGCGGAGCCACAGGTAGGCGAGGATGAAG
>DASTIE010000166.1:0-4757 GCA_035717865.1 Candidatus Limnocylindrales bacterium
ACAGTGGCCGACGGTGATCGGCGCCTTGAGGCTCGCTCCGTAGGTGAGGATCCTGGCAATGTGGTCGACCGGGGACGGGAACTGCGACAGGGTCGCGTCGAGGATCGTCAGCCCGCCGAGCATGATCGAGAGCGTGATGACCACGAACCCCACGGGGCCGCGGACGTCATCGAGCTGCGGGCGCCGCCTCGCCCGGAGCCATTCGAGCCCGTCGGTGAGGAGCCAGTACAGGATCACGGCCCCCACCGCGTAGATCGCCGTGATCTTGATCAGCAGCGCGATGCCCATGGCCACGCCGGCCAGGATCCAGCGCCGCCGCAGGGCCAGCCACGCGCCGACCAGCATCGGAGCGAGGACAAGCATGTCGAGCGTCCCGATGCGCCCATGGACGAACGTGAGGTTGTCGAACGCGACCAGTGCGGTCACGGCTACCGGCAACCAGGCCGATTTCGAGCTGTCCCTGGCTATCAGGTAGACCGCCGCCAGGGCGATCATCCCGAAGATCACGCTCGGCAGCCGCCACCCGACGCTGTTGTCCCCGACGACCGCGATCGAGCCCGCGAGGATCAGCTTGCCGAGCGCCGGGTGTTCCGTGTTGGGATCGAAGCCGGGCGCCGCGTCGGCATAGTGGCTCGTCGCCTCCAGCCCCAGGATCACCCGAGCCGCGTTGACGTAGTACGCCTCGTCGAAGATCAGCCCGCTCGAGGGAACGTTGAGCCAGACGGCCCGAAGCAGGAGCGACGAGATGAACACCATTGCCAGCACGTTGCCCGGATCACGGACGAGCTGACGCGCGCGCCTCGCCAGCTCCCCGAGCCTGCCGGGACGCAGCCGCGCGCCGGTTCCCCGGACGCGCGAGTGGCCTGACGCGGTCACGTGGCTTGCTGGGCGCTCCGCGACCTCGAGCCTGTCGCCGGTCGTGTCCACGGGTCCTCCGTGCAGGGGATCGCGCGAAGGGTAGCGGAGCCCGAAGCGCGTTCGGTGCTCACCCGGCGGACGGGGGGTTCGTCCGTCACGCCCCGCCGCGCCTCGCGAGAGCTACCGGCCTGGCTCTGCCGGCCGGTTGTCCGGGTTGGGGCTCTGTCGTGGCGGCGCGGTCGGCCGGCTCGGCGGGTTGCTGACGCGCGGCGGCGATGGCGGCTTGCTGTTGGCCTGCTTCGCCTTGACCTTCTCGACCGCCTTTGCCGCGGCTCGCTCGCTCGCATCCACCGCATGGGCCGCGGCGTTGTCGCGCGCGACGGCTGTCGGCAGGCGCGCCGCGAGGGCCGAGAGCTTCGCGATGTGCTTCTCGAGCACCGCCTGGAGGCTCGCCAGCCGGTCGCGGTCTTCGCCGACCTCGGCGATGGCCACGTCGACCTCCACACGGTACGCCGCGAGCGCCGCGTCCAGGGCCACGAAGTCACCACGAGCGGCAGCCCCCTCCGCCTCGGCGAGGCGGGCGTCGAGGTGCTGCTCATGGGCCGCCAGTCGCTCGTCGATCTGCGTCGGCAGGAGGATGGCCTCGAGGGCGACGCGGGCGTTGTAGAACGGGCTGCCGGGCGGCGCCGCGGTCACCGCGGTGCTGGTGCCGACCCCCAGCGCAACGGCGAACCCGAGCGCGGCCGCGAAGCGCGGCACCTGCCAGCGGGGGCCGTCGAGGCGCGGGAGGGAGACGCGGTACCAGGGCTGCGGCATGGGCGTCACTGCAGCTGCAGCCGCGGCCGTCCGGGCGGCCTGCGCGGCCATGGCGTGGGCCTCCGCGAGGACCGCCGTACGCATGCGGGACAGGAGCGGGCCGCTCGGCGACAGCCGGGCCTCGGCGTACGCCTCGAGGATGTCCTCGACCTCGTCGAGGGCGATCAGCTCGGGGTGCTCGTACGCGCTCACGTTCGTGCCTGCACGGGGAGCGGGACCGGCGCCAGTCGTTCGGGCGTCTCGCGTGGGGCAACCTCGATCCCCAGCGAGCGCCGCAGCGACGCGATCGCGCGGAACTGGAGGCCCCGGATGGTGCCTTCCTGGCGACCCATCGCGACGGAGGCCTCGAGGACCGAGAGCCCGGCGAAGAAGCGCAGCTCGATCACCTCTCGTTGATCCTCGGTCAGGTCCCGGAGCGCCGCGGCGACCCTGTCGAGGTCGTCCCGGAGGGCCGCCCGCGCCTCGGGGCCGGCATCCTCGGTCTCCCGAGTCATCGCCACGACGAGCGACAGGTGGTCCTTGCGCGTCCGGGCCTGGTCGATGATCGCGTTCCTGGCCAGCCGGAAGAGCCAGCCCCCGAACGGGATGCCTCGCGCTTCGTACCGCGGCAGGGCTTCCAGGGCCTTGACGAAGACGAGCTGCGTCAGGTCCTCCGCGTCGCTCGGGCGATTGACGCGGCTGGCGATGAACCGATGGACCGGCCCGGCGTAGGCGTCGAAGATCGCTGCGAATGCCTCGGCATCACCTGCCTTGGCCTCCGCGACGAGCCGGTCGAGCGTTTCGTCGTCCATTGGGAAACGAGACTCAGGCCCGCGCGTTAGGTGTGCAACGAGTCAACGGTACTGATCGGACCCCGAGGCGGCAGCTCGATCCAGACGCGGTCGGCCCCGCGCCGGAAGGTCAGCGCCTCGAAGCCTGCCGCGGCCAGGTGCGCGTACGACTCGTCCAGACGGGCTGCGAATGACCCCCGGGAGTGGGCGTCAGACCCCACCACCACTCGCTCTCCCCCCAGCTCGCGAAACCGTGCAACGACGGCTGCCGAAGGATACGTCTCGTTGCCGGGATATCTCAAGCCACTGCTGTTGACTTCGAGCACCGTTCCGGACTCGACGATGGCCTTGAGCGCCGGCTCCTGAAGGTCCGGCCGCTGCGCGAGGTCCGCCGCGGTGATGTACGGATGGAGGTAGCGCTTGACGACGTCGAGGTGGCCGATGGTGTCGAACAGCCCCGATTGCGCCGCGGCGATGATCTCGGCGTAGTACGGCGCGAGGATCTCGTCCAGCGAGCGGCCCTCGATGAACGAGCGGACGCGCGACGGCCAGTACGGCGACTCCGGCCAGTCGTGCACGGAGCCGATGACGTAGTCGTAGCGGTGCCGGGCGAGGTGCGCCCGAACGTCCGCGTCCCAGAGCCGGTTGTAGGTGAGCTCCGCGCCGAAGCGGATGACCACGCCGTGCTTCGCCCAGCGCTCCGCGGCGTCCCGGACGGTCCGCTCGCGGTCCTCGTAGCGGGTGTACTGGTAGGCCGGATCGCGCGGGTCGAAGTCGACGTGATCGGTGATCGCGATCTCGGGGATGCCGCGCTCGACGGCCTGTGCGGCGTAGACGTCGATGTGGACGGAGCTGTCCGGCGACTGGTCGGTGTGGAGGTGCGCGTCGAGCGGGACGTTGCTCGCCTGGTGCTCGGAGCCCACGGGGAGATCGTGCGTCAAGCGATTCGCCCGGTCCGAGGATTCACCCGGCGATCAGGCCCAGCTCGTTGCCCACGCGGGCGAAGGCCTCGAGCGCTTGATCGAGATGCTCGTCCGTCAGTGCCGCCGTGACGATCGTCCGCAGCCGGGCCTGATCCAGGGCGACCGTCGGGAAGACGACGGACGTCGCGAAGACGCCCTCCTCGAACAGCCGTCCAGAGAACCGGATCGCGGCCTCCGAATCTCCGACGATGATCGGGGTGATCGGCGTCTCCGATCGGCCGGTGTCGAAGCCCAGGCGGGTCAGCTCGGCCTTGAAGCGCTTCGTACTGGCCCACAGCCGCTCGATCCGCCACGGCTCCTCCTGCATCACCCGGATGGCCTCGCGGCAGGCCGCGGCGTCGGCCGGCGGATGCGAGGTGGAGAACAGGAACGGCCGCGCGCGCTGGATCAGCAGCTCCCGCAGCGCCGTGCTGCCGGCAACGTAGCCGCCGAGCACGCCCATCGCCTTGGACATCGTCCCGACCTGGATGTCCACCCGGCCGTGGAGCCCGAAGTGGTCGACCGACCCGCGGCCGTCGCGGCCCAGCACGCCGGACGAATGCGCGTCATCGACGAAGACGGCGGCGCCGATCTCCTCGGCGGCCTCCACGATCCCCGGGAGCGGTGCGATGTCGCCGTCCATCGAGAAGACGCCGTCGGTGACCACGAGGATGAGCCGATACGGGCCGGAGCCGTCCGGGCGGCCCTTCTCCGAGGCCTCGCGGAGGATCTCGCGCAGTGCCGCGACGTCGGCGTGCGGGAAGACCTTCCGCGGCGCCTTCGAGAGCCGCATGCCGTCGATGATCGAGGCGTGGTTGAGCGCGTCGCTGACGATCAGGTCCTGCTCCCCGGTGATCGTGGGGATGACCCCGGTGTTGGCCGTGAAGCCCGACTGGAACGTCAGCACCGCCTCGACGCCCTTGAACTCGGCGAGCTCCGCCTCGAGGGCCTCGTGCTCGGTCATCGTCCCCGCGATCGTCCGGACGGCGCCGGAGCCGACCCCGAACTCGCCGATCGCGCGAAGCGCGGCATCGCGCAGCCGCGGATGGTGCGTCAGCCCGAGGTAGTCGTTGGACGAGAGCGAGATGACCTCGCGCCCGTCGACGACGGTCACGGGACCCTGCGCCGCGCTCATGACCCGCAGCGGCCGGTACAGGTGCTTCGCCTTGAGGTCGTCGATCTCGGCTTCGACGAACGCGAGGGGATTGCGACGGATCGTGGTCGTCATTGCTGCCAGTCCATGATGACCTTCCCGGAGTCACCGGACCTTGCAGCCGCGAACGCGTCCTCGAATTCGCGGAACCCGAATCGGTGGGTGATCACGGGTGAGATGTCCAGGCCGGCGCTCACC
>DASTIE010000167.1:0-32628 GCA_035717865.1 Candidatus Limnocylindrales bacterium
CAGGTCGCCGGCCCAGCGGGTCAGCGATGTCTCGCGATGGAAGACCTGGACGTAGGTCAGGTGGGAGCCGAACGCGCCCGGGTAGTCGTTGAGGAAGGCCGCGAAGTCCGCCAGCCCCTCGTCAACCCAGGACAGCTCGCCTGGATCGGAGTAGTTCATGAGCAGGTGCTCGAGCTCGTGGGCGATGACGCCCTCGTAGAGGTTCGAGACGCCGTCGGGGTTGCCGGTCTGGTCGCCGATGCGGTTCGCCCAATCGAGGGAGTCGACGACGATCACGTTCATGCCCGCGTCATCGATGTACTCCGGGGCGAAGTAGCCCGCGGTGTACGTGTCCTCGTCGCAGTCGTAGTAGTGCGAATCCTGGACGTTGTACGCGAGCACGACCAGCGCGTCGCTGGCGGGGTCGTTCTCGTCCGCGAGGCCGATCTCACCGAAGTGCGCCTCGTCGACCGCCACGATCTGCCTGGTCAGCTCATCGCCCAGCTCGTCGATCTGCGCCTGGGTCATGCGGTAGTCGTCCGGGGAGTGCGTCGCACACGGGTCGAAGTCGTCGGCCGGGTTGGGGTCGAACTGGGGGTTGACGCTGTCGACCGTGGGGTCGCCGACCGCGCCCGTCGGGACGTAGATGTAGACGGGGGTGCCACTCGTGGTGGTGTTGTCGTAGACCAGCTGGAATGTCTGGTCGTAGCTGCCGCCGGCCTCGCTGTCGTTGATCTCGATCACGATCGACTGATCGCCGGGCGATCCGGACGAGGCGGCAAGCGCCGCCGGGACGCTCGTCCCGAAGAGCCCTGCCACGAGGGCGGTCGCGGTGAGAATGCCGCGCCATCGATGCTTCATGCGGTTGCTGCTCCCTCTCGTGCGGCCGCGCGGACGACGATTCCCCGAGGGGATCGAGGTCGCTGGCGGCTTGGGGTGGGGCACGTCGACGCGTCGACAAAGGACGCGGGTGCCGGGGTGCGTACGGTAGCGGAGATCGCCGCCCATGACCGCAGCCGCGTCGATATGTCATGGAGTTGCAACGTCCGGGTGCGGAGCGGAGGCGGGGCGGAGGTGGAGCGGAGGCGAGATGCACCGCTCGCCGGGCGTTCGTGTAGAGTCGGGCGTCCCATGAGCGACCTCCCCGAGACCGACGTTCCGAGCACCGACCCGCCGCTGACCGACGCGCCGCTGACCGACGCGGACATCGACGCGCGCGTCCAGGACGCGCTGGCGGACGGCCTCGGCACCACCGAGGGCGTCGAGAAGGCATTTCGCGAACGCGGCTATATCCCCGATCGGAGCCTGGCTACGGCCGTGTTCCTCGCGCTCCAGCTCGGGCGGCCGCTGCTCCTCGAGGGCGAGGCGGGCGTCGGCAAGACGGAGCTCGCCAAGGTCCTGGCGTCGAGCCTCGGCGCGAACCTGATCCGGCTCCAGTGCTACGAGGGCCTGGACGTCAACACCGCCGTCTACGAGTGGAACTACCCGCGCCAGATGCTGGAGATCCGGCTGCTGGAGGCGCGCGGCGTCGCGCAGGAAGCGTCGGCACACGACATCTTCGGCCCGGAGTTCCTCATCAAGCGGCCGCTGCTGCAGGCGCTGGAATCGACGGACGGCGTGCCGCCGGTCCTGCTGATCGACGAGATCGACCGCGCGGACGAGGAGTTCGAGGCCTACCTCCTGGAGATCCTCTCTGACTTCCAGGTGACCGTGCCGGAGATCGGCACGATCCGGGCCGAGCGGCCGCCGCGCGTGATCCTCACGTCCAACCGGACACGCGAGGTCCACGACGCTTTGAAGCGCCGCTGCCTCTACCACTGGATCGACTACCCGTCCGAGGCCAAGGAGTTCGAGATCGTCCTCGCGCGCGTGCCGAGCGCGCCCGAGAGCCTCGCCCGGCGACTGGTTGGCTTCGTGCACCGGCTGCGCGCCGTCGACCTCACGAAGGTGCCCGGCATCGCGGAGACGCTCGATTGGGCAAACGCGCTGCTCTCGCTCGGCGCGACCGAGCTGAGCCCGCAGGTCGTCGACGAGACGCTCGGGGTCGTCCTCAAGTACGAGGAGGACATTCGCCACGTCCGCGGCGCGCGCGTCAAGGAGCTGCTCGCCGGCTGAGGGCGCTGGAGGGCGTGCGGAGCGTGATGATTCTCGCCGGAGTGCCAGCGTGACCACCGAGCCGACCGGACGCGCGACGCGGCAGGTCGACGGCCGGAAGCTGTTCGGGCGCGCGGTCGGGTTCGGGCGGGCGCTGCGCAAGTCCGGCCTCCCGGTCGACCTCGGGGCGGCGATCGACTTCGCCCGCGCGCTGGAGATCGTCGACATCGGTGACCGGGAGCAGGTGCGCAGCGCCGGCGAGGCCGTGTTCGTGCGCCGCAAGGACGACCTCGAGCCGTACCACGTCACCTTCGACCGCTACTGGCGCGGGCGCTTCGACCTCGGCTCGCCCGACGGGCTGCTGGCCGACCCGTGGGAGGAGCTCGTGCCGATGGAGGCGAGCGAGGCGGGTGACGAGCCGCCCGTCGCGGGCGACGAGCGAATGGAGCAGGGCGAGGACGACACCGGCGTGCCGGTGCCCGGCGATCACGACGAGGCCACGGAGGAGGGCGACCCGGACGCGCTGGCGATCTCGCCGGATGCCTACTCGAAGCTGGAGGCGCTGCGGCACCGGGAGTTCGACCGCATGACCCCGGCGGAGCTGCGCGACGCGGAGCGCCTCGTGGATCTCCTCGTCCCGAAGCTGGAGCGGCGGCGCACGCGTCGCTACGAGCTCCATCCACATGGCCGCCGGATCGCCCCGCGAGCGATGTTCCGGCAGAACCTCGCCACCGGCGGCGAGATCACCCGCTGGGTCTGGCGGCGCGCCGTCAAGCGACCCCGCCCGCTCGTCGTGATCTGCGACATCTCCGGCTCGATGGAGCGGCACTCGCGGCTCCTGCTGCGGTTCGTGCAGGCGCTCTCGGCCGCGTCCGCCGTCAAGACCGAGTCATTCGTGTTCGGGACGCGGCTCACGCGCGTCACGCGCCTGCTGCGGGACCGCGATCGCGACCGCGCGCTCGCCCGCGTGGCCGACTCCGTCACCGACTGGGCCGGCGGGACCCGGATCGGCGAGTCGTTTCACGAGTTCAACGTGAAGTGGGCCCGGCGCACGCTCCGCACGAGCGGCGTTGTGATCGTGGTCTCCGACGGCTGGGACAGGGGAGATCCGGCGCTGGTGGCCGTGGAGGCCGCTCGCCTCCGCCGCAACTGCCATCGGCTCATCTGGCTCAATCCGCTCGCGGGCACGGCCGGGTACCAGCCGCTCGCGGCGGGGATGCGCGCGGCGTTCCCGTACATCGACGACTTCCTCGCCGCCGGGACGGTGGCTTCGCTGGAGCGGCTGGGCGAGGTGCTGGGCGGCGGACGGGCGGCAGACGTCCGTCGCGGCGGCGTCGCGGCGGCGCACGTCTCGCCGGTCCCGCCTGCCGAACAGCCGGAGCGCGTCTCGGCCCCCATGGCGATCGACCTGCCGCCAGATCCTCAGGCCGCACCCAAGATCACCTAGCCTCCATCGCATGATCCCGGCGGCATTCGACTACGTTCGTGCAGGCAGCCTCGACGAGGCGCTCGAGCTCCTGGCCGGTGGTGGCGACTCGAAGCTGCTGGCCGGCGGGCACAGCCTGTTGCCGCTCATGAAGCTGCGGCTCGCTCGGCCGGAGCGGCTCATCGACATCGGGCGGCTGGACGAGCTTCGAGGGGTTCGCGGAGCCCCGGATGGGGGACTGGCGATCGGTGCGCTCACCACGTACGCGGACCTCATCGACGATGCTCGGGTGGCGCGGTACGCCGTCATGGCCGACTCGCTGCCGCGGATCGGGGACGTGCAGGTGCGCAACCGCGGCACCATCGGCGGGAGCGTCGTGCATGCCGATCCAGCGGCGGATCTCGCCGCCGTGCTCCTCGCGCTGGACGCGCAGGTCGTCGCCCGCTCGGCGGCCCGCGGCGAGCGCATCCTGGCGATCGGCGACTTGTACGAAGGGCCGTTCACGACGGCCCTCGCGGACGACGAGCTCCTCACGGAGATCCGGCTGCCCGGTGCGTCGGGCAAGGTGGGATCGGCGTACCAGGCGCTCGACCAGCAGGCCTCGGGCTATCCGATCGCGGGCGTGGCGGTGGCGCTCGGCGCGGTGGTTCGAGTCGCGGTCACCGGCGTGGGTTACCAGCCGTACCGCGCCGCCGGCGTCGAGGCCGCGCTTGCGGTGGAGATCGATCCCAGGGTCGCCGTCGCGTCGATCACCGACGGCATCGACGTCGCATCGGACATCCATGCCGATGCGGAGTACCGCGCCGCGATGGCTCGCGAGATGGCGATGCGCGCGATCCAGCTCGCGCGGGCGCGCCTGGACGGCGACGGGCAGCCGTGATGCGTGAGCTGCTCGAGAGCATCGACGCCTGGCTCGAAGACGGCGCGGACGTCGGCCGGGCAGTGGTGGTTCGCACCTTCGGCTCGGCGCCGAGGCCGGAGGGCGCCGTGCTGGCGACGACGGCCGACGGCCGCATCGCGGGCTCCGTGAGCGGCGGCTGCGTGGAGGGCGCCGCGGCGGAGGAGATAGAGCGGGCGCGTGCGACCGGCCGCTCCCGCGTGATCCGCTACGGAATCAGCGACGAGCAGGCGTGGGACGTCGGCCTCGCCTGCGGCGGGACGATCGACGTCCTGGTCGAGCCGGCCATTCCCGCCGAGGCACTGGAGGCGGCGCGCGCGTCCGCCTCGGCGCACCCGAGCGGCGCAGCGATCGTGACCGCCCTCCCCGCGGATTCACCGCCGCAGCAGCACGGTGCCCACCTGCAGGGCGACGGCGAAACGCCAGGCCAGCCGCTTCGTGTCGACGCCGACGGCGCTCTCGATGGCACGCTCGGCTCCGCGGAGGCCGACGCCGCGCTGGTCGAGGCCGCCCTCGACGCGCTCCGTCGCGGCACGTCGCGGACCGTCGAGATCGAGGGTCGCCAGCTCTTCATCGAGGCCTTTCCGGTGCGGCCGAGGATCGTGATCGTCGGGGCGACCGAGATCGCCCGCGCCCTCGTCTCGATCGCCGCCGACCTCGGGTACGAACGAATCGTCATCGACGCCAGGCCGGCCTTCGCCGCGCCGGCGCGCTTCCCGGATGTCGAGCGCCTCATCAACGACTGGCCTGACGAGGCCTTCGCCGCGATCGATCTCGGCCCGGACGACGCGGTCGCGATCCTGTCCCACGACCCGAAGTTCGACGAGCCCGCGATCGCCGAGGCGATCAGGCGGGGCGCCCGCTACGTCGGGGCGATCGGCTCGCGAAAGACCCAGGCGGACAGGCGAGCGAGGCTGCGCGAAGCGGGCCTGACGGACGACAAGATCGCGTCGGTCCACGGCCCGATCGGGCTCGACCTGGGCGGGCGCTCGTCCGCCGAGACGGCGCTCGCGATCATGGCCGAGATCGTCGCCAGCCGGTACGGCGCCACTGCCGGCGCGAAGTCCGCGACGGTGAGCTCGAAGTTGACCACGGCGACCGCGAAGTCGACCACGGCGACGGCGCCCCAGCCCGCTGGTGGCTGAGCGCACCGATCCGCCGAGAGTCCGCGCGGTCGTCCTCGCCGCCGGCGCCGGCTCCCGCTTCGGTGGCAGCAAGCTCGAGGCGCGAGTCGACGGCAAGCCGGTGCTCCAGCACGTCCTCGACACGCTCGCCGCCGCCGGCCTGCCGGACCCGGTCGTCGTCGTCGCGGAACCGCCGCCCGCGGGCATCGAATGGGGGCAAGCCGAGCTCATCACCAACACGCACCCATCGCGGGGCCTCTCGAGCTCGCTGCAGCTCGGGTGGTCGTGGGCGATGGCGCGCGTCCCGCCCGCGGACGCGGTCCTCCTCGCGCTCGGCGACCAGCCGATGCTGCGCGCCGACGTCGTTCGGGCGCTCGTTGCCGAGCCGCTCGACCCGTCGCGTCCCCTGATCGCGACCCGCTACTCGGACCATGACGCCCGCAACCCCGTGCGCATGGAGGCCGCAGCCGAGGAGCTCGTGGCGGACGGCGACGGGGACTCGGGGCTCGGCCCGCAGCTCTCGGACCATCCGGAGCTCGTGCGGTTCCTGGCCATCGATGGCACTAACCCGGACGTGGACCGGCGGGCCGATCTCGCGTCGGTCGCCGACGCCATGTGGACGCAGCGCGTCCGCGGCAATCGGGAGCAGGTCGATCGGCTACGCGAGGAGCCCGACGGCGCCGACTTCTACGCGAAGGTGAGCTCGATCTTCCGAGAGGATCCCGATCGAACGGGCGACGTCGTCCTCGACGCGCTCCGGGCGCACGCTCGATCGGAGGACACGTGGCTCGACATCGGCGCCGGGGCAGGGCGGTATGCGCTGCCGATCGCTCGCGCGGTGCGGCGAGTGATCGCGCTCGATCCGTCTCGCTCGATGCTCGAGGGACTTCGCGAGGGGATGGCGGCGCACCGGATCGAGAACATCGGGGTGATCGAGGCCCGCTGGCCGGAGGCGATCGAGGAGGGGAGCGAGGCGAGCGCCGAGGGGAGGAGCCTCGCCGCCGACGTGTCGCTCATCGCCCACGTGGGCTACGACGTCGAGCGGATCTGGCCGTTCCTCGAGGCGATGGAGCGCGTGACGACGCGCGAATGCCTCGCGCTCCTCATGCAGCGGAGCCCGGCGTCGCTCGCGGAGCCGTTCTGGCCCGAGGTCCACGGGGAGCAGCGAATCTCGCTCCCGGCCCTGCCCGCGTTCGTCGACCTGCTGGTCGCCCACGGCCGGAACCCGAGCGTGCAGATGCTCGAATCGAGCGGGCGCCGCTGGGCTGGTCGCGACGAGATCGAGGGCTTCGTGCGTCGCCAGACCTGGACGTCCCCGGGGTCGCCCAAGGACGCTCGGATGCGGGAGCTGCTCGACGAGTGGCTCGTGCAGGCCGAGGACGGCTTGTGGGACCTGGCCATCGCCGAGCCACTCGAGGTCGGGCTCGTCACGTGGGAGCCGGTGCGCGGCTAGCGCCTATCCTCGCGCGATGCAGTTCTCCGGTTCGACCGAGATCAACGCGCCGCGCGCGAAGGTCTGGGCCTTCGTCGTCGATCCGCAGCAGGTCGGTTGGTGCGGGCCGGGCGTGGAGTCGATCGAGGCCACCGACGCCACGCACTTCCGCGCGAAAGCCAAGGTCGGCATCGGCCCGATCTCGGCGCGGTTCGCGGTCAACCTCGAGCTCGCGGAGGCGGTGGAGCCCGAGCGAGCGGTGATTCGCGCCTCCGGCCAGGCCCCCGGCAGCGCCGTCGACGGCCGCGGCGAGATGGTCCTCTCGGGGCCCGAGGCCGGCCCGACGACGATGGCCTGGTCGGCGGACGTACAGGTGATGGGCACGCTGGCGAGCGTCGGCTCGCGCCTCATCGAGGGCACGGCGAACAAGCTCATCGGGCAGGCCTTCGACTGCATGCGCGCGAAGCTCGAGGCAGCGTGACGGCAGGGACGCGATCCTGACCGAGCTGCATCGCGTGGTCGGCGTCCTCGCGACGAACCTCCACGTCATCGCCGACGAGCGGACGCGAGAGGCAATCGCGATCGACACCGCCATGCCCTGCCTCGACTGGATCTTGCAGGAGCTGGCGGCGCGCGACTGGACGCTCAAGCTCATCGTCACGACCCATGGCCACTGGGACCACATGGGCGACAACGCCCGCGTCGCGGAGCACACCGGCGCCCAGATCGCCGTCCACCCGCTCGACGCCCACCGCCTCACGAACCCGCCGGCGACGAGCGCGCCCTTCGAGATCCCGCCGTGCGTTCCCGCGGTGGACCTCGAGGAGGGCGGCGAGATCCGCTTCGGGTCGATCCGCCTGGCGGTGCTGCACACGCCCGGCCACACGGAGGGATCGGTCTGCCTGCTGGACCGGGACGCGGGCCGCCTCTACAGCGGCGACACGCTCTTCAACGGCTCGTTCGGCCGCGTCGACCTGCCGGGCGGGTCACCCGAGGCGATGGTCGAGTCCCTCGCACGGCTGCGCCGGCTCGACGAGACGCTGACGGTCCTCCCCGGCCACGGCGGCGCGACGACGATCGGACGCGAGCGGCCGTGGATGGAGTGGGTCGCGCGCGAGGGCCGTCTGCCGAGCTAGAGCGGCTTGCGATGGTTGATCCACTTCTGGTGCGGCCGGAAGCCGAGGCCCTCGTACAGCGCCAGCGCGCCGGTTGGATTGCCGGCATCGACGCCGAGCGCCGCAAAGTCCAGCCCGCGCTGGCGATGGAGGCGCAGCGATGACGCGATCAGCGCCTTCGCCACTCCGCGGCCACGCCAGGCCCGCCGGACGGAGACGTGCTCCAGCCACCCGAGCTTGACGCCGGTCCTGGCGTTCTCCTCCGGGAAGATCGCGTTCATGACGCTGCCGGCGACCTGGTCGCCCTCCCAGGCCACCCGCCACAGCGAGGTGTCGAGATCGGGGAAGGAGAACGTGGCCACGAAGTCGGTGTCGTCCCGCTCCCGCGGCTCGAAGTGGTCCAGGAACGCCTCCGTGTCGGCGTCCCAGATCTTCCGGTGATCCTCCTCGCGAACCGGGCGCATCTCGATGCCGGCCGGCAGGTCGAAGTCGGGGATCGGATCGGCGAGCGGTCGCCACATCTGGAAGCCGTACCGGAACGGCGTGTAGTCCGTGGACGCCGCGAAGGCCATCGCGGCCGGGATCGATTCGAGGACGCCGAAGCCCAGCACCTGGGGCAGGTCCGGCTCCGGCGTGCGCCGCTCGGTCACGTTGCGGGCTGCGTGGCGCTCGGCCCACGCGAGCAGCGCCCGCCCGATGCCCTGCCGCCGCCGGTCCTGGCGGACCCAGCCCTCGATGTGGTGGACCACCTTGCCGTCGCGAAGCTGGGCGTCGACGTTCAGGTGTGCCGCGATCCCGGCGGCATCCTCCAGGATCAGGGCGTCGCGGGCCGGCTCGAAGCCCGGCGTGCGCCGCCATTCGATGGTGATCTCCTCCGGCGTGAGCACCTGGTTGTGCCCGTCGGCGATGTTCACGTCGCCCATGAACGCCGCCAGCGCCGGCGCGTCGGCGACGAGGTCCAGCGCGCGGACACGGATGTCCGGTGGCAGGCCGGCCACGTGGATCCCGGTCTCGATCGTGGCGGCGCGGTCCGCGTTCATCGCTCCGTCCCGTACTTCATCCGCATGTGGATCCCCACGCTGCGCTGGATCGCGCTCCACTTCCTGCGCTCTGCGCGCCGGCCCAGCGCATCCGTGGCGAGGGCCGCGCGCTCCGCCTCGCGCTCGAGCTTCCGCCACGCGTCGAGCCGCGGCAGGTCGAGGCTGCCGTCCGCCAACGCCGCGCGAATCGCGCAGCCGGGCTCGGACTGGTGGCGGCAGTCGGAGAACCGGCAGGCGGCCGCAAATCCCTCGATGTCCTCGAACGCCGCCGCGACCCCATCGCCGTCCATGATCCCGAGCTCGCGCAGGCCCGGCGTGTCGATGAGCAGCGCGCCGGCGAGGCGGACCAGCTGCCGACGCGTGGTGGTATGGCGGCCGCGCGCGTCGTCCTCGCGGATCGCCGCGGTGGCGAGCACGGGAGCGCCGGCCAGCGCGTTCACGATGGACGACTTCCCGACGCCCGACGAGCCCGTGAATACGACCGTGCGCCCGCTCCCGAGGTGGGCACGAACCTCCTCGAGCCCCTCGCCGGTGACGGCCGAGACCGGGACGACCTCGACGCCGGGGGCCGCCGTGGCGGCCTGGACGAGGAACGCGTCCCGCTCCGACGCGAGGTCCGCCTTCGACAGCAGCACCACCGGCGAGGCGCCGGATTCCCACGCCACCGTCATGTAGCGCTCCAGGCGGCGGATGTTGAAGTCGGCGTTCATCGAGGTCACGACGAACACGGTGTCGACGTTCGCGGCCAGGACCTGGCTCGGCATCCTGCGACCTTCGGGCGCGCGCCGGATCACGGCCGTCCTGCGCGGCAGGACGCGCTGGATCAACCGGTGCTCGTTCGGTTGCGCGTACGCCGCTACGGGCTCAAGCGCGACCCAGTCGCCAACGGCCGGCCACGTCGCCGTGGGGTCCAGATCGACGTCGTGGCGCAGGCGGCCGGAGGCGCTCGCCGGGCCCTCGCCGGCCGCGGAGGCGACGAGGTACTGGCCGCGCTCCTCGGTCAGGATGCGACCGGGCACGAGGCCCGGCGCCTCCGAGGCGAGGAGCGTCGCGAAGCGCTCGTCCCAGCCCAGCGCCCGAAGCGCATCGGCCATCGGCTGCTCGCTCATTCGAACGGCCTCCGCCAGGCCGTCGCTCGCTCGGTCACACCGAAGCCGAGGCCCTCGTACAGGCCGAAGGCGCCGCTCGGGTTGGCCGCGTCGACCCCGAGGGCCGCCGAGGTCATGCCACGATCCCGAAGGACGCGAAGGGACTCCGCGATGAGCGCTGTGGCCAGGCCGCGGCGCCGCCACGCCCTGCGCGTGAAGACGCTCTGCAGCCAGCCGCGCCGGACGCCGGCGGCCCGGTTCTGCTCGGGGTCGATGGCGTTGATGATCCCGCCGGCGACCTCGTCGCCGTCGAAGGCGACGACCCACATGGACAGGTCCACGTGGGGGTTGTCCAGCCAGCGCTGGAGATGCTCCTCCGACCCGTCGAAGCCGCCCCAGTGGTCCTGGAAGGCTTCGATGTCTGCCTCCCAGACCTGTCGCGCGAGCGACCGGTCGATGGGCCGCAGCTCGAACCCGGCCGGCAGCGGGCGCTCGGGAATCTCGTCGAGGTTCGGGCGGACCATATCGAAGAACCATCGGGCGGGCGCGAACTTGAACGATTCCATGAGCGCGATGTCCCCGACCTGGCGCTCCCAGGTCCACGACCCGAAGAGGCGTTCGCGGTCCGTCGGGTCCTCCGCCGCGCGCTCGCGATGGCGTCGGAGGTTCTCTGCCAGCAGCGCGGCGCCGATTCCCCGACGCCGGAACGCCGGATCGACCTCGCCGTCGTTGCGGTATTCGCGGAAGCCATCCGTGGTGTTGACGACCTCGCGGCTGGCCTGGCCGACGATGCGCCCGTCGAGCTCCGCGATGGTGACGTCGCGCTCCGGCTGGAACGCCTCGCTCGGGTGCGCGAAGGACGAGGCCATCTCCTCCACGGTCGTGCGGTGGTAGAGGCCGTCGGCGAGGGCCTCCGCGTTGGTGATGCGGACGATCTCGGGGAGATCGGCCTCGCCCGCGTACGGACGAAGCCGAAGCCCCGGAACGGTGATGCCCGCGCGAAGGCGGTCGAGCGTCGCCATCACCCGACTCGCTTGAGCTTGCCGGTGCGCTTGGCGTAGCGCTCGGCGGTGCCGAACGCCCAGAGCCCGAGCGGGATGAACAGCGACCCCATCAGGACGAGCGGCCAGATGTCGCCCCAGAGGGCGTCCAGGCCGACCCCGTCGATGAGCCCCGCGCGCACCCCGTTGAGCGCGTACGTCGCCGGTGAGAACCAGGAGATGACCTGCATCCACGTCGGCAGGACGCTGATGGAGTAGTAGACCCCGCTGACGAGCAGCAGGACCGACTGCAGGACGAACGCCATCTGCATCCCGCGCTCGACGAACAGCAGCGGCAGGATCGCCGCGAGCATCGCGACGCCGACGAGGCTGAACGAGCCCAGGAGCATGAAGGCCACGATCGTCGCCACGTTCGGCTGCGCGACGGCAACCTCCTGCGGGAAGAACAGGACCATCGCGACGAGGATCGCGGCGGTGTGGATCAGCCCGTAGACCATGGCGTAGGCCACCGCGCCCAGCAGGTGGGTGGAGCGGCGGACCGGGGCCATGAACGTGTACTCGAGCGTGCCTTCCCAGCGCTCGATCTGGATCGTCTCGGCGATCCAGCTGAAGACCACCGAGAGGTAGTTCCAGAAGATTGCGCCGACCATCAGGGTCAGGAGCAGGCGCGGATCGCCGGCCTGCGCGCCGATGAAGGCGATCGACAGGGCGCCGGCTGCGGAGTAGACGAGGAACGCGATCTCCCAGCCCCAGTAGCGCCGGGACAGGAAGAAGTTGCGCTCCATGAAGGCGTACGAGGCCTTCAGCTCGTGTGTGAGTGCGGACATCGGATGGGTCCTCGCGGGGAGGGCTGGCTCGGCCCTCACCGGGACCGAGCCAGCCTGGGCTGCGGCTCGGCGGCGATCCGGTGGCCGATCTCGATGATCGACCGCCCGAAGGCGCGCCTGACCGACTGCTTGGGGAGCTGGTTGCGCTGGCGACGATCGCGGATCCGCTGTCGGATCTCGCGCTCGCGGTCGCGCTTGGCCACCTCCACGTGCATCAGGTGCTGCATCTGGTTCTCACCTCCCTTCGTCGGCCGTTGATCCGGCCCCGGCGTGCGTTGGCGGCTCCGGGGACTCGCTCACGCACCTTGGAAGTGCGCTCGCGAGTCTCCTCGCCGCCGCCTTCGCCGGACCTCGGCTGAACGGCCGATGAATTTCGAGTAGTCATTCGTCGTCGGACTCGTCCTCCTCGACGTCCTCGTCGAGGGAGCGGCCCGTGTAGGTCATGAAGACGTTGTGCATCGTCGCTGCCCCGCCGTGGCGCTCCGCGACGAGTCGCTTCAGCGCCTCCGGCGAGCCCTGCGCCACGATCCGACCATCGTTGAGGACGATGATCTCGTCGCACAGGCGCTCGGCCTCGTCGAGGTCGTGCGTCGTCAGGACGATCGATGCGTCGTGGCTCTTCCGGATGTCCTCGATGAATGCCTGGACGTCGAGCTTGGACCGCGGGTCGAGACCCGTGGTCGGCTCGTCGAGGAGCAGCAGCGAGGGGCTCGTCAGCAGGGCTCGCGCGATGGCGATCTTCTGCTGCATCCCCCGGCTCATCTGCTCGACCGGACGGCCCAGGCGCTTCTCGGCGATGCCGAGCCGCTCCGTGATCCGGACGGTCTCTCCGCGGGCGAGCTTCGGGTCGATCCCGTAGAGCCTCGCTGCGAACAGCAGGTTCTCCATCGGGCTCAGCTTCTTGAAGAACGCCGCGTCCACGCTCACCCGGTTGATGAGTCGCTTGACGGCCATCTCCTCGCGCTCGAGGTCGTGCCCGAACACCTCGACCCGGCCTTCGTCGAGCGTCAGCAGGCCCGAGACGAGCCTGATCAGGGTCGACTTGCCCGAGCCGTTGGCGCCCAGGATCCCGACCGTCCCACCTCGCTCGAGGCGCAGCGAGACGTCCGCGATCGCGACCACCGGCTGGCGCTTGCGCGCCACGTTGAATCGCTTCGTGACGCGCTCGACCAGCAGCGCGGGGACGCGCGCCACGACGTCGGTACCGGGCTCCGTCACGACGGGCTCGGGCGCCGGCTCGAGGGCGAGCTGCCACGCGGGATCGATCGAACGGTCCTGCGTCATCTTCGGTTCCTTGAGCATGGTGCTCGACATTGATCGGTGTCCTTCTGGGCTGCGGACATGAGAAGAGCCGCGATCCGTACCCGGCTGGGGAAGGGCTCGCGGCTCGTCAGTGGTCCTCGCGTGCAGCCCGAGGACAAATGAAAAACCGTGGGCCCGATCCGGCCCACGGTCGTGGTCTCTGCGTTGGCGGCACTGCCGCCGTCAGCTACCTACGAGGGGGGCACAAATCTCCCGCCGCCGTCTGCGCCGTAAGGCGCGACGAGCCGCCGGGTGAGCAGCGTCGTGCTCTTCATCACATCCACCTCCGGTAACGTCAGCCAGCGCCGTGGCGCCGGAGCCGGGAGTCTACGGGCCGCGCTTTGGCCGTGTCAAACCGGGCGTAGAACGTCGCGAAATCGGTTGTTGCGCGCGCGCGACGAGGCGTAGAGTGCGGTGGTGCGCCGGCCCAACGTGCCGGCGACGGGGAGAGGGAAGGGACAGGGAATGACTGAATCGATGCCGCCCGCGGAGACGCCGCCGCCGATGGCGCCGATGGCTCCGCCGCCGGCTCCCGCCGCGGTCGGCCGGCCGATGGGCGCCACTGTCATCACGGTGATCGAGGCGATCCTCGGCGTGCTCGGCCTGCTGCTCGCGCTCGCCGCGATCGGGCTCGGCGGCCTCGCCGGTGGGATCATCGGGTCGTCCGGTGTCGAAGGCGGCGCTGCTGCCGCCGGCGTGCTCGCCGGCCTCGGCTTCGTCTTCGGCCTCATCGCGCTCCTCATCGCCGTGCTCTACCTCGCCATCGCCTATGGCGTGTGGAAGGGCCGCAGCTGGGCGTGGATGCTCGGCGTGGTCGTCTCGGTGATCGGCCTCGTGTTCGCCGTGCTCGGGCTGACCGGCGGGATCAGCGTCTCGTCGATCATCTCGCTCGCGCTGCCGATCGTCGTCCTGTACTACTTCATGCAGCCCGACGTGAAGCGCTGGCTGGGCCGCCCGGCCTGAGCCAATCGGAACCGACAGGCAAAGCCCAGGCGCCGGCCGGATCTCCCGGCCGGCGCCTCTTTTCGTGACAGCACCGACCTGCCGGAGGGGGACCAGATGAGCCTCGCGAACAATCCCTGGGAGGAACCCGGCGCGACGCGCCCCGTATCCGGTCTGTTCGGCTCCGTGGACGCCGAGCACCTGAGCCTCGGCACGGCGATCGAGGCCGCCTTCAAGTCGCTCGCGAAGCCGGCGTTCATCCTGCCGATCGTGGTCATCGCGGTCGTCATCAACGCGGTCCTGGAGCTCACGCTGTTGCCGGTCATCAGCCGTTCGGTCAGGGTCTCGCCGGGCGGACAGCCGACGATCGAGGACATGGGCGCGCTCATGGGCGCCGCCGGTGTCACCTTCATCGTCAGCCTCATCGGCTCGATCCTCGCGGCGGTGTACGGCCAGGTCTGGGCGGTGGCGGCGAGCGTCGGGCCCTTCCCGACGGTCGGGGAGACGCTGGCGCTGGTGCGTCGGCGGTGGTTGGGCGTGCTCGGCGCGGGGCTGCTCGTCGGGCTGCTGACCATCGGCGTCCTCGCCGGCGGGGTCGTCGTGCTCGCCGTCCTCGGCTCGATCAATCGCGCGATCGCCTTCGGTGTCGCCGTCGGGCTGGCGATCGTGTTCATCTGGTTCGTCGCGCGGCTCTACATGGCCCCATGGCTGGCGGCGGATGGGGCGCCGGTCGTCGAGAGCGTCCAGCGGTCGTGGCTGATCACCCGGGGCAGCGTCCTGCGGATCATCGGCTGGACGATCGCGTACGGGCTGCTCTTCGCGCTGCTTGCCGGCGCGCTGGGTGTCGTGCTGGGTCGGGTGCCGCTGATCGGCCAGGGCATCGGCCAGGGCATCTCGCTGGCGCTCGGCTACGCGGCCGGGGTCACGCTCTACCGGCGCACGCAGGCGGCGGCGATGCCACCGGGTGCCGCGTCCGGCGTGCCGCCCGTCACCGGAACGCCCATCGGCTAGGCTCGGGCTCGTGTCCGAGCCCGCGCAGACGCGCCCAGGCGCCACGGGAGCGCGACCCGGCGATCCCCCGTCGCTCGTGGGACTCGTCGCCCAGGGTGTCCTCGATGGCGAGCTCGCGGCGCTCGTGTGGGTGCTCGTGGAAGGCCGGATCCCGCTCGTCGTGGCCGCTCCGCAGGGTCGGCTCGCGGCCGCCGGCCAGCTGCTCGCGGGAGTCCTCAGCTCGATTCACCCCGACGAGAAGGTCGACGCCCTGACCGGGCCGCTGAGCGCCGCGGGGGCGAGCAGCCTCGTGCGCGGGCGGCGCGCCGGCGGGGTCCTCGAGGCGGGCTCGCTGGCGGAGGTGCGGGCCGCGCTGGGTGGCGGCCCGCTCCCCCTGACGGACGACCAGCTGACGTTCCTCGGGTGCGTGCTCGTGCTGGAGGAGACCGCCGCCGGCGCCGGAACCGCCGCGGGGGGGCGCCGCGGCCGACTGCGAGCGACCGCCGCGCACTACGTCCGCCCCCTGGCGCGCGACGCCCACGGCCACTCGCAGCGCCTGGACCCGGCCGTGCTCGCGACGTGGGACGACCGCCTCGGCCGCTACGAGCATTTCGCGTGGGGCGTCCTGCCGGAGATCGCCGCACGCCTCGGCCGCAGGGCGGGCGACCTGGAGGCGGACCTCCACCACCGCCGCGACGATCTCGCCGGGCTGGCGAAGGCTGGGATCACGAGCCTCGAGGAGGTTCGCCGGCTGATCGCCGGCTACCGGGTCCGCTACGGCGAGACCCACGCTGCGCATGCCAAGCTCGGGGCGTCGGAACCCGGTCCGGACCTCGGCTCCGACGCGGCCCACGGTCCCGACGACGGCCACGACCATCGTCCGCACTGAGCTGCCGAGGTGGTAGCCTCGCCATCGGCCGGGGGCCGGCGGCCGCGGCGGAGGGAGTGACGCCATGACACTGTTCCAGGGGTTCCTGTTCGCGCACGTCATCGGCGCGATCATCGCCTTCGGGCCCACGTTCAGCTTCCCGATCATCGGGCGGCTGGGCGCCGTGGAGCGCCAGCACAGCAGCTTCGCCACACGGCTCAGCAAGCGCCTCTCCGAGGTCCAGGTCGTGCCGTTCGCGATCCTCCAGGGGATCACGGGCGTCGCCCTGATCGTCGTCGGCAGCATCGACGTCATGGCCCATGCCTGGCTCATGGTCGGGATCGCGCTCTACGTGGTTGCGCTGGGCTTCGCCCTGTTCGTCCAGACACCGACGGTGAAGAAGATCATCGAGATGACGAGCGGTGGCCCGCCAGCCGGCCCGCCTCCCGGTGCCGGTGGCCCGCCCGCCGGTGGCCCGCCTCCCGAGCTGATGCGCCTCGTCCGTCGCGTCCAGCTCGGTGGCCTGTTCCTCATGGCATTGATCGTGTCGATCGTGTTCCTGATGGTGGTGAAGCCGGGCGCTTGATCGGGACGCCCCTGGGATCGCTCACCAGCGCTCGCAGGCGCTCCGCCAGGGACCGGGCCTCGTCGCCGCTGACGGCCACGCGGCCTCCGCCGATGAGGTCCTCCACGTCGATCTGGACGGCCTCGGCGGCCATCGCGGGTCGCCTGACGCGAACGACGTAGGAGCGGTAGCTCTCGGACATCGGGTGGAGGATCGCCGGTGCCGCGTTCCCGGCGCGTTCCCGCCCGGGTCCGAGCGGCAGCTCAGGCGACCGTTGCCTGCGCTGGGATCGCGGGCGCGTCCTCGTGATGGCGATGCGCGACGACCGCCCAGTCTCGCGCCGTCAGCGCCCGCTCGACGAGAGCCGGCAGGTGGTCGATCCCGGAGTGCTCGGCGACAGCCCGCGCAGCCTTGCGTTCCACCGCCTCCACGTCGGAGTCGCCGAGCCGGCCCGCGAGGTGGGCGATGTGGGCGTGGGCCATCGCCTGGTTCTGGGGATTGCCGCCGGTGGCGCCGAGGATCTCGAGCTCCGCCCGTCGGAGACCGATGGCCTCCTCGAGCCGTCCGGCGGTGTCCTCGACCTCGGCCAGGATCCAGGTCGTCACGGCCTCGATGTAGCGGTCGCCCGTCAGGTGGCACAGGAACAGCGCCCGCTCCAGGTTGGTCCGCGCGCCGTCGACGTCGCCCAGGTTCCGGAGAGCGCCGGCGAAATGCATCCGGACCATGGCCTCCTCGTGCGCGTTCGCCGCCTCGATCGACAGGCCGAGGGCCCGCTCGAACACCGGAATGGAGCGGTCCGCAGCGCCGGTGTCACGAATCGCGACCGCCAGTCGATCTACGGACCGGGCGAGGAGGTCCGGCGGGGCCGCGCGCTCGAGCACGGTCACGGCTCGCGCGAGCAGCTCATGGGCCTTGGCCCACTCACCGCGGCGCCCGTAGAGCCACCCGAGGCCCGACTCGAGGAAGGCCCTCGCGACAGGGTCGTGGAGCGCGTCGATCCCCTTCCGGAGGATGTCCTCCGAGCGATCGAAGCGGCCATGCTCGTAGGGCAGCCATGACAGCGCGGCATAGCCGCGGGCGCGGGCCATGTCGTCGACTGCCGTCGCGATCTCGGCGTTGAAGGCTTCGGCAGCGGCAGCCTGGTCGCCGGCGGCGCGAAGCGCCTGGCCCAGGAGGTGTTGCGCCTCGGAGGCTGGGAAGTCAGCCCGTGCCTCGACGGGGAGGCGGTACCACAGGGCGAGGGCCCGACGGAGGGTCCCCGCGGCGGCGGCGTAGTCGAAGAGCGTGCTCTGCCTCGAACCGGCGGCCAGCCCGAAGCCGACCGCGAGTGGGAGGGCGTCGGTCGCGCCAAGCTCCACCGCGTCGGTCGCGTGACCGGCAACCGCGAGCGCGTCTGCCCCGGACGCGATCACCGCGTCGATCGACTTGCGGTCCGTCGGATCGACGTCCCGGGCCAGCGCTGCCGCAATCCGTCCGTGGAGCAGCGCCCGCAACTTCCGCGGCAGCTCCCGGCGGAGCGCCGCGCGAAACAGGGGATGCCCGAACCGGTAGCGGCCGGCCTGCTCCTCCAGCAGGTCGACGGCCAGGCCCTCGTCGAGAGCATCGAGCACGGTCTCCGCGTCCGCGCCCGAGGCCGCGACGAGGAGCTCGTAGGTCACCTCGTCCCCGAGCTCCGCCGCGACGCCCAGGATCGCGCGCACCTCGGCATCCAGCCGCCTCGTCCGGTCCTCGACGACGCGGCGCACGCCTTCGGGCACGGAGAACGTGGAGCGCGGGTCGGTCATCCGCCACTCGCCGTCACGAAGGGCGATCGCGCCGCTCTCCTGCGCACCGCGCAGCAGCTCGAGCGCGTACAGCGGGGTGCCGCCGGCCAGGTCGACGATCGCGTCCGCAACGCCGTCCGCGAGCCCGGCGCCCTCGAGCTCGCGCTCGAGGATCAGCCGGATCTCCCGACGGCCCAGCGGTCCGAGGCGGAGCTCCGTGCCGCCACTCCGGACCAGTCCGTCGACGAACCGTCGAAGCGCAGGCTCCACGGCGCCGCGCTCGTCGCGAAGTGTCAGCACCAGCAGGACGGCTGAGGATTCGAGCGATAGCGCCGAACCGAGCAACGCGACCGTCGCCGGATCCAGCCACTGGACGTCGTCGACGGCCAGCACAAGCGGGCGCTCCGTGCTCATGCGGCGGAGTCCGTCGAGCAGGCCCGCCCGCAGGCCGGCGTCGGTGGCGAACGCGAGCAGCGGGGCGGCGCCCGCGCCCGCATCCCGACTCCCGGCGGTCCGCCGCAGGGCCGGCGCGATCGCCAGGATCGCGCTCCGGGCAGGCTCGGGCCAGGCCTCGACGCCGCCCGCATCGAGGATCGTGGAGAGGGCCCCTCCCAGCGAGGCGTACGCGCTGTCGGCCGCGAGCTCCAGGCCGCGAATCTCGACGACCCGCCAGCCGCCGGCGGCAGTCGTTCGAACCAGCTCCCGAAGGAGGCGCGTCTTGCCGATTCCGGGCGCGCCGCGGAGCAGGAGCGCGCCGAGGCGCCCAGCCCCGACCGCGTCCAGCACCGATTCCGCGCCGTCGAGCTCCAGCCGCCGGCCGACGATCTCCGGTTCGATGGCCTCGGCGAGCGGGGCCGCGACGCGATCCGCGGCCGCGCGGTCGATGAGGGCAACGAGCTCCTCCGACGGCTCGACGCCGTAGGCCTCCGCGATCGCCCGACGGCAGGCGACCAGCTGGCGCCGCGCCGCGTGCAGGTGGCCCGCCTCAAGGTGCATCTCGATGGCCGCGCGGTGGGCCAGCTCGTCCGCGGGATCGAGCGCCAGGGCCCGATCCACCAGTCGAACGGCGAGGGCGGTGTCGCCTCGGGCGCGAGAATCCGCGACGGCCCGCAGCACGACCGCCTGGACGCGCTGCCTGAGCCGCTCCCGGAGCGGGACCAGCCATTCCTCGTACGGGTCGTCCGGCAGCAGCTCGCTCCCGCCAAGCGTCGCCAGGACTTCCAGCGCGTCGCCGGTGCCCGGGGCGCCCGTCGCCGAGGATGACGCTTTCGAGGACCCGGCCCCTTCGATCCGCCCGAGGGCCTCGCCGAGCCGGTCGGCGTCGATGTCCAGCGTCGCTCCCGGCGCCAGCCGGAGCCACTCGCCCTCGCTGCCGAGCAGGTCGTCGTCGCCGGCCGGGGTCGCGAGGCCTCGGCGCGCGAAGTGGATCGCCTTCCGAAGGTTGCCCGCGCTGCGATCCGGGTCGGCTTCGGGCCACAGCAGCTCGGCGGCGACCTCCCGGCGGACGCGGTGCTCCGGGGTTGCGAGGAGCAGCTTGAGGACTCGCAACCCGGATGGTCGCTCGAAGGCGGCTCGATCGAGCGGGCGGCCGTCGATCTCGACCTCGAAGGCGCCCAGGAGCCGGGCGCGGACGTGCACTCGCGTCATCCCTCCCTGGCTCCCATGCCTCGCCCCGGATCGCCAGCCTAGCCGACCGCCGAGCGGAATCCCGTCGCCTCGAAGCGTGGGAACGCCGCGGGAACGGCCGTTTCGCCAATCTCCCGCCACGTTCGCCGACCCGCATGGGCGGCACCGAGGATTCCTGGAGGGATTGCCACGTGAGCCCGAGCCGTCACGTCCGGACCGATGCACAGCCGATGCGAGCCCTGACGGCCGCCCTGGCCCTCGTGTTCATCGGGCTTCTCGTGCCCCTGCGAGTCCCTTCCGTGGCCGCGGTCGAGCCCGCTTCGGCCGTCCTGACCGTCGACCAGGTCCTCGACGACCCGGCCGCCACCGCGTGCACCGACGCGGCGCCGGCCGATTGCAGCCTCCGCGGCGCGCTCATCAACGCGAACGCCGACGGTGCCGCGGAGATCGAGACGGTCGTCGTGCCCTCGGGCAGCTACGAGCTGACCGTTCCGGGCGGCGACCACCTGAGCGGCTCCCTCAACGTCTCGGCCAGCGTGGTCATCCAGGGTGCCGGGTCCGGCACGACTTTCATCGACGCCAACGGGCTCGACCGGGTGCTGCTCGTGCTGGGCCCGGGCCCGACGACCGACACCACTCTCGTCGCGAGCGGCCTGACCCTGCGCGGTGGGCAGCCCTGCGCCGAGCCGGGCGGCGACGACGGCAACAACGGCGGCGGCGGGGGCATCTACGTCCATGGGATCGCGCATTTGACCGATGTCGTGGTCGAGGACAACGCGACCTGCGGCTCCGGTGGCGGCATCCAGGTGGACCGGTACGAGTCCCAGCTGACCCTGACCCGCTCGATCGTCCGGGGCAACACGGCCCTCCGCGGGTCCGGCGGCATCCTCAGCGAGTACTCGCTCACGATGGTCGATTCCACGGTGTCCGGGAACCTGGCTGACGGAAGCGCGGGCGGTGGCCTCGGTCTCGCGGGTACGGCGACCATCACCGGCAGCACCATCAGCTCCAACACCGCAACGGCTCGCGGTGCCGGGATCGTCACGGGCGACGACACGACCGATGCCTGCTGCGCCGCCACCGTCACGATCACCAACTCGACCATCAGCGGCAACTTCACGAAGCACTACAACTCCGGCACGCCGCAGTACTTCTCCGGCTCCGCCGGTGGGATCTACGTCGGCAGAAGCAACTTCACGCTCCGCCACGTGACGGTGACCGAGAACGTCGCGGCAACCAACCCGAACACCGGGGGGATCGGCATCGGCGCCGGCATCATCACCGGCTCCACCAGCGTCCTGACGATCGAGAACTCGATCATCGCCGGCAATGTCGGCCGCGAGGAGTGCCAGCTCGCCCCGACCACGACCTACACGTTCGTCGGCTCGTTCGGATGCTCCGTCGCGGGCATCCAGGATCCGCAGCTCGCGCCCCTCGCCGACAACGGCGGGCAGACCGCGACCCACGCCCTCCTCGCCGGGAACCCAGCCGTGGATTCCGCGGATCCGACCCTGTGCCGGCCGACCGACCAGCGGGGCGTGAGCCGTCCTTCCGGCGCGGGCTGCGACATGGGCGCGTTCGAGCTCCAGGTCGCGCCGCCGCCGCCTCCACCCCCGCCGCCCGCGGTTGGGCCGGCCGACGCCGTGGTCGTGGTCACGAGCTCGTACTCGGTGCCGAGCTTCGAGATGACCGCCGAGCCCCGGGACTTCCGGTTCGACCTGGCCCGCGGCACCACCAGCCTCGCCGCCTTCGACGGCGACGACCTGTTCGGCCCGGGCGGCCCCACCGGCTACGTCGTCGGGATCGACGTCCTCGACGCGGTCCACGGCGATGCCCTCAGCCTGACCCAGGAGCACCCGGCCGACTGGCTGCCGCTGTTCGGCGGCGACTGCGCGCCCGGCGGCGCCCTCCGGATCCGCCCGGGCCAGCTCCTGACCTGCGCGGTGGCCAACGTCCAGCTCGACGAGTTCCAGGCGGCGGCCACCGCGGCCGTGGTCGTGGAGCAGTCGTTCCCGGCCACGACGGTCAACCCCAGCAGCTTCGACGTGGAGCTCAACCCGGCCAGCGGGACCGGCTTCGGCTTCGACGCCCAGGACGCCGGCCCCGACGGCCGCTGGACCCTGGGCTTCGCGGCCGCCCACGGCAACCCGATCGAGCTCGAGGTCAGCGCCACCGGACCCGCCGGCTGGCTGGCGATCCTCGGCGCCGACTGCGCCGCCGGCAGCCTCACCGTCACCGAGCTCACCAGCAGCAGCTGCACGATCGAGTGGTTCGAGGTCGGCATCCCGCCTGATCCTGATCCCGACCCCATCGTTGACCTCGTCGTCGACGACTGCTCGGCCGCATCGCTGGCGACCGTGACCGCCGTCACGGGCAACCTCGTCGTCACCGACGCCACTTGCAGCGAGCTCTCGCTCCCCAACCTCACCTCGATCGCCGGCGACCTCGTCGTCAGCGGCAACCCGACCCTCACCGACCTGGCCCTGCCGAACCTCGACAGGATCGAAGGCGACCTCGTCATCACCGGAAACGGCAGCCTGGTCGACGTCGACCTCTCTGGCCTCGCCTTCGTCGGCGGGAACCTGACGGTCACCCAGAACACCGCCGTGGACCAGCTGGCGACGAGCGCGACGGCCGTCGGTGGGGACATGGACGTTTCCCAGAACGCGACCCTGACCGTCATCACGATGCCGGACGTCGAGACCGTCGGCGGCGACATGACCCTGACGGCCAACCCCACGCTGACCACCATCGACATGCCCGCCGTCGACACCGTCGGTGGCGACATGGACATCTCCGGCAACGCCACGCTCACGGACGTGTCGGCGCCAACGCTGACGATCATCGGCGGCGACGTCGACGTGTCCAACAACGCCTCGATGACCAACGTCTCGGCGCCGTCGGTGACGACGATCGGCGGCGACCTCGACGTCTCGGGCAACGCCACGATGACGAACGTGTCGGCCCCGAGCCTCACCACCATCGGTGGCGATCTCGATGTCACCACCAACGCCAGTCTCACCATCATCGAGCTTCCGACCGTCACCACCATCGGCGGCGATGTGGACGTCTCCCAGAACGCGACCATCGCCGAGGGTCCGAGCCTCGTGCTGCACCTGCCCGCGCTCATCTCGGTGGGCGGCTCCATGACCATCTCCGAGAACGTCCAGCTGGCGAGCGTGGACGCTCCGGCGGTCACGACCGTCGGCGGGGACATGGACATCTCCGGTAACGCCACGCTCACGACGATCGAGGCCCCCGAGATCGAGACGGTCGGCGGCGACATGACCCTGACCGGCAACCCCTCCCTGACGGTCTTCGAAGCACCGAGCCTCGAGACGGTCGAGGGCGACCTGTCGCTGGAGATCCAGGCCGCCACCATCGAGCTGGGGACGGTCAACGTCGCCGGCAGCTCGACGGTCGTCGGGACCGACACCGATCGGCTCACGGCCGCCACGGCCCTCGGCGCCACCTCGTTCCAGCTCATCAACGGACTGGCTGCGCTCGATGCGACGCTGCCCGACGGAACCTTCGCCACGAACGTCGGCTACGCCATCGAGCGGCTTGGCGGATCGGACCTCGATCCGGCAGGCCTGATCGACCCGCTCGCCGCGTACCACCTCGACTTCGACATTCCCACGCTCGGCGTCGACGCTGCGATCACCTTCACCATCGATCTCGACGAGATGAGCTCGGCGGAGCGGCAGTCCTTCCTGGACGCGCTTGCAGCCGGCCGGGCGACGCTCGCCGTCCGGAGCGATGGCAGCGCGACCTACGAGACGATCGACGTCTGCGCCGCCGGCCAGACGCCGGCGGTCGATGGCTGCGTCGCGGTTCGAACCGACGGCTCGATCGTCACCTTCGACGGCGTGGCGGGCCACTTCTCGACCTGGGCGGTGGTCGTGGTCGCCTCGCCCGACGTCGTGGCGCCGGTCGTGACCGTGCCCGACGACAAGCGGCTCGAGGCCACGGGGAGCGCCGGCCGGACGGTCGCATTCGCGAGCGAGGTCTCAGCGCTCGACGATCGCGACGGTGAGGTCGCGACCGAGTGCGCCCCGGCGTCCGGCTCGACATTTCCGCTGGGGACGACGACGGTCACCTGCGGGGCGGTCGACGCTGCCGGGAACGAGGGATCGGCGACGTTCCATGTCACGATCATCGACTCCACGGCACCGGCCATCACGGTTCCGGCGACCATCGTGGTCACCGCGACCGCCGCGAACGGGGCGACGGTGACGTACTCGGCGTCCGCCAGCGACCTCGTGAGCGGGATCGTGCCCGTCAGCTGCACGCCACTCTCGGGGACGACCTTCGCGGTCGGACAGACCACGGTGACGTGCGGCGCCACGGACGGGGCCGGCAACGCCGGCACGGGGACTTTCGTCGTCCGCGTTCTCGGCCCGGTCGACCTGCTGACGGGCCTTCGGAACGACGTGAACGCCTCCGTGCCGAACGTTGCGCCGAAGCTCGCGGCCGATCTGGCCGGCAAGCTCGACGACGCGATCCTCAAGCTCGGCCAGAAGAAGACGGCCGATGCCTGCAAGAAGGTCCAGGAGTTCATGACCAAGGTCACCGACGAGTCCGCGAAGCGGAAGGTCCCGGGGACCCTGGCCACGGATTGGCTGGATCGCGCCAGGCAGGTGCGAACGCTGCTCGGCTGCTGAGGAGCCACGCCGCCGGGCGCGACGGATAATGGGCGGGACAGATCGAACGGTCGCAATCGACCGGACAGGAGTCCCGCCCAATGCCGTATGTCGCCAGCTCTCCCGCAGACCTTCTCTCGCGCCTCAGCGGGATCGTTCACGTCCACGACGGCACGCTCGAGGTCGCCGACGCCGCCCGGCTCCGCGCGGACGGCATCCGTGACCTCGCGTGGACGGCAGCCTTCACCGAGGACGCCCCGGCCGCGGAGGCCGCGCAGTGGATCGTGTGGGAGGCCGCGCAGGCCCTCGGTGCGCGCTCGGCGAGCATCCACGAGCTGTACATGGCACGCGCGCGCGGCGAGGTCAGCGGCTTCACCGTGCCGGCGATCAACATCCGCGCCCAGACGTTCGACATGGCCCGGGTCACCTTCGAGTCGGCCACGACGCGAGACGTGGGCGCCGTGATCCTGGAGCTGGCACGGAGCGAGCAGACGTACACGTTCCAGCGACCGATCGACTACGCGACCTCGGTCCTCGCAGGCGCCATCGCGGCGCACTGGCAGGGCCCGGTCTTCATCCAGGGCGACCACTACCAGTTCAACGCCAAGAAGTACGCGGCCGATCCCGAGGCGATGACCGAGGAGATCCGGCGCGCCTGCCGACTCGCCATCGACGCGGGCTACCGCAATATCGACATCGACGCCTCGACGCTCGTGGACCTCTCGCACGGCACGGTTGACGAGCAGCAGCGCGAGAACTACGAGCGGTCGGCCGAGCTGGCCGCGCTCATCCGCTCGCTCCAGCCGGACGGCGTGACGATCAGCATCGGCGGCGAGATCGGCGAGGTCGGCAAGGAGAACTCCACGGAGGCGGAGCTGCGCGCGTACCTCGACGGCCTCGGCCGTGAGCTGGAGCGGCGGGCGCCGGGCGTCGCCGGCATCAGCAAGGTCAGCGTCCAGACCGGCACCTCCCACGGCGGCGTCGTCATGCCGGACGGCACGGTCGGGAGCGCGGCGGTCGACTTCGACGTCCATCGGCGCCTCGGGGAGGTGTCGCGCAAGGAGTACGGGATCGCCGGCACCGTCCAGCACGGCGCCTCGACCCTGCCCGACGAGCTGTTCCACAAGTTCCGCGAGGTCGAGACGGTCGAGATCCACCTCGCGACCGGCTTCCAGAACCTCCTCTACGAGCACCCCGCGTTCCCGCGCGAGATCCACCAGCAGATCGAGCAGTGGTGCTTCGCCAATGCGCTCGACGAGCGCAAGCCAGATCAGACGGACCAGCAGTTCGTGTACACGACGCGGAAGAAGGCGCTCGGCCCGTTCAAGCGCCAGCTGTGGGACCTCGAGTCGAAGGACGAGATCCTCGCGGACCAGGCTCGCAAGATCTCGTTCCTGTTCCACGAGCTCGGCGTGGAGGACACCCGGGAGATGGTGGAGAAGCACATCGACCCGGTCGAGTGGCACCGACCCGTTCCCGCCGCGCTCGGCGAGGCCGTTCCGGCGTCGTAGCCGACCAAAGCCACCGGCAGCGCGAGGTCACCGTGGACGGCCTCACCCGTGTGCTCCGGCGGGTGCCGGAGCTCGCCACCGGCGAGCTGCGCTTCACGCCGCTCTCCGGCGGAATCACGAATCGCAACTTCCTGGTGGAGGGCGCGCCGGGCGGCGACCGCTACGTCGTGCGGCTCGCGGGCAACGACACGCACCTCCTTGGCATCAGCCGGGAGGTCGAGCACGCCGCGACCGTTGCCGCGGCAGGCGTCGGGGTCGGTCCCGAGGTCGTCGCGTTCGTGCGGCCGGAGGGCTACCTCGTCACCCGCTTCATCGAGGGTCACCCCGTTCCGGAGAGCGAGATTCGCGCCTCGCCGGCACTGCTGGGGGAGGTGGCGGACGCGCTGCGAAGGGTCCACGACGGCCCGGCCATCCCGGGGCTCTTCGTGCCCTTCCGGATTGTCGAGGCCTATCGCGCGCTGGCGCTGTCGCGCCGCGCCACGATCCCACCCGAGTACGAGCTCGCCCAGTCGATCGCCCGCCGCGTCGAGCTCGCCTGCCTGACCGCGCCGGTCGAGCTGCGGCCGTGTCACAACGACCTTCTCAACGCCAACTTCATCCACGACGGCGCCCGGCTGCGGATCGTCGACTGGGAGTACGCCGGCATGGGCGACCCGTTCTTCGACCTCGGGAACTTCTCGATCAACCACGAGCTGGACTCGGACGGGGATGCCGCGCTGCTCGAGGCCTACGCCGGCGAGGTCCGCCCGGCGGCGCTCGCCCGCCTGACGCTGATGCGGGTGATCTCGGACTTCCGCGAGGCGATGTGGGGCGTCCTGCAGCAGGGTATCTCGACGCTCGACGTCGACTTCGTCGCCTACGCCGCGGACCACTTCGACCGACTGCTCGCGGCTGCGGCCCGGCCGGTTTTCGAGCGGGCGCTCAGCGCAGCCGCCGAAACGGCCTGAGCCGGGACGGGCGCCCCTAGCGGACCTCGTCCACGTCGGTCCACCACTGGCGACGGTCGCCGATCCGATCGCGCATCCGCCAGGCGAGTGGCTTCGGAGCATCGTCGATGGCCCGCTTGATGGCGGTGGTCGTCCGGCCCGCGCGGTCGCTCTGGCCGGGCGAGAGCTGCGGGTACGTCGCCGCAAATGCTGCGACCTTCTCGAGGTTCATCGTGAGCGTCCGCCAGAAGCCCCACTCCTCGGCGCACAGCGCGGTGATCCGCCGCAGGTCGATGACGTCGGCGTCGCCCTCGCCGAGCTCGTGGTCGAGGAGCAGGAGGATCGTGTCGACGACGTCCTTCTCGTTGATCCTGACGATCTGGAGCTTCGAGAGCAGGAGCTCCGCCAGGGGGATGGTCGGGCGGTCGGCCTCGAGGCGGCCCGCGAGCGGGATCCGGTGGCAGAACTCGAGCTGGTCGAAGAACACGTCGAGGTGGACCCGCGGGACGGTCGGGTGGTCGAAGATCGCGCGACGGCCCTCCGAGGTGATCGAGACCTCGCGGTCCTCCCGGTAGCCGAGGCCCGTGATCGCCGCGGTCAGCTCCCGCGCCTGGCGGCCGTACGCGGCGAAGTCGATGTCCGCGTAGGTGCGCTCAAAGGCCGGCAGCAGGCCCCTGGCATCCGGGCAATGGAGCGCGACGCCGATCGATCCGAGCACGCGCACCGTGGCGCCCGCGGCGTCGGCCGCCGCGATCACCCGGTCGACCTCGCGCTCCAGATCGGCGCGATCGAGAATCTGGGCGTTCTGATCGCGCGGCAGCAACGAGGGAAGGTCCTCCGGTGTGGGAAGGGGTCGGATTGTAGGGCGCGCCGGCCGCACGAATGGGGAGCGCGGACCGCTACGATCGGCCCGTGCGACTGTTCGGGAAGGGCGAGCGCGGCACGCGGATCTTCTACGCCACGGACGTGCACGGCTCCGAGCGGACCTGGAAGAAGTTCCTGAACGCCGCGAAGTTCTACGGCGCGGACGCGCTCGTCATGGGCGGCGACGTGATGGGCAAGCTCGCGATCCCGATCCTCCGCGAGGCCGGCGGGAGCTTCCGGGCGACGATCCACGGGCGGGTGGAGCGCGTCGCGTCCGAGGCGGAGGTGGAGGGTTTGCGCCGCCGGATCGGCGACCTCGGGTTCTACGACGTCGTGATGGACGAGGACGAATACCGCGCGACGCAGGCCGACCCGGAGGCGATCGAACGGCTGTTCGTTCGCCTCGCGACGGAACGCCTCGCGCGCTGGATCGACCTCGCGGAGACGCGGCTCGCCGGCACGGGCGTCAAGGTCTACGCGACCGGCGGCAACGACGACCTGACCGAGGTGATGGCGACACTCGACCGGCCGGACACGCAGGCCTTCGTCGCCTGTGAGGACCGTGCCGTCCCGATCGACGACGAGCACGTCATGGTCTCCATGCCGTACGTCAACCCGACGCCCTGGAAGACCCCCCGGGAGGCCGAGGAATCGGAGCTGGCCACGAAGATCGACGCAGTCATCGGCACGATCGGTGACCACCGGAACGTGATCTTCAACTTCCACGCTCCGCCCAAGGACTCGACCCTCGACACCTGCCCGATGCTCGATCCGGCCACGGACCCGCCGTCCCAGGTCGTCCGGGGCGGGCAGCCCGTGCTCTACGGTGCGGGCAGCACGGCCATCCGCGACGCGGTGGAGCGATACCAGCCCCTGCTCGGCCTCCACGGCCATATCCACGAGTCGCAGGCCGCCGCGCGGCTCGGGCGGACGCTATGCGTGAACCCGGGCAGCGAGTACGGCGAGGGCGTCCTGCGGGGCTGCCTGATGACCCTGCGCGACGGCAAGGTCGACGGGTTCCAGATGACCGCCGGCTGAGCCCGCACGCCGGGAGGAGGAGGTGCGATCGAGGGTTCCGGTCCGCGTGGCGGCCCGCTAGGGCCGCTCTGGCGCGCCGTTCGGGAGGCGGCGCGCATCTCCGAGTGTCGAGTTCCCAGCACGAGGTGATGCATGGCGACAGCTGCCACGACCATGCCCGAGGTCTTCGTTCGGAAGTCCTCCGGCCTGGTCCGGGTCATGTCCCCGCGTTCTGCCTTTGTCTACAACGTCCTCACGATGGGCCTGATCTTCCCGTGGACCTACCTGTGGGCCCCGGGCGCCCTCCCGGGCGGCCAGCTCGTCTGGGGAATCCTGCTGGCGATGGTCCTCGAGATCCCGATCGCCCTGGCCTACGTCTGGCTCTCCACGGCGCTGCCGCGGTCCGGTGGCGACTACGTCTTCCAGAGCCGCGTGCTCGGCGGCGGGATCGGGTTCACCCTCGTCTTCTCCGGCTTCGTGATCTGGATCCTGCAGTGGGTCGCGCTCTCCGGGTGGCTCTTGTCCACGCTCGGGTTCGCCCCCCTGTTCCTGGGCCTCGGGGCCTCGCTGGGCAACGCGAGCCTCGTCTCGCTCGCGGAGTGGTTCACGACGCCGACGGGCATCGTGATCACCTCCGTGGCGAACGCCCTGATCGCGATGCTGATCCTGACGTCCGGGTTCAAGAACTACGTCCGGCTCCAGCGGGTCATGTGGGTCGCCATCCTGCTCGCGTTCGGGACGATGCTCGCCGTGTTCATCCTCACCCCGGCGTCCGAGGTCGCGACCCGGCTCAACGCCTTCTCGGCCGCGCTCGGTGGGTCCTCGACGTTCGTCGATGACGCGCGCGCGGCGGCCCAGGCGGCCGGGATCGAGCTCAATCCGGCCTTCAGCCTGCTGGCGACGCTGCTCATCGCCCCGATCGCGTGGACCTCGCTCCAGTGGGCGACGTACTCGTCGCAGCAGAACGGCGAGATCAAATCGGCCGGGTCGTTCCGCGACCAGCTGTTCATCATCGTGGGCTCGCTGGTCCTGACGGGCCTGTTGCTGGCGCTCCTCGCGCTCGTTCTGGAGAACACCGTCGGCACCGAGTTCCTGTACGTTGCGGGCTCCGGCTACTGGAGCGGCGTCGGCGAGGCGACCCTCGCGGGCTCGTACCTCTGGCCGAACATCATCGCCACGGCGCTCGCGAACAACCCCATCGTGACCCTCCTGATCGCCTTCGGGTTCATCCTCAACGGCCATCAGATCGTCCACAACTGCTACATCGGCATGACCCGGGTCATGGTCGCGATGTCGCTCGACCGGCTCCTCCCCGAGGCCGTCAGCCGTGTCTCCGACCGGCTCCGGACGCCCGTCAACGCCCACGTCATCTACTTCCTGGCCAGCCTGCCGGTGATCTGGCTCTACAACAACTTCGCCTACGGCGAAGGCGACGGCACGGTCACCTGGGCGTCGCTCACGCTCGGCGTGACCTTTGCCTGCGGCTACGTGTTCATCGGCACGGCTCTCGCGGGCGCGCTCCTGCCGTTCCGCGCCAAGGCGCTGTACGAGGCGTCCCCCGGGGCCCAGTACAAGGTCGCGGGCATCCCGCTCGTGACGATCGTCGGCGGGCTCGGCTCCCTCGTCGGCGTGTGGTTCCTCCTGACGTTCCTCACGAGCCCGGAGCTGGGGCTCACGAGCGACCTCGCGTACATCGTGGTGGCGGGCATCCTGCTCTTCTCGCTCGGGTGGTACGCGGTCACGTACTTCGTGCGGCGCTCATCCGGCATCAACGTCGGCTATGCCTTCAAGGAGGTCCCGCCCGAGTGACCCTCGGCGGCGCTCTGCTCTAATCCTGCGGCCCGGGCCTCGCCCGGGCCGCCTTGACGTCCGACACAGATGAGGCACAGATGCGCGACTTCGAGCTGGGAGCGGTCCTCCCGATCATGCAGGACGCGGACGCTCGGGACGTCCCGAGCGGCATCGAGACCATCGCGCAGGCGCGACGCGCCGAGGAGATCGGCTTCGACACGATCTGGGTGCCCGACGAGCTCCTCTGGCAGGTCGAGGGCGAGGCGCCTCGCGGCGCGTGGGACGGCGTGTCCGTGGCGGGCGCCGTCGCCGCCGTGACCACGCGAGCCACCGTTGGAACGTGGGTGCTCTCGGCGCTCCATCGCAACCCCGGGATCCTGGCGAAGACGGCGGAGACGCTCGATGCCCTGAGTGGCGGCCGGTTCATCTTCGGCCTTGGTGCGGGGCACCCGGATCCGGGCCAGGCCCACGCCTTCGGGCTCCCCGAGACGGACACGTTCGCGCGCTTCGAGGAGGCGCTGGAGATCATCGTTCCGCTGCTCCGCGAGGGCCGCGCCGACTTCGAGGGCCGGTTCCATGCGGCACGCGACCTCGTGCAGGCGCCGCGCGGCCCGCGGCCGGGCGCCATCCCCCTGATGATCGGCGGCAATGGCCCCAGGGGCCTCCGCCTCGCGGCGCGCTACGGTGACATCTACAGCGGCTATCTCGCCCGCAGCGCGACGATCGAGGACCTGCGGCAGCGTCTCGCCGAATTCGACGCGATGTGCGTGGAGGTCGGTCGCGATCCGGCCTCGATCGGCCGGTCGATGGGCGCATTCGTACGACCTTTCGAGCCCGCCGGCAGCCGCCCGGGCAGCCTCTCCGGAACGACGGAGGAGATCGCCGATCAAGTTCGCGAGCTGCGAAGCGCCGGCTACGACCGCGTCGAGCTCGCCTGGCAGCCGGGAACGATGGCGGCCCTCGAGGCGCTGGCGCCGGTCGTCGAGTCGATCCGCGCGGACTGAGGCCTCCACGACTCGCTCGCTGCCGCACGCCGCGCACACGGTCCACGAGAGGGCACACTGCGGAGGTGGGTGAGCACGCGCGCGCCGTCGTCATCGGCGGCGGGATCACGGGGGTGAGCGTCGCCTATCACCTCGCGGAGGCGGGGTGGAAGGACGTCGTCCTGGTCGAGAAGGCCGGCCTCACGGCGGGCGCCACGTCGCAGGCAGCGGGGCTCGTGACGGCGTTCAACCCGAGCTCCACGATGCTCGCCTGGCGGCGCTACTCGATCGAGCTGTACGGCCGGCTCGGCGTCTTCTCGGCCGTGGGATCGGTACGGCTCGCGTCGTCGGAGGCGCAGCTGAAGGAGCTGGAGCGAACCGCATCGCGGGCACGCGGCGTGGGCCTGGACGTCGGCGTCATCTCGGCGTCGGAGGCGCGGCGGCTCCTGCCGGCGATCTCCGCGGACTCGCTGTTCGGGGCCGTCCACCTGCCGGGCGACGGGTTCCTCGACCCGCACACCGCGACCTTCGCCCTCGCCGCCGCGGCGCGCGAGCTCGGCGTCAGGATCCGCCAGAACACCCGGGTGACCGGCTTCGAGCTGACGTCCGGCGGGTCGATCCGGCGGGTGCTCGTCGCCGATGGCGACCCGATCGAGACCGAGCTCGTGGTCAACGCCGCCGGGCTGTGGGCGCCGCGCGTCGCGGAGATGGTCAGTGCGTTCATCCCCTCGACCCCGGTCGACCACCAGCACGTGGCGTTGAAGGCCGTGCCGGGCCACGAGCTCCCGATTGACATGCCGGCCTTCCGGGATC
>DASTIE010000168.1:0-2694 GCA_035717865.1 Candidatus Limnocylindrales bacterium
GTCGACGCCGGCAACGAGGGCATCTACCCCGCCACGATCCTCAACGGCGACCCTCGCGCGGACTGCTTCCTGCCCATCGAGCTGCCGGACCTTCCCGCCTACCCCGGCAAGCTCGATTCGATCCTGGCCTTCCGGATCCGCTGCTGACAGCCTGGCTGACGGCCGGCATCACGCGGCCTGCCGCACGGGCGGCGCCAGACATCACGCGGCCTGCCGCAGGCCGCCGCCAAGCATCACGCGGCCTGGCGCAGCGCCGCCGCCAAGCATCACGCGGCCTGGCGCAGGGCCGCCGCCAAGCATCACGCGGCCTGCCGCACCGGCCGGCGCCACGGGTAGAGACGGCTGCGGCGAACATCGCACCAGACGAGCCCGGGCTCGATCGGGACTCGCCCGGCCGCGGTCAGCGCCGCGACCCAGGCGCGCGAGGACCCCGGGAAACGGGTGGCGAACACCTCCGGGTAGCGAGCGACGAGGGCACGATTGCGGCCCGTATCGCGGACGACCCAAACCAGCGCCGCCTGCGCGTCCGCGCCCCAGCGTCCGACAGTCGTGTTTTCGAGCTCGGCGAGCTTGCGTTGGCTGGATCTCACCGCGGCACCGAAGTCTCCAATCGTGTTCCAGCACTCGATGGCGATCGCAAGCCGTCGCGGCTCCGATGCGACGACGACGTCGATCGAGCGCCACGGCTCTGTCGGCCGCGTCGGCAGCTCCAGCTGACGATCGAGCCCGTTCGCCCGGCCGAGCCGCAGCAGGAGCTCCTGCATCGCCAGGTGGCCGGCATCTGCCACGTCCTCTCTCGTATCCCGTCCGAGGTGGACGTTCAGCGGCAAACCGAAGACGATCGCGATGCGCTCGAGCAGCTCCAGGTCGAGGCGCACTTCGCCACGTTCGATTCGGCTGATCACCATCCGCCCGACTCCGGCTCGGCGCCCAAGCCCTGCCTGCGACCAGCGGCGCCGCAGCCGTGCCGCCCGCACCTGCCCCCCGATCCGAGCTCGAGATTCCCGCCAGCGGCGAGAGGCCTCGACCTCGATTGCCGTTCGTCGACTTGTTCGCATGGATTTCTCCGGGGCCGATCGACTGACGGGGCCGATCGACTGACGGCGGTCAACTGTTCGCGCCCTGTCGTTCCCGCCTCCATGGCACGCCCAATGTTCATTCGTGCCACTTACCCACCGCTTACGTCCGCGAGACCATGGTCGACGGAACGAACAAAGCGGGCAAACAGCCCTGCCGAACGTGGAGTGGCGCGACCGGACGGGAAAGTGGGCTCGGATCGCTGCGGAAGGGGAGCTACATCACCAGACAAGCGCCGAAATGCACATTTGGCGTGCATCGGTAGCTGCACGGAGAGACGTGTGAGACCGGCTCACCCGACACCCGCGCCGCGCCCTTGCGGAACCCTAGGACTTCGGGCCGCGCCTGGGGCGGGCGACGATGAGGACTCCGATGAGCACGCCGAGCGCGGCGATGAGGAAGACGACGTTGTTGGAGCTCTCGACCTGGGCGGGTCCGGTCGTGTCCGCGTCGACGACCCCGTCGCCGGCGCCCAGATGCTTGTCCACGTCGCGGGGTTGCGGATCGGCAGTGAGCACGGGGATCGGCGCCTCGGCCTGGGTCAGGTTGATCGCAGCGGCGCGCTGGGGACCCGCGAACGCCAGGACCACGACCACCGCGAGCAGCACCGCGACCGCCGCCGCGACCCGGACCCCGACCGCGACCGTCCGAACGCGGACCGTGCCTACCCCGCCGCGCGCACCCGTGACAACCATGACGTGGGTCCTCCTGCCCGGATGCGCACCGTAGCGGACCGGGACCGGGAAGGCCAGCACGCCCGGGAGGTGGTGGGAGAGGTGGGTTCTGGGACCATCGGGTAGGGACCATTGGGCCAGCAGGAGGTCCCATCGGCGGTGTCTAGACTCGGTCACGATGTCGAGTCAGGCGGGTAGCCGGCCCCTGCAGACGCGCCTGGCGCCCTCGGGGACAGCTCGAGAAAACGGCGCTCCGGGCCGGCCCTCGAAGCCGCGCGCGAAGTCCAGCGCGGCCACCGCCAACGGCACCGCCAACGGCACCGCCAACGACCACGGCAAGGGCAAGCGCCACGCCGCGACCGCCCTCATCCACGACGATCCCCTGGCCAGGCTCCTCGACGAGGCTCAGGCCGCGGTTTCCGAGAGCGCCAACTCCCTCCGGGACGTCCGGGAGCGCTACCGCAGCGCCTACCTGGAGCGTGTCGAGCGCTGGGAAGGCATGCGAGCCTCGACAGGCAGCCAGGCCGCAAGCGACGAGCTCGTCGTCGGGCGGGAGGTCGGCCAGGAGCGCTCGACCCTCGGCCGCATCGACCTCGCCGTGAAGTCGCTCGAGAACGCATGGCTGTTCCTCGCCCGCGAGGACTCGTCCCTCGTCTCCGACCCCAACGGACCGCCGAGCGCCGCCGATGCCCAGATGCGCATCGTGGAAGCGCAGGAGGCCGAACGAACCCGCCTCGCGCGCGAGGTCCACGACGGACCGGCGCAGGCACTCAGCAACGCCATCTTCCAGGTGGAGGTCGTGCAGCGCCTCCTCGACCGCGATGAGCGCCTCGCGCGCCAGGAGCTCAAGCAGCTCGGTGAGGTCCTGACCCGCGAGCTGCGCGGCGTTCGTGCCTACCTGAGCCAGCTCCGACCGCCGCTCCTCGCGGACCTCGGGCTGTCC
>DASTIE010000169.1:0-9809 GCA_035717865.1 Candidatus Limnocylindrales bacterium
GCCCATCGTGGCCACGTGGACACCGTGTGCGGCGTTGCCCATGCCGTCGCCGAGGTCGACGGTCGCGGCCATCTGGCTGTAGCGGACGACGTCGTCGAGGTGGCCGACGCGAGCCGCCAGCGCGGCGTGGATCGCCGGCGACAGCGAGCTGCCGTGCGAGGTCCGCGGCTCGTAGTAGTCGTAGTTCGCGGCCGCGACGTCCCGGTCGAAGACCTCCGGCAGCATGTGGACGAGCATCAACACGTCGGGCTGCTTGACGAGCTGCGACGCCTGGAGGCGCTCGATGCCCATGACCACGTCGCCCAGGAACGGCCGTGCGGCAAGGTCCTCGGCCCGGACGTCCTCCAGGCCGAAGTAGCCGTCGAACTGCTCGTACAGCCGCGTCTCGGGGTCGAAGCCGTCCACGAGCCCGGACGCCACCCGGCGCCATTCGTCGAGCTCGGCGGGCGTCAGCTCCAGACGGCCGCTCAGGTCCTTCCACAGCGAGGCATCGGCGGCCTCGAGGATCGACCGGAGCTCGATCGCCCGCTCGATGTTCCAGCGCGCCATCACGTTCGTGAAGGCGTTGTCGCGGACGCCCTCGTGGTACTCGTCCGGGCCGATGACCTTCTCGATGTGGTAGCGCCCATCGTCCCCGAGGTGCGCGCGTGACGCCCAGAAGCGGGCCGTCTCCAGGATGATCTCGGCACCCTTGGCGTGGAGGAACTCGTCGTCCCCCGTGGCCTCCCAGTAGCGCCACACGGCCCAGGCGATGTCCGCCGCGACGTGGTGCTCCTGCTCGCCCGTGAGGATCGGGACCTCCTGCCCGTCCGGCCCGATGCCGACCGTCGGCGTGACGTCCTCGCCGGTGTCCGCGGACTCCCACGCGAAGAGCGCACCCCGATACCCGAGCGAGACGGCCCGGGCGCGCGCGGCATCGAGCGTCCGGTAGCGGTAGGAGAGCAGGGCCCGCGCGGTCGGCGGGTGCGTGTAGGTGAAGAACGGCAGGATGAAGACCTCGGTGTCCCAGAACACGTGGCCCTTGTATCCGGGCCCCGACAGGCCCCGTGCCCCGACGGACACGAGATCCGAATCCGGGTCCGCGGACGAGATGAGGTGGTAGAGACTGAAGCGGAACGCGCGCTGGAGCTCGTGGTCGCCGTCGAGGGCAACATCGGCATCGCGCCACCGCGCCGACCACGCCGCTCGATGCCGGTCCTGCAGCTCGGCCAGGCCGCGGTCACGGGCGGCCCGGAGCGCACGCGTCGCCGCCTCGACGGGTGGATTCTCGGGATCGGTGGAGGGGGCCACGCCGACGATCCGAATGAGGTGGCCGTCGCGCTCCTCGGTGGCGATGGCGAATGTCGCCGTGCCGCCGTCCCGCCCCCAGAGGCTCATGACCACGCGGCCTTCATCGAGCCGCGTGTCCGCGCGCTCCAGGGCGCCCGTGTTCGGGGGCGGTGGGATGCCGTTCCGCAGCTGGATCGCTCCTGAATCCGCCGTCAGCGTCGCCTCGAGGACCAGGATCGCGCGATCGGCCAGCGACGCGAACCGGACCGAGCGATAGGTGGCCTCCGCGCCGGATGCCAGCCGCTGTCGCCAGAACCGGAAGACCATCCCATCGCGCATGTCGAGGAGCCGGCGATGCTCGAGCGTCTCGCCTCGGTCGAGGTCCAGGAGCTCCTTGCCCACCTGCGGACGCAGCCCGATCCAGCCCGGCCCGCTCAGCAGCATCCGGCCATCGTCGCTCGACCCGAAGACGCCCGCAACGTACGCGGCCGGGTCGGATTCCTCGGAGCCCTCCTCGACGCTGCCCCGCGTGCCGGTGCGGCCGTTGGCGACCGTCAGCCACGATTCGACCTCGCGTTCGTCGAGCGGGTCGAAGCCGATCACCTCGATGAGCCACGCCGGGTCCGTCGTCGGCTCGGGCAGCGCCACGGCCGTGTCGGCCACGCCCGCATGGCTCTCGCGCCACGCCAGCAGCTCTCCGGGATCGCGTACCACCACGTCCGCGCCGCGCGCGCGGAGCTGCTCGGCGTGCCCGGTCCGGTCCACGCCGACGACGAGGCGGAAGCCGCCACGCTGCCCGGCCTCCACGCCCGCGAAGGCATCCTCGATGATCGCCGCGTCCGACGGCGCGACGCCCAGGCGGCGCGCGGCCTCCAGGAACACCGCGGGGTCAGGCTTGCCGGGGAGCCCCAGGCTCTCCGCCTCGAGGCCGCCAACCCGGACCTCGAACAGGTCCTCGACGTTTGCCGCCTTGAGCACCTCGCGGAGGTTGCGGCTGGCCGAGATGACCGCCACGCCGCGGTTCAGCTTCCGGAGAGCGTGGACGAGCTCGACCGTCCCGGGGTAGGCCTTCACCCCGTTCGTCTGGATGTCCTTCAGGAAGTAGCGGTCCTTGCGGTTGCCGAGGCCGCGCACGGTCTCCAGCTCCGGCGAGTCCTTCGAATCGCCCTCCGGGAGCGTGATGCCGCGCGACCGCAGGAAGTCGCGGACGCCGTCGTAGCGGGGCTTGCCGTCGACGTGCTCGCGGTAGTCGGTGCCGATGTCGAAGAGGCGCAGCGGCTCGCCGGTCCGCCGGCTGCGCTCCTCGAGGTACGCGTCGAACAGGCGCTTCCACGCGGCGGCGTGGACCGACGCGGTGTCGGTGACGACGCCGTCCATGTCGAAGATGACCGCACCCAGCTCGTCGAGCCTGACCGTGGGTCCCTTCGGCGCATCCGGCGGGAGCGGTGCGACCGTCATTGTCTCGAGCCTCCGTCCGCGCCCGCTACGGGCGCACTACGAAACGGCGGATCTGCCTCCGGTCGGTGTCGCAGCAGGGAAGCGGATGGCGGCTTCGGCACGGGCACGCGCTCCCGGGTGCAGACTGCCGCCTGGCCGCGGTGCGGTCCAGGTCGGCCCGGATCAGCTCGACTCATCGGCAGCGTCATCGGAGGACCACCAGCATGGCATCGCCTGCAGCACGACAGCTGAAGTTTCTCGGCATCGCCGGCAGCCTGAGGCGAGCCTCGATGAATCGCGGCCTCATCAGGGCGGCGATCGAGCTCGCCCCCCGTGGAACGACCGTGAGTGCGTGGGATCTGGGCGACATCCCGCTCTTCAACGCCGACGTGGAGGCGCAGGGCGACCCGGCAGCGGTCGAGGCCTTCAAGCACGAGATCGCCGGTGCGGATGCCCTGCTCATCGCGACCCCCGAGTACAACCACTGCGTCCCGGGTGTGCTGAAGAATGCCATCGACTGGGCTTCGCGGCCGGCGCGGCAGTCCGTGCTCACCGACAAGCCGGTTGCCGTCATGGGCGCGAGCACGGGGCGGGGCGGCACGGCGCGAGCGCAGGCCCACCTTCGCGACGGACTCGCGTACACGAACGGCCTCGTCCTGCCGCTGCCGGAGGTGCTCGTGGACCTCGGCGCCGCCAAGTTCGACGGCGAGGGCAACCTCCTGGACGAGTCAACCCGCGGCGAGGTCCGTGACCTTCTGGTGTCGCTCGCGGCGTGGACCCGGCGGATGCTGCCCGCCGAGGCCGCGCAGGGCGGGGACGAGTCGGTGGGCAGGGAGGACGCGCTCGCGGGGTGACCCTCGGCGCCACCTACCATCCGGTGACGTGAAGGAGGCCCTTTCCGACCCGCCCACGGGCTCGACCCATCGCCCGTCCGGAGCTGCCGGACCCGCCGGACCCGCCGGAGTCTCCGCAGCTCCCGCGGGGGTGAGCGGCTGGCTGGCGATCGGCGCCGCCGGCGTGGCCCTGGCGCTCACGATCGCGGCCGCGATCGCGGGCGGCTGGGCGCTCGACGTCCCGTGGGCGCCGACGCTCGGGCTCCGGCTCCACCTCGAGCTCGACGGACTGGCGGTGCTGTACGCCCTCCTCGCGACGGGCATCGGCCTGCTCGTCTTCGTCTACGCCACGGGCTACATGCCGCGCCATCTCCGTGCCGAGGGGCGGCCCGCCGCCGCCGGGCGGCGGTTCTGGGTGTGGATGGTCGTCTTCATGGCCGCGATGGTCGGGTTGGCAGCCAGCCAGGACCTCATCCTGCTGTTCGTCTTCTTCGACCTCACAGCGATCGCGTCGTACTTCCTGATCGGCTTCGATCGGCACCTGGCCAATGCCCGTGGCGCGGCGCTGGTGGCCCTCGTCGTGACCACCGGCAGCGCGGTCGCGATGCTCCTCGGCGCGGTCATCCTCAACGCGGAGTACGGGACCTTCTCCATCCCGGAGCTCCTGGAGGCGGGTGTCGCTTCACCCGCCACGAGCGCCGGCTGCGTCCTGATCGCCGTCGCCGCGCTCGCGAAGAGCGCGCAGGTGCCGCTGCACTTCTGGCTGCCCCGCGCCATGGCCGCGCCGACGCCGGTGTCGGCCTACCTGCACTCCGCCGCGATGGTCGCGGCCGGGGTGCTCGTGCTCGGGCGCATCCATCCACTGCTCGCGCTGGATCAGCGTGTCCTCGACGGGCTGGTCGTCGCCGGGTTCGCCTCGATCTTCGTCGGCGGCGTGCTGGCGCTCGCGCAGGATGAGCTGAAGCAGGTCCTCGCCAACTCGACCATCTCGCAGTACGGCTATGTCGTCGTGCTCTACGGGCTCGGCGGCGAGGCAGGCGCCGCGGGCGCTGCGATGTACGTGCTCGCGCACGCGGTCGCGAAGAGCGCGCTGTTCATGACCGCGGGCTACGTGACGGAGGCCACGGGCGAGTCGGGCCTGTCCAGGCTCGGCGGGCTGTGGCGCGACATGCCCGTGGTCAGCGTGGCCGCGGGAATCGCCGCCGCGTCGCTCGCGGCCTTCCCGATCACGCTGGGCTTCTTCAAGGACGAGCTGTTCTTCGCTGCGGCGAGCGCCGCGGGCCCCGTCGTCGAGGCGCTCGCGATCGCGGCGGCGGCGCTGACGCTGGCCTACATCGGGCGGTTCTGGCTCGGGGTCTTCGCCGGCGGACGTTCGACGCGCCCCGAACCTGTCCCACGCACCCTGGCCATCCCGATCGTGCTCCTCGCCGCGATCACCCTCACCGGCGGCATCGTCGTCGGGCCCTTCGCGGCCCTCGCCGAAGCGGCGGCGAGCGTGATCCACGGCGCGGCGGTCACCGTCGCGCCTGCCTACCACCTGGATGCCCGCGTCGAGAACCTCATGGCGGTGAGCGCCTGGACCATCGGTCTCGTCCTGCTGCTCGCAGCCGGCAGGCTCGCGCCGATGGCCGGGGCCGTGGCCAGGCTCGGCGACCGCATCGGGCCCCGGCGCCTGTACGGCGCCACCCTCGACGTCGTTGACCGCATCTCCGAATCGGTCCACCGCGCGGAGGTTCGGGACCTGCGGACGAGCCTCGCCGCGATCCTCGTGCCGACGGGCATCCTGGCTGCGCTCGGTTTCGCGGCAACGCCCACGGACGGCTCGTACATCGTCGGCCCGCTGGAGCTGGCCGACGCCCCGCTCATCGGCCTGCTCCTGCTCGCCGTCCTGGCCGCCGTCACGGTCACCCGCGACAGCGGGCGGCTGCGCCCGGTCCTGGCGCTGTCGGTCCTCGGGTTCGCGTTGGCCGGCGTGTACGCGATCATCGGCGCCCCCGACGTCGCGCTGGTCGCCGTCGTCATCGAGACCGTGCTGTCGATCGTCTTCGTGGCCGTGTTCGCCCGCCTGCCGGCAACCGCCGTGTCCGAGCCTCGCCCGGCGGCGCGGCGCCTCGTCCCGGCCCGGCTTCGCAGCGGACTGGCGGGCGTCATCGCGGGCGTCAGCGCCTTCGCGGTCATCTGGTCCGCGCTCTCCCGGCCGCCGCTGGGCGAGCCCGACTACATCTCGCACATCGAGCTGACACCCCGGGCCCACGGAGGCGACGTCGTGACCGTGATCCTCGCGGACTTCCGCGGCTTGGACACGATGGTCGAGATCACGGTGCTGTTCGTGGCGATCGTCGGGGTGGTGAGCCTGCTTCGGCGACGGGCTGCCGAATGACGCCGATCGCCGAGGTCGTCGCGCCACGACTGCTGCCGGTGGCCACCGTCGTCGCGTTCGCCCTGATGGTCAAGGGCTACGCCGACGTGGGTGAGGGCTTCGGCGCGGGCGTGATCGTGGCCCTGGCCATCGGGCTCCGCTACGTGGTGCTCGGACCGCAGCGCGCGGACGAGTCGATGCCGCTCATCCACCGCGCGCCGCTCCTGGCCGCCGCGGGCCTCATCATCGCCCTCGGGTTCGGCTTCACGGGCCTGCTCGTCGGCGATCCTCCGTTCACCCACTATCCGGGTCCCGGCCAGCCCGTGATCCGGATCGGGACGCTGGAGCTGACAACCGCGGTCGGCTTCGACGTCGGGCTGTTCCTGCTCGTCACCGGCGCCGTCGCGACGCTCATCCGCCAGCTGAGCCTCCTCGGGGCGGGGCAGGACCCGTGAACCTACTGTTCGCCCTCACCGCCGCCTGCCTCTTCGGGGCGGGCGCGCACCTGCTCCTGAGCCGCGACCTGTTCCGGGTCGTCGTGGGTGTCGCGATCGTCTCGCAAGCGGCCGTGCTGACACTCATCGCCTCGGCCATCGTCCGCGGCGTCGCACCGATCCATCCGCTGCCGGACGAGCCGGTCAGCGACCCCCTGAGCCAGGCGATGGCCCTCACCGCGATCGTCATCGGGATGGCCGTTACCGCGCTGTTGCTGGTGCTCGTGCTGCGCCTTACGGAGACCCTGCGGTCGCGGACGATCGACGACCTCGCCGAGGAGGAGGTCGAGCGCGACGAGCGTCTGGAACGGCGTCACGCGTGGAGCCAGGAGTCCGAGGAGGCCTCGGCGCGATGACGGCCCTCAGCATCGCGTTCCTGCTGCCCTGGGTCGCCGGGGTCGTGCTCGTCGTCCTCGACGGCCGACGCGGGATCGTCGGCTGGCTCGGCGTGGCGGCGCTCGCCGGCACGATTGCGAGCCTTGCCGTCGTGGCGCTGTCCGCCCCGGCCGGCGGGACCGTCAGCTTCACCACCGGCAGCTGGCCGGCGGGGGTCGGGATCACGATCCGCGCCGACCCGTTCGGCCTGCTCTTCGCGATCCTGTCGCTGGTCACGCTCGCAGCGGCCGTCATCCACGAGGTCCTGGAGGGCGTGCGGGAGCAGGAGTTCCCGGGCGTCGCCGTCCTGCTCGGCGCCGGCCTCTGCGGCCTGTTCCTCACCGCCGACCTGTTCAACTTCTACGTGTTCTTCGAGCTCGCGCTCGCGGCCGCATACGTGCTGTCGGTCTACGGCCGGACCCCGCGGGCGATCGGCGCGGGGCTGCTCTTCACCGCCGTGAACGTCGTCGGAACGTTCGTGTTCCTGCTGTCCGTCGCCAGCGTCTACCGGGTCACGGGCACCCTCGACATGGTCGCGATCGGCGAGCGGATGGCGGGCGCGGACCCGAACGCGGCGATCCTCATCGCCGTCGGGTTCTTCGTGGCCTTCGGCGTCAAGCTCGGCCTGTTCCCGTTCCACTTCTGGCTGCCGACGGTCTACACGGGCTCGCGGCCCGCCGTCGCCGCGATCCTCAGCGGCAGCGTCGCCAACATCGGCGCCTACGGCCTCCTCCGGTTCGGGGCCGGGCTCCTGCCGCGCGAGCTGGAGCTCGCGGCCGGGACGCTCGTGGTCATCGGCGCAGCCTCGATCGTCTATGGCGGCGTGCTCGCGATCTCACGCCGGACGGCGAGCGAGATGCTGGCCTACTCGGCGATCGGACAGGTCGGGTACGTGCTCGTCGCGATCGGCATCGGCGGCCCCGCGGGGTTCGCGGCGGCGATCGTGTACACGGTGATCAATGCGCTCAACAAGACGATGCTGTTCCTCACGACGCGGATCCGTGGGCCGCTCGTTGGAGCCGTCTTCGTGATCGGCGCGCTGAGCGTGGCCGGTGTCCCGCCCGCCGCGGGCTTCATCGGCAAGCTGGAGCTGTTCGGCGCCGTCCATGACGACCCCGCGCTGGTCGTGCTGCTGATCGTCGGGGCGCTCCTGTCGCTCCTCTACGCCTTCCAGATCTACCAGTACGACCACTGGGTTGCGCCTCGCGACGACGCGCCGGCCAGATGGCAGCCGCGCGCCGTCCCGATCGTCCTCGGCGCGGTGATCCTGGGCGTCGGGCTGTGGCCGGAGCCGCTGCTCGCCGTGAGCCACGTCGCCGCCGGTGTGCTGAGCGGACGATGATCTCCTTTGCCGGCCGTGTCGTGGTGCTCCTGGCCGTCTACCTCCTCGTCCTGACGAGCCTCGATCCCGGGGACATCGCCATCGGCACGCTCCTGTCCATCGCGATCGTGGCGGCCTCGCGCCCCGAGGCGCGCGTGCCGGCCGGGGGCTGGCTGCCGTGGACCGTGGCGTTGCTCGGCACGCTGGCGTCGACGGGCCGAGAAGTGATCATCGGCACCGTCCGGACGGCCCGCTTCGCGCTCGGCGGGAAGGCCCAGCCGGACTTCGTCGAGATCCCACGAGACGGCCGCTCCGAGCGCGCCGTGGCGTTGTGGGGCCTGCTCACCGGCGAGGCGCCCGACGAGTATCCGGTCGACGTCGACGAGGGGCGCGACGTCCTGGTCGTCCACGTCCTCGATGCCAGTGACCCTGCGGCCATCCGGGCTCGCCACGTCAGGACGCGCGAGCGCTGGCAGGGACGGGTGGTCGAATGACCCATGCCTGAGGTCGTCGCGATCGTGGCCTTCGGCTGGTCGACGGTGCTGCTCGTCGCGGGCGGGCTGGTGCTGCTTCGGGCGCCCGACACGCTGCACCGGCTGCTGGCCCTCGACGTGCTCGCGTCGATCCTGATCATCCTGCTGACGACGCTGTCCTACCTCCACGGCGTGTCGTACTACGTCGACGCCGCGCTCGGGCTGGCGCTGCTGTCCTTCCTGGCGACGCTCGTCGCCGCGCCCTACATCACGCGCCGGCGGAGGACCCGCTGATGCTGGAGCCGCTGCTGACGACCGTCGGCGTCGTCCTGCTCCTGGGCGGCTGCACGTTCGCGACGATCGGCCTGATCGGACTGATCATCAAGCCCGACCTCTTCGAGCAGCTGCACGTCGCCGGGCTCCTCACCGGGCCCGGCGTCATCCTCGTGCTGCTCGCGTCCGTCGCTACCGGGAGCGCCCATACCGTCACCAGCGCGGTCCTCGTCGTCGGTTTCGTCCTGCTCACGTCCTCGATCTCCACCCACGTCATCGCGCAAGCGGGTGCTCGGCGCTACGCGGAAGCGGCCGCAGGCGCGGGCGCGGAAGCAGGCGCGGGCGCAGCGGCGGGCGCGGGCACAGCGGCGGGGTTCACGGCGGGCTCGTCGGCGACCTCCACGGACCCGCTGCTCGCGGCCGGCACCGCGTCCGTACCGCGCCTGCTGACGGCGGGCATGGAGGTCCTCGTGGCCCACGACGCGTCGCAGGCGGCAGCGCTCGCATCCCAGCTCGTGGCGGCCATCGACTGGCCGGCGGGCAGCGTGATCCGGCTTGTCCGGGCGGAGAACGACGAGATCGGGTCGGCCCCCTCGCCGGCGGCCGATCTCGACGAGGCCGCCCGGCTCCTGGAGCGGCCCGGGCTCGAGGTCGAGACCGCGATCCTCCGGGGTGAGGCCGCGGACACGATCGTCGACGACGCCGTCGCCTTCGGCGCCGACGTCCTCGTCATCGGCGCACGCCGCCGCGGCCTGGTCCGGTCCGTGCTGGGCGGGTCCGCGTCAGGCGAGATCCTCGACCGGGCGCGGTGCCCGGTCCTCGTGGCGCGCTCGACCTCGCTTCGCTCGGTGCTCCTCGCGACCGACGGATCCACGGAGAGCGGCCTTGCCACGGACGTCGTGGCGCGCTGGCCGATCTTCGATCTGGCGCGCATCCACGTCGTCTCCGTCGCCACGGACTCCCGCCCGGCGCGCG
>DASTIE010000170.1:0-3370 GCA_035717865.1 Candidatus Limnocylindrales bacterium
AGCGACGCTCGACCCAGGGTTCGCGGGCGCGCCGCGACGGCAGCGCTCACGCGGCCTTCGGGAGCGAGCCCGGGCCGCTGCCGGACGCGGGCGCGGAGGACGGCGGCGCGGACGCGGGCGCGTTGGACGCAGGTGCCGGCAGCTGGTCGACGAGCTCCGGATGGATCGCCATGATCAGCGCATACAGCCCGTCGGCGATCCGCGGGCCGGGCCGCGTCACGACGATGTCGTCGATCGGGTGGATGCGGCCCTCCTTGACCGCCGTCATGCCGGCCCAGCCCTGGCGCGCCGCGACGGTCTCCGCCGACTGGCCGTACGCGGCGTCGCCGAGGAGGATGACCTGCGGGTCGGCGGCGACGAGATCCTCGAGCGAGATCGAGTAGCTCACGTCGCCGGAGATCGGCTCGGCACCGGCGAGCCGGAACATCTCGCCGTAGATCGAGTCGGCGGGCGGCGTGAAGATGCCGTTCGTGACGTCGATCTCGTAGAAGACGCGCGGCTTCGTGGTCGCGGTCGAGGCGATGGCAGCGAGCTCGTCGAGACGGCGCCCGACGGAGGCGGCGAGGGTCTCGCCCTCGGCGGGCCTGCCGACGGTACGGCCGAGCTGCCTGATGCTCTCAAGGCCTGCATCGAGAGTCGTCGGGTAGCTGACGAGCACGGGGATGTTCGCCCGCCGGAGCTGCTCGACGGCCGGCCCCTGCGTGAGACCGGCGCCGCCGGAGACGACGAGATCGGCCTCCATCGAGACGATCTGCTCGATGTCCACGCCGGCGAAGGTTGCGACGACGGGGATCGAGGCGGCTTCCGGCGGGAAGTTGGCGATGTCCTCGACCTTGGCGACGACTCGATCGCCGACGCCGAGCGCGAAGAGCGTCTCCGTGGTGGCCGGCGTCAGCGACACGATCCGCTGCGGCTCCGCGGGGATGGTGACCTCGGTGCCCTCGTCGTCGGTCAGGGTCATCGGGAACGCTGGCTCGGCGGTCGGTGAGGGCGCGACGACGGTGGGCGCGATGGTGGGCGCCGCGGAGGCGGGCCTGGTCGATTGACTTGCCGCCGGGGCGCAGCCGGCCAGGGCGATGGCGAGCGCGCCGAAGACGAGGCGCGCTGAACGAAGGGGCGATTGGGCAGCCACGGGGAATCTCCGTTGGGTCGTTGGAGGGCGCCGACGGGCGGCGCGAGACAGGGACGGAGAGCTGCCTAGCCGGGGGATCGCATCGCGGTGCCTACCCTTTCTCTCGAAGGTCGAGCAGCCACTGCGGGTCGGCGACCGGACTTCCATCGCGCTTGCGGTCGATCGGCAAAGCGATCGAGGCGATGGTCACCGTAGCGGGACTGTGCCGGATTCACACCGGCTTCGCGGCCCTGCAGCGTGTCGTCTCGTGACGACGGCCGAAGCCTAGCACTCCCCCGGCTTCGAATAAGCCACAGATAAGCGGCGGGTGATAGCCAGTAGACCGCGGGTGCACCGCCGGGGTGGAAGATGACGCGGTCGTCGCCCCCTCCCGCCGGCAACCCGCCGCGGAGGTCGTGATGTCGAGACGTCGCTGGGTGCTGTGGCTCGGGCCGCCGATTGCCCGCGCCGCAAGCCTGACCGTCGTCCTTGCCGCCGTGGTGGTGGGGTGCGCCGGCGCGTACCCCGCGGGCTCGCTCGGGGCCGCGACGACTGCTCCGGACGGCGTGACCGTCGGGACCTCGACGCAGGAGTCTGGGCCCGCTCGCGGTCTCGTCGGAAAGACGTGGCTGGCCGAGGGAGCCACGGGCTGGGAGGCGGGCCGAATCGCCGGAACGCGTTCCGCCCTGGGGGCCTCGGAGATCGGGGTCGCCACGGGCAACGGGTGGATCGTCTCCGCGGAGCTCGGGCGGGTCCGCTCGATCAAGCTGCTCATCCGCGACCAGCCCGGCGCCGCGCCGAAGACCGTCGCCCTCGGGAGCCTGGCACCGACGGCAACCGCGGTCGTCGGAAGCCGGGCATTCGTCTCGGGCTTCCTGTTCGGACGGCCGGATGACCCGGGCATCCTCGACGTCGACCTCCTGACGGCCACGTCGCGCGCGCTGCTCGAACCGACGGACGCCGAGGGTACCCGCTACCTCGCGGCGAGTCCCGACGGGTCGACGGTGGTGTCGTCGCTGTGCGAGCTCGCCGCGGATCCGGAACCCGCGACCTGCACGCTGACGGTCCTGTCGCTCGTGGCCGGAACGGCGACGACCCTGGGCGATGTCCCGGGCGGCCTGCTTCGGGGCACGTCGTCGGACGTCGCCGTGATCGGACCCCAGGGTGCCGAGCCTCCTGGCTGGCTCGCCGGCATCGACCTGGCGACCGGCAAGGAGCTGTGGCGGGTTGCCGGCGGTGAGTTCGGCCCATCCGTCGTCAGCCAGCAGCACGGGCTCATCCAGCAGCGCATCCGCATCGATGGACCGAAGCCGCGGCTCGTCATCGAAGCCTTCGACCTGCGCAGCGGAGCGCCGCGGATCCTCTACGAGGAGACGGGGAACGAGCTCGCCGAGCTGTGGCCCGCGCTGTGCACGGACACGCACATCGCCATCGGCGAGGACGCCACGGGCAGCCGAGCCATCGGCCCGGGCGCTCCCGCGCGCACGCGCGTGCGGCTCGTGCCCATCGATGGCGGTGAGACGGTCGACCTCGACGTTTCCATGGGGAGCCTGCAATGAACCGATCTTCGCGCCCGCTGCTGCTCACCATCGTGGCCGCAACGGTCCTCAGCCTCGGCGTGCCGGCGGTGGCCGCGGGGCACGATCCAATCGATTGGGCGAGGAAGTACGAGGCCGACAACAAGGAGCTCCTCTGGCGATATTCCGGCACGTACCCGGACTGGGTGACGGCCGAGGTGGAGGACACCCTTGGCGTGGACTGGTCCGATGCCAGCACGAACAACAGTCGAGCGCCGTTCTTCACGTTCTCGGCGGCCGGCGCCGGGCGCGTGCACTACAGCGCGTCGATGACATCGCCCTGCTCAGGGGGCGCGATCTGGCTGGCGTGCGCCAAGGACGGGGGCACGACCGGCTGGGATATCTACGTCCGCAACCTGGATGGCGCGCCCTACGGGTCCTGGGCGTGGTACGACCAGGACGGTTCGTGCGCCTCGAGTGACGTGTGCTTCAGGCTCCAGCGAAGCCTGATCCACGAGCCGATCCACCTGATCTTCGGCACGGAGCACAGCGCCCAGGGGCAGTCGGACACGGTGTTCACCGCCAACCAGCCCTCGTACAACAACCCAGGCGGGAGCACCAGGCTCCTGCGGCGGTGCGATCAGGCCGCGGCGCAGCTCGCCTACGACCTCCGGGACATGGCGGATCCCTACGGCGACTGCTTCGATCACATCGCCAACGCCGGCGCCGACGGGCTGCGGAC
>DASTIE010000171.1:0-9592 GCA_035717865.1 Candidatus Limnocylindrales bacterium
CCGGCCACTCCAACGGGTAGCTGTCGCCGAAGCTCGGCGTCGCCCCCTCCTCGAGCAGGTCGCCGGCGAACAGCACGTTCGCGTCCGGCACCTCGATCGCGATGTCCGTATCGGTATGGCCGCGGCCGAGGTAGCTGAGCCTGACCTCCCGATCGCCGACCTCGACCGTGGCACGCTCGTCGAACACGTTCTCCGGCGGGTCGAGCTCGACCTTCCGGATGTCCTGCGACAGCGCGGGCATCTCGGCCGCGACCCGCTCGATCACGCCGGGGCCGTCGCCGAGCAGCCGACCGGGCACGCGGGCGTGGCCCCAGATCGAGGCGGGGCGGAAGACGCTGTTCCCGAACGTGTGGTCCCAGTGCCAATGCGTGTTCAGGACGATCGACACCGCGTCGCTCGTCAGCTCGCGGATCGCCGCCGAGATCTCGCGGGCCTGCACCGGCGTGGACCGTGTGTCGATGACCGCGACGTCCTGACCGCCCAGGATCACGCCGATCTGCTGGTCGAAGAACTCGAACCGCCACGTGAACACCCGGTCACCCACCTCGAACCACGCCATGGGCCGATGGTATCCACGGTCAGCGGCACCTTTCGGCCGCCCGGTCGTACGCTGCGCGTCATGGGCACGACCGTCCTCGAGCCCGCGCGCGCAGAGGCCGCAATGTCGGCTCGCGTTGAGCATGTCGCGACGCGCGACGGCACCCAGCTGCTCCTGCGGCACTGGCCCGTGCCGAACGGCCAACCGTGGGCGGCGATGCTCACCGTGCATGGGCTCGCCGAGCACTGCGGGAGGTACGAGCACGTCGGGGCGCAGCTGGCGCGCGGCGGGCTGGACGTTCACGGCTTCGACCTTCGCGGCTTCGGCGGCTCGGGCGGCGCCCGCGCCTCGATCGATCGCTGGTCGCAGCACCACGACGACCTGGAGGAGCGGCTCAGCGCCGTGCGCTCCATCGCGCCGGCGCGCCCTCTCGTGCTATTCGGCCACTCGCTCGGCGGGCTGATCGCGCTCGGGTACGTGCTCGACGGACGCGCGCGGCCGGACCTCCTCGTCCTGTCCGCGCCGGCGATCGGCGCAAAGATTCCGCTGTGGCAGCGGGTGCTCGTGGCCTCGCTGCGGCGAGTCGCACCGGGCCTCTCGCTCTCGAACCGGCTGGACCCAGACGACCTGTCGTGCGTCGCCAGCGTCGGCGAGGACTACGTCGCTGACCCGCTGAACCAGCACAAGTCGACCGTCCGATTCGCGCACGCCGCGTTCGGCGAGCAGCGCCGCGTCGCCGCCTCGCTTGATCGACTGTCGATCCCGACGCTCGTCGTCCACGGCGCCGACGACCGGATCGTGCCCACCGACGCGAGCGCGCCGCTCCAGGGACGTCCCGGCGTGACACGCAAGGTCTACCCGGGGCTGCGCCACGAGCTTCACAACGAGGTGCCGGGCCGGCAGGTCGTGGCTGATGAGCTCGACTGGATCCGCGATCGGGTCAGCCGCATCCACACGCCGCCGGCAAGCTGACCGGGGTCTCCGGACGGCCCGGAAATCGGGCTGGGGTACCATGGCGGCCAACTGAAGATCGCCTCCGGGGAGCGCCGACGCGCTGAGAGTGTGGCCCGACCACAGACCCGCCGAACCTGATCCGGCTCGTACCGGCGAAGGAAGCAGGCCCAGGCTCGACGTCCGCCGTTCTCCATCCGGAGAACGGCGTCATTGCCTCAGCTGACCGACACTTGGAGACGATCGAGCCCATGACAACCCTGGATCGGGCCCAGCCCGGCGCCCCCACGAACCCCGTCCCCGCGTGGCGAACCCGCGACATCCTGCTCGCGGCGATCATCGGCGTGGTCTTCGGGGTCGTGTTCTTCATCTGGAACGGGTTCTACGCAGGCCTCGAGTGGATCCAGCCACCGGTCCTGAAGGACGTCGTGTACGGGATGTGGCTGGTGCCCGCGATCCTCGCGCCGCTGCTGATCCGCAAGCCCGGCGCCGCGCTGTTCGCCGAGATGGCGGCGGCGGGCGTCTCGGCGCTCCTCGGCAACCAGTGGGGTCCGGACACGCTCCTCTCGGGCTTCATGCAGGGCGCTGCCGCCGAGGTCGTGTTCGCGGTGCTTCGGTATCGCGCATGGTCGTTGCCGGTCCTGGCCGTGGCCGCCGTGGCCGCCGCGACGGGCGCCTGGGTCCACGACTGGTTCATCTACTACGCCGGCTTCGCGGTCGACATCCAGCTCGTGCGGTTCGCGATCATGGCGGTGTCGGCGGTCGCCTTCGCGGCCTTCGGGTCGCTCGCCATCCAGCGGTCGTTGCGGCGCGCGGGCGTCCTTCGGGAACCGTCGGCCTGAGCGGGCCGCCCACGGTCGCGCCGCCCCGGGGCATCAGGGCGGCCGGCGCCGGCTTCACGTACGCGGGGGCGTCGCGCCCTGCCTTCCGGGACGTCCACGTCGACGTCGAACCGGGCTCCCTGCTGCTCGTCATCGGGCCTTCCGGCTCGGGGAAGAGCACCTTCGCCCGGGGCGTGGCGGGCCTGCTGCCGAGCGAGTTCCCGGGGGCGTGGCAGGGCTCTCTGCGTGTCGATGGGCGGGAGCTCGCGGTCGCCGAGGCGCCGCCCCTGCCTGCCACGATGGAGATCGGCGCCGGGATCGTCCAGCAGGATCCCGCCAGCCAGCTGGTCATGGAGCGGGTCGGGGACGACGTGGCCTTCGGGCTGGAGAACCTCGCGTGGCCGCTCGCCGAGATGCGGAGGCGCGTCCCGGAAGCGCTCGCGGCCGTGGGGCTCGCCGGCTTCGAGGCGCGACGCTCGACCCGACTGTCGGGCGGGGAGCAGCAGCGCGTGGCGATCGCCGGGGTCCTGGCGCCCGCCCCCGGGTTGCTCGTGCTGGACGAGCCGACGGCCAATCTCGACCCGGACGGCGCGGCGGTCGTCGCGCGCATCCTGGCGACCCTTCGGGAACAGCGAGCGGCGACCATCGTGCTGGTCGAGCATCGAGCCTCGCTCGCGTGGCCGCTCGCGGACCTGGTGCTCGCCTTCGACGCCGAAGGCCGGCCGATCGACGTCGGGCCGCCGTCGGACGTGCTGGCCCGATCCGGCAGGGCGCTCGAGAAGGCCGGCGTCTGGCTGCCCGGCACCGGCGAGCCCTCGCCCAACCGGTCGCCGGCGCCCAGGGTGTCGGAGGCGGTACCGGAGCGCAGCTTTCGCCCGCTCGACCGCTGGTTCCGGCAGCCCGAACGCGGCTCGTTGCCGATCCTGGAGGTGGACGACGTGCGCTTCGCCTTCGACGGCGGTGAGCCGGTCCTGCGCGACATCGAGCTGACGGTCGGGGCGGGCGAACGCGTCGCCCTGGTGGGGGCGAACGGCAGCGGCAAGACGACGCTGCTGCGGCTCGCGCTGGGCCTGCTGCGGCCGCTGACGGGCGACATTCGGCTGGGTGGGCGCAGCTCGTGGCGGCTCCCGCCGCACCAGCTGTCCCGGCTGGCCGGCTACGTCGTCCAGGACCCGGAGCTGGGGTTCCTGGCGGACTCGGTTCGCGAGGAGGTCGAGCTGGGGCTCGCCGCGGAGCAGGTGGGCTATGCCCACGAGCTGTGCGAGCGGCTCGCGCTCCCGCTGGAGTCGTTCGGCGATCGGAGTCCCTACCAGCTCTCCGGCGGCGAGCAGCGCCGGCTCTCGCTCGTGACGGGGCTCGCCCGCCGGCCGCTCCTGCTGGCGCTCGACGAGCCGACCTACGGCCAGGATCGACACGGCCACGAGGCGCTCGTGGCCGCGCTGGACGAGCTGGTCGGGCAGGGGAGTGCCCTGTTGGCGGCGACACATGACGACCGCTTCGTGCGCGACGCCACCGATCGGCGGGTGGAGCTCGCCGGCGGCTGGATCGTGGCGGATGAGCCGGTTGGAACGGCGCCGGACGACGGGGCCCGTGCGGGAGCACCGGTGCCTCGGCGCCAGGCCGCTACGGCGCGCGCCCGGAGCCGGCCGTGACCGCGGCCATCCTGGCCCCCGACGTGGGGCCGGTCCAGCGCGAGAGCCTGCTCGGCCGAACGAACCCGCTGGTCAAGCTCGGAATCGCTGTCGTGTGGCTCATCGGTCTGGGGCTCACGACGGACGTTCGCCCGCCCCTGATCCTGACGCTGGTCGCCCTCATCGGGGGCCTCCAGCTCGGTGGGCTCTCGATGGGCGCGCTGGCGCGGCGAATCGCGCCCCTGTGGCTGGCCGTGGCCGGGATCGCGCTGGCGAACCTGCTGTTCTCGGTGCACAACCCGGACCCGCTGGCCACCGAGCTCGTCCGGATCGGGCCGCTGCGAATCACCCAGGAGGCGCTCGATGCGGCGGCCGGCCTCGGCGCGCGCGTCCTCTCGATCATCAGCGTCGGGGCGGTCTTCGCGCTGACCACCGACGCGACCTACCTCATCGACTCGCTGGTACAGCTCGCGCGGGTCTCGCCGCGCTTCGCCTACGGCACGCTGGCGGCGTACCAGGCGGTGCCCCGGCTGGCCGAGGATCTCGGGACGCTGCGATCGGCGCGCCGCCTGCGCGGGCTCCGCGAGTGGCACCCGCGGATCATCGTCGGGTTGCTCGTGCGCGCGATTCGGCACGCCGACCAGCTCGCGGTGGCGATGGATGCGCGCGGGTTCGGGACCGGGCGGCGCTCGACCTATCGACCGGTCAGCTGGAAGCCGCTCGACGGGGCCGTCGCGCTCGCGGCACTTGCGATCCTGGTGGCGGCCCTCGCCATCGCCCGATAGCCGCCCGGGCGCGAGTCGCTCGGTCGCTAGCCGCCGAGGCCTCGCAGGAGCACGGCCAGCTCCTCGAGCGAGGCGACCACGTGAGCCGCCCCGGCGGCCGCCAGCTCGGCCGCGCCCACCGCCGAGCCGGCCGTCACGCCGACGCCCGCCATGCCGGCCGCGACGGCGGCGCGGATGTCCCACGTGGAATCGCCCACGGCCCAGCAGCGCCCCGGCGGCAGGCCAAGGCGCTCGGCGGCAAGACGCAGCAGGTCCGGCGCCGGCTTCGCGTGCACCACGTGGCTGCCATCGACGATGTCCGGCTCGCGCGCCAGGCCGAGCGCCCCGACGGAGACGGAGACCTGCTCCTTCCGGCTCGATGTCGCGATGAGCCACCGCACTCCGAGCTCCTCGCACGCGGCAAGCACGTCGGCGAGGCCCGGAAGGACCCGTGGCGCGACGTTCAGCCGGTCGAACGCCTCGCCCGCTGCCCGGTCGATGCACTCGGCAGCCGCATCGTCCAGCTCGCGCCCGTTCGCCGTCGCCACGTCGCGGGCGAGCCGCTTCCCGTCCATCCCGATCATCGGCCCGACCTGTTCGGCCGACACCTCGAGGCCCTCGCCGGACAGCACCTCGACCCAGCCGTCGATGCGGGCCTGGACCGTGTCCACGAGCGTCCCGTCGAGGTCGAAGATGAGTCCGGCAGGCCGGGTCGGGGAGGGGGCGGAAGCGTTCGTCATGGCTAGAATGGTGCCCCTGTCCGTGCGAATCGCGCGCCGGGAGGGCGCCGCGCCCACGAAATGTCGTCGCCGACCGTTCGCCGGCCCGCGACCCACGAGCGATTGAGGAGCCTTCGATGACCGACGTCATGGAGCGGGTCAAGACCTACCGGCAGTTCATCGGCGGCGACTTCGTCGAGTCTGCGAGCGGCGAGACGCTCGACATCGAGAACCCCGCCAACGGCCAGGTGATCGCCAGGGTGCCGGCGTCGTCGCAGGAGGACGTCGATCGCGCCGTCGAGGCCGCCGACAAGGCCTTCCAGAGCTACCAGAACACGACGCCGCAGGACCGGAGCCTGCTGCTCCTCAAGCTCGCGGACGCGCTCGAGTCGCGGGCGGACGAGCTCGGCCGTCTGGAGAGCCAGAACGCCGGCAAGCCCGTCGGCGCCGCGATCGACGAGATGACCGTCTGCGTCGACCTGTTCCGCTTCTTCGCCGGTGCGGCGCGGGTCATGGACGGCCTTGCCGCGAACGAGTTCCTCGCCGGCCACACCTCGATCATCCGGCGCGACCCGATCGGCGTCGTCGCGTCGATCGCGCCGTGGAACTATCCGCTTTACATGGCGACCTGGAAGCTCGGGCCGGCGCTCGCGACCGGCAACACGGTCGTCCTGAAGCCCTCGATCCGCACCCCGCTCTCGGCCCTGGCCTTCGCGGAGACCATGGCCGAGATCTTCCCGCCGGGCGTCGTCAACGTGATCTCCGGCGAGGGCAGCGCGATCGGCGACGCCCTCGTCGGCCATCCCAAGGTCCGCATGGTCTCGATCACCGGCGACACCGCGACCGGCAAGCGCGTCGCGAAGATCGCTGCGGACACGGTCAAGCGCCTGCACCTCGAGCTCGGCGGCAAGGCGCCGGTCATCGTCTTCGACGATGCCGACCTGGACCTCGCGGCCGAGACGCTCAAGGCCGCCGGCTACTGGAACGCCGGCCAGGACTGCACCGCGGCCACGCGGGTGATCGCCGGCCCGAAGGTCTACGACAAGTTCGTCGACAAGCTCGCCGACCAGGTTCGCTCGATCAAGTGGGGCGACCCGGCGGAGGCGGACGACATCGACATGGGCTCGCTCATCGCGAAGGCCCAGGCGGACAAGGTGGCCGGGATGGTCGATCGCGCGCGCGACTCCGCCGAGGTGGTCGTCGGGGGCAACCGACCCGATCGACCGGGCGCCTACTACGAGCCGACGGTCATCGCCGGCGCCGACCAGAAGTCCGAGATCATCCAGGACGAGATCTTCGGCCCGGTGGTCACCGTCCAGCGGTTCCGCGACGAGGAGACGGCGATCCAGTGGGCGAACGACACCCCCTACGGGCTCGCCTCGTCGGTGTTCACCTCCGACGTGGGCCGGGCGATGCGCGTCGCGAAGGCGCTGCAGTTCGGGCACGTCTGGGTGAACGAGCACTTCACGCTCGCCTCCGAGACGCCGCACGGTGGCGTGAAGCAGTCCGGCTACGGCAAGGACGGCTCCAAGTACGCGCTGGAGGACTACACGTTCATCAAGCACGTGATGATCAACATCGGGAGCTGACGGCCGCCGAATCGCGCCGAACCGCGGCGCGAACATCGCGCTGGGCGATATCTGAGACGATCCGGCCCGTGGACCAGCCAGGTGGCCGGACGGCGATCGTCGTTCCGTTCGACCTTCCGCCCGCGCTCGAGGCGATTCGCAGGGCGCACGTGGACAACGCGCATCTCGGCATTCCGGCGCACGTCACGCTCCTCTTCCCGTTCGTCCGGGCGGACAGGCTCGTCCCTGCCGATGTCGATAGAGCGGCGGCCGTGTTGCGCGGCACAGCGGCGTTCGACGTCGCCTTCCGGGAGGCCAGGACGTTCGAACCCGGCCCGACCGAGGAAGGCGTCGTGTGGCTCGCTCCCGAGCCCGACGGCCCGTTCCTCCACCTGACGAATGGGCTCGCCGCGGCATTCCCCGGATACCTCCCGTACGAGGGGCTGCACGACACGGTGATCGCGCACCTGACGCTCGCGGACACCGGCGTCGACGTCGCGGCGCTGGTCGCCGCCGCGCGTCCGGAGCTGCCGTTCGAACGCCGGGTCGAGGCAGCGGCCGTGCTCATCGAGGACGACGCCGGAGGGTGGCGGGTCGCGCACGAGCTGCCGCTCGGATGACGTCCACGCCGACGACGGCCGCGACTGGTGCCGAGGCCATCGCCCTGGCCGCGCTCGACTGGTACGACGCGAACGGTCGCGATCTGGCCTTCCGCCGCTCCGTCGATCCGTGGGCCGTGCTCGTCTCCGAGGTGATGGCCCAGCAGACGCAGGCCGAGCGCGCCGCGAAGGCGTGGTCGACGTTCATTGCTCGCTACCCGGCGCCGGCGGCGCTCGCCCGCGCCTCGGTCGCCGAGGTCATCCGCGCGTGGCGCGGCCTCGGCTACAACCGTCGGGCCGTCGCGCTCCGCGCCGCCGCCGTCCGGATGGTCGATGACCACGGCGGTGCCGTCCCGGACACGCTCGAAGCGCTCCAGGGGTTGCCGGGCATCGGCCCGTACACGGCCCGTGCGGTGCTCGCGATCGCGTTCGGCCGGCCGGTGGCGGCGCTCGACACGAACATCCAGCGGGTCCTCGGCCGGTCGATCGGCGGGCTTCCGCCGTCACCCCGCGAGCGGCAATCGACCGCGGACGGCTTCGTCCCACCCGACAGGCCCGCCGCGTGGACGCATGCGCTCATGGACATCGGCGCGACGCTCTGCCGCAAGCGCGACCCGCGCTGCGGCGAGTGCCCGCTCGCAGGCGGCTGCGCGTTCGTCCGATCGAATGGCGGCTCGGCAGCGCTCGCGCCCGCACCACGGACACGAACGCCCGCACCCCGCTTCGAGTCGACGACGCGCTGGCTCCGGGGCCGGATCCTGGACCAGCTGCGAGAGGCCCCGGACGGAACGTGGTCCAGCGTCGCCGGCCCCATCGGACTCCATGACGAGCCTTCCGTCCAGCGGGCCGTCGCGGCGTTGGCGCACGAGGGCTTCCTGGAGCTCGATCCTGCCGATCGAAGCCGGGCGAGACTGGTTTCGCCGGCCTGAGCCGCGGGCCGCCGCACGCCCTCCGGTACGCTTTCGCGGTGACCACGAGTGCGAGCCCGGCTGCGGCCGATCCTTCGATCCTCCTGCCCGCCGACGACCCCGACCTGTTCGAGCTCGACCTCCGCGGCCTCCGGACCCGCTGGGCCGCCGCGGCCTCGCGACCCCCGATCGGCTCAGAGCAGATGACCGGCGCGGACCTGAAGGCCCAGAAGCTCGGCGTGCCCGGCCAGCGCCTGATGGAGAACGCCGGCGTGGCGGTGGCCGCGGCCGTGAAGGCCATCGCCGAGGCCACGGAGCGGTGGAAGAGAGGCCCGATCCTGATCGTTGCCGGGCCCGGCAACAACGGCGGCGACGGCTTCGTCGCGGCGCGCCACCTGGCGAGGGCCGGCGCGGAGGTGGCGGTCGTGCTCGTCTCGAGCGCCGCCGAGCCCGCGACCGCCGACGCCACGCGCAACTGGAACCGCCTCGACCGCGAGCGACGCGTCAGCCGGATCCACGCCTCCACCGGTCTCGACCTCAAGGTCCTCGCCAAGGACATCGACCGCGCCTCGATCGTCGTCGATGCGCTGCTCGGGACCGGCGTCAAGGGCGAGCTGCGCGACCCCATCCGGTCGGCCGTCGAGCTCGTCCTCGCGGCGCGCAAGGCGAAGGTCCCCGTCGTCGCCATCGACACGCCCACCGCCGTCGACCTGACCTCCGGGGACCCGACCACGCCCGTCGTCCGCGCGGACCTCACGGTGACGTTCCATCGACCGAAGACGGGGCTGCTCACGCGACGGGGGGCCGCGCTCGCGGGCAAGGTCCTCGTGGCGCCGATCGGCATCCCGCGCGAGGCCGACCGTGGCTGAGACGGACCGTGGCTGAGGCCGACCGTGGCTGAGGGTGGCAAGCGTGCCGTCGGCTGGCGCGAGGTCGTGCTGGTCGCCGCGATCGCCGTCGGGGTCGTGCTCGGAGCGCAGATTCTCACCTCCCTCCTCCCGACCGACGCGCAGCGCGCGATCTTCCACACCCCGGTCCTGATCGGCGTCCTGATCGTCGGAACCGGCTTCGTGCTGTGGCGGCTCGCCGCGCG
>DASTIE010000172.1:0-13369 GCA_035717865.1 Candidatus Limnocylindrales bacterium
CGACCTCGCCATGTGAGCTTCGCTCCCAACGCTCGGCCGTCCGAACGCCTCCGGCGCGAGCGCGCGGCTGATCCCAACTCCTCGCTTCGAAAGCCGACCGGCGGCCGTCGATCGTGGTCGCGCCCTTCCCGAGGTAGAGGCTCATTTCATGGTCAATTCGGCACTTTCAGGAGCGCTTGGCGCGCGGCGCCTCTGAGGCGGACGCCTCCGCCGCCGAGTGGTCGACATGCCCTGCGCGTGAACCGCGATCGATCAAGCGCTACGCGAGGGCTCGTCGGACGAGGTCGAACCGCTTCGGGCCGCAGATCCCCGTAGATTGGCTATGAGATGGGCCGCTGCCTGGTCAAGCTCGCCCCTCGACCGGGTGTGGCGCGACGTTCGTCCAGCGTTCGGCGAAGGCCCGCAGCGGACCCCAGGCGGAGACGGCGAAGGCGCCGGTGAGCATCGCCAGGCCGACCATCCAGAGGACCGGGAGGGCGAGCATGGAGGCCGTGGGGACTGTCCAGGGCCGGTTCGTGCGGGCGCCCCAGGTCACGAGGAGGACAGCGGCGGGCAGCCGGATCACCAGCGGGATCGGGACCCACGCGGCTGTGCCGACGTCCGGGGAGGCCCCCGTCTCCAGGACATAGGCGATCCACTTCGGCCACAGGTCGGGGGCGATGACGAACGCGACCCCCGCAAGCGCCGCCGTCACGGCCAGGGCGACGGCCAGCCGCCGCCACTCCCCGCGCACCACGAACCACAGCAGCCCCACGCCGCAGCTCGGCTTCGTGAGCAGCGGCACGGCCCACAGGGCGGGCCATCGGAAGCTCGCGACGATGGCGGCCGCCAGCAGGACGTGGATGTTCCCGACATACACGTCGGACGCCACGACCGGGATGACGACGAACAGCAACGACCACGGCCCCGCCAGCCACAGCAGCGCGAGGCCGATGAGCAAGGTCCAACCGGCCTCGAAGACCTGGAACGGCAGGTTGCCGAGGACGCCGAAGAACAGCGCCGCCGGCGGCGTGTAGGTGAAGGCATCGAACGTCGCGACGGGGCGGGTGTACGGATCCGGGACGTTCACCGCCCAGTACGCGTGCGCGTCGTCCGCGGGCACCGGCCGCAGGATCGTGAAGATCACCAGCACGACGACGTAGGCCGCGCGAAGCGCGACGTCGATCAGGCTGCGGTTGCGGCGAACGAGGGCGATCACGACCCGTAGACCGAGACCCACGTCCGCGGCGACGCCGGGAAGCGGTCGAGCAGCGGCGTGTCGGCCCACGCCCCGTCCCGGAAACCGCGGAGGTAGCCGTCCTCAGCCGGCCCGCCGCACGCCGCGCCGATCGGACCCTCGAACAGGCGGTCGCAGACGATGACGACAACCCCATCCGGTTCGTCCGGCGTCATATCGAGGGCGAGTCCGCCGGCAACCTCCCCCCCGGCCTTGACGATCGGAAAGCCGAGCGCGTCCGGCAGCTTGAACGTGGGCAAGCCCCAGAGGTAGATCGGGCGGCCGTTCGCCGCCGCCACGACCCGCGCGCCGGCGGCCTGCATCGCGGGCCAGCCGCCGTCGGGGTCGACTGCCGGTGGCCGGCGAATGATCGACGTCGTGAAGACCAGCACGACCGCGACGCCCACGGCCACGGAGGCGAGCGCCGAGATGGGCCGGCGCGTCGAGCGCCAGGCGTCGATCGATCGGTCGAACAGGATCCCGAGCGGCACGGCCAGCAGGAGCACGACCACGGGATCCAGGAACGCGTGGTAGTGGTCGTTCGGCAGGCCGATCACGATCCGCAGCAGCGACGGCGCCGCGAGCGCGAGCGCGAGCGTGCTCCAGAGCACGAGCCCGATGAACCAGCGGATCGCGGTTGTCTGCGGCGGCCCGACGATGCGCAGAGCGAGCGCGGCACCGCCGATCGTGAGGGCCAGCAGGATGGCCGCCGCCACCGGCGCATCCAGCACGGAGCCGACGAGCGGCCAGCCGACGACGCGGTAGAGCGTGAACGCGATCGCGAAGACCGGGTTGGTGTCGTTCGTGCCGGCGCCACCGGCGAAGTAGGCCAGCACGCCGCGGGTCTCGGAGAAGCCCGTGGCGAGCTCCGAGGCGAGGTACGGCACGAACAGCAGGCCCACCGCGGCCAGCCCGATGATGAGCGGGCGCAGGACGGACCGATCGCGACGAGCCTCCAGCAGCACGATCTCCAGCAGCTCGAGGAAGAAGATCGCGCCGAGTACGTGCAGCTGGACGACCATGCCCGCCGCAAGGAGCGCAGGGACCCACCACGCACGCCGGCCGCCCGATTTCGCGCGCCACGCCGCCACGAACGCGAGCGCCGCGAAGAACGGGATCGGGTTGGGGTTCCAGATGAAGGTCGACTCGTCGATCGCGGCGGGGGAGACGGCGAGGAGCAGGCCCGCGATCGCGCCGGCGCGCGACCCGCCGATCTCCCGTCCGAGCCACCACGTGAGTGCGACCGCGCCGATCCCGAGCAGCGCCAGGAACGCCGTGACCACGACCGGGTCGGCGTTCGAGATGGCCGCCGCGGGCCCGAGCAGGTAGTAGTAGAGCGCCCCGTGGTGGAAGTCCCCGGCGGATGTCTTGGGCCCGAGCAGCGGGATGACGCCGTCGCGGGCCAGCGCGAGGAGCGTGAGCATGTCGTGGCCCTGGTCGGCGTCGAATCGGCCGCGGGACTCGATGCCGGGGAAGCGCATGACGGCCGCCACGGCGACCGCGGCCCCCAGCGCCAGCCTGTCGAAGCGCGTCATCGTCGCTTTCGCGCGAGGTCGAGGTCGTCGTCCGCCGGCGCCGAGGCGGCGCTGCGGCGCTTGAACAGGAACGCCTCGGGCGGGAGCGCCGGCAGGTCCTCGCCTGCGATGAGCGCCCGCGCTCGCTCGAGGTTGATCAGGTCGTAGCCGTCGTCCATGCCCGGCGTCTCGAGGATGAACGGCTTCTCCTGCACCAGCGGGTGCGTCAGCAGGTGGCGAAAGCCGCGAGGACCGATCCGACCTGCCCCGACGTGCTCGTGCCGGTCCGAGCGAGAGCCTCGCTCCGAACGCGAATCGTTGAGGTGGATCAGCGCGAGGCGCTCGAGGCCCAGCTCACGATCGAACTCGGCCAGCCAGGCATCGATCCCGTCCGGGTCGTCCATGGCGTAGCCGGCGCCCCAGGCGTGCGCCGTGTCGAGGCAGAACGCGAGCCGTGCTTCCGGGACGCCCAGAGCCGCGGCGAGCTCGGCGATGCGGGCATGTTCTTCGATCGAGGACCCGATCGACGCCCCGCCGCCCGCCGCATTCTCCAGGACGAGCACCGGCTCCGCGGCATCCCCGTCGCCGGAAGGCACGCCCTGGTGCCCCGGCGCACCGCCTCCGTGCCGCTCCAGAACGGCCGCTACGGCCTCGGCGACCCGTTCGATGCCCTCGGAGACGCTCGTGTCCCGATGCGAGCCCGTGTGGACGTTCACGAGGGAGGCGCCGTACCCGCCCGCGACCGCCATGTCCGAGGCGAGGACGTCGATCGAGCGCCGGCGGAAGTCGGGATCAGGGCCGGCGAGGTTCACGAGGTACGAGGCGTGGACGGCGACGGGCGTCACGTGGAGCTCGACCATCTGCTCGCGAAACAGGTCGAGGTGCTTCGGTGGCGCGCCGCGGCGCTTCCAGGCCGTCGGGTTGTCGACGAACACCTGGACCGCCTGCGCCCCGATCGCGCCCGCGCGCGCGGCGGCACGCCGAAGCCCCTTCCCGAGGGCGAGATGCACGCCGATGCGGGGGCCAGGCGGTCGACCCGCGAGCAACCGGGCTGTCAGCTCGCCCGCGAGCGGCCCACCGGCCCGCCCTTGGTGTAGCCGCCGCCCACCACGGGCTCGATCAGCCCGTAGCCCCCGTCACGGCGCCGGTACAGGATCGCGACCTTTTCGTCCTCCGCGTTCACGAACACGAAGAACGAGTGGCCGAGCTCCTCCATCCGGGTGACCGCGTCCTCCTCGAACATCGGCTCGATGTCGAAGCGCTTGACCTTCACGACCTGCGAGCGTCGCTCCTCGGCATCGGCGTCGGACGTCCCGGCGCCGCCCGGCGCCTCGCCACCCGCGCCGCGGACCGTCTCTGACGACTTCCGGACCCGGTTCGTCTCGCGGAAGTCGACCGCACGGCGCTCGATCTTGTCGAGCACGGCGTCGATCCCGGCCTTGTGCGTCGGCCCGGCGGACGAGCTGCGGAGCGTCTGGCCGTCGATGACCAGCGTGACGTCGACGATGTGGGAGTCATCGACCCTCCGGTGCTGCTCGACCGACAGCTCCAGGGTCGCGTCGGAACGGTCGTCGAGGAGGCGCTCGAGCCGGCCGAGCTTCCGCGTCGCGTAGTCGCGGACCTTGTCCGGCACTTCGTAGTTCTTGCCCTTGACGATGGTCCGCACATCGACCTCCCGGATGGAGGTCCATCGTACCGCCGGACCCCGGCCCGGAGGGCCGCCGAACGTACTGCGAGTTCATCGGGGTTGCCGGTCCGCGCTCATCGCTCGCGTGCGACCGCGAGCCCGGACACTGCGGCCGCTCCGGCCTCGAGCAGCGCCACGGCGCAGGCCGCCAGGGTCGCTCCCGTCGTCACCACGTCGTCGACGAGCACGACCCACCGTCCCTCGATCTCCGCTCTGTGCGCATCGACGACCCGGAACGCGCCGCCGAGGTTCGCCGCCCGCCCGGCTCGATCCAGGTCGAACTGCGCCGTGGTCGCCCGCGTCCGCTCCACCGCATTGCTGACCGGCACCCGCAGCCGACGTCCCGCCTCGTTCGCGAGGAGCGCCGCCTGGTCGTAGCCGCGGTCGCGCACCCGGTCCGGCGACGCCGGCACGGGCACGAGCACGTCACCGCCGGCGCCGGCACGTGACCACCGCCGCCCGGCCGCGGCCCCGAGCTGCGGCGCCAGCCGGCGTTCGCCGTCGTACTTCAGCGCGTGGAGCGCGCGCCGGGTCACGCCCGTGAACGGCGCGCACCACTCGAGCTGCACGAGCGGCGCCGGGAGGTCTGCGGGCAGCCCGATCGTGATTCCGGGGGCCGCATGCAGCCGCACGTCGAGCGCCGGCTCGCACTCCCGGCACAGCGCCGGCCCTTCACGCCGGCAGCCGGAACACGTCGCCGGCAGCGCAAGATCCAGCGCGCGCCCCGCCACGAGACCCAGCGCCGCGCGAGCATTACTCAGGACCGTCACGCGCCAACGATGGCGACGGACGCTTCCCTGCGGCTTACCCCGTGCTTACGTGACGCTCACCCGCCGCTCACCCGCCGCTCACCCGCCGCTCACCCACGGCACACCAGGTGGCCGCGCAGCGCCCCCGCGCCCGCCGTCAGGCAGGGACCGAGACTTGCCCCGCAACCGGTGCCGCGGCGGCGGCAGCCTCGTGCTCACGGCTTCGCCACAGCGGGACGATCGCGACCAGCATGCTGAACGCGGTCGCCCACAGCGTCGGATTGGCCACGACGAGCGCGACGATCAACAGCGACTCGGCACGCCAGGCGGTGCCACCGCGCGCCGAGGCCCGCGCCGCGAGCCGCCCGGCAACAACGGCCAGGATGGCACCCGCGGCCAGCCGCGCCGCGAACGGGATCGCCGGAAACAGGGAGCCGCCGTCGGTGCCGGCTCGCGCCCCAACGACGTCGACGAACTCCCGCCACGCTGTCGGGGCCAGGAGCAAGCTCGCCACGAGAACCACACCACCGAGGACTCCGGCCTTGGCAGCCTCGCGCCACCTCCCGGCCGCGGCCTCGTACACGACGCCGAGGACCGGCGTGATCTTCAGCGCCGTCGCCGGGACCCAGAAGAGCGACGACCGCCGCAGCGCCAGCACCGCCAGCACCGCGATGACGAGATGCACATTCCGGACCCGCAGCTCGACCGCCACCGGCAGGAAGGCCACCAACGCCAGCGCAACGAGGACGTTGCGCCCCCCGAGCCACCACAGGCACGCCAGGAGGAGAGCCGTCCACAGGACCGCGAAGACGTCGGCGGACAGCACGGCGGTGAGCGGTGCCATCACCTGTGCCAGGGGTGGCGGATACCAGTACGCGTACGGCGTGTTGGGAGCCGCGGCGGCGTCGTAGAGCGGCTGGCCGGCCCAGAGACGCGCACCCGCCTGCCAGTAGGCGTATTCGTCGTTGAGGTGCGTCCACTCGAACGCGCCGATCACGGCAAGGAGCACGAGCCCGACTGCGGCGAGCACCACGAGCCCGATCGGCGGCAGGCGACGCGACCCGATCGCGACCGGCGAGGTCAGGCGCCCGGCGACGCCCCGCGACCCAGGCCCGCTGCTCGTGCCGGCCCGGCTATCCGAGCCGGACGACATCACCAGGCGCGGTCCGGGAAGCATCGATCGTCCCGACCGGCAGCTCCAGCACCCCCTCGGCGCCGCGCACCAGCGGCACGAGCCCCACCCAGGGCCGCAGGGCACGGTGCACGGACACGACCGGCCGCGAGCCATCCGCTGCCGCCCGGCCGAGGAACACGGCATCGATGGGGAAGCGCATGAACATCATGTGGATGCCGTTCCCGCCGAGCCACAGCCCGTGCCCGGCCGGCAGCGAGCCACGACCCATCAGGCCCAAGAAGCGGCCCCACAGGGACGTGGCCATCTCGAGGTGCTCGGCCAGCGGGGTCCCGCGCGTCTCGTTTGCTGCCGCGGCTGCGGCGCCCATGATCGCCTCGGCTTAGCCGAGGTTCTGCATGATGAGGATCAGGGCCGGGCCAAGGATGACCACGAAGAGCGACGGGAAGATGCAGCCGACGAGCGGGAACAGCATCTTGATCGGGGCCTTCGCGGCCTGTTCCTCTGCGCGCTGGCGACGCTCGATGCGCAGCTGCTCAGACTGGACCTGGAGCACCTTCGAGATCGACACGCCGAGCTGCTCGGCCTGGATGATCGCGCCGATGAAGTTGGTGAGCGGCTGGACCTCGGTGCGCGGGACGATGTCGCGCAGCGCCTCGCGCCGCGCCTTGCCCACGCGAACCTCGGCAAGCGCCCGCCGGAACTCGTCGACGAGCGGGCCCTTCATCTTCTCCACGACCTTGCCCAGCGCGGCGTCGAAGCCGAGGCCGGCACGGACGGAGATCGTCAGCAGGTCGAGGGCGTCAGGAATCTGCAGCAGGATGGCCTTCTGGCGCTTCTTGACGCGCCCGCCCAGCCAGAACTCCGGGCCCATGTACCCGATGCCGAGGCCGACGAGGGCCAGCAGCATGCCCTGGACGAGGTTGCCCGCCAGGATGCCGAACAGGATGAACAGGATGCCCGCGCCGACGCCGGCGCCGATGGCCTTGATGCCCAGCCAGTCCGCGACCTTCATGTCGCCGGGGTTGCCGGCCATCGCGAGCCGCTTCTCGGTTCGCTCGGTGAACGAGCTGGACGTGATGCGCGCCACGAAGCCGGAGAGCCGGGCCGCGAGCGGCCGGATGGTGCGATCGAAGAACGGCTGCTGGAGTTCCAGCTCCTGGAGGTCCTTGGCCGTCATCTGGCCGAGCTGCGAGAGCCGGGCCTTGAGCGGATCCTCCTCGCGCGTGCCGGCGACGCCGAACGCGATCAGCAGGACAGAGATCGCGGCGAAGGCCGCGACGATGATGCCGATGTCCATGCCCTAGACCTCGATATCCACGATCTTGCGAATGAAGAAGAAGCCCGCGCCCATCGCCAGCAGGGCGATGAAGAACAGGATGACGCCGAGAGGAATGCCGATGACCTCCGGCGGGGCGACGAACATCGGGTCGAAGAACTTCGGGGCGGCGAGGTAGATGAACAGCGCCAGGAAGAACGGCAGGCCGCCGACGACGTAGCCAGACATGCGCTGCTGCGCCGTCAGGGTCCGGATCTCGCCCTTGATGCGGATGCGCTCGCGGATCGTGAAGGCGATCGAGTCGAGGATCTCGGCCAGGTTGCCGCCGACCTGGTGCTGGATTCCGATCGCCGTGGCCATCAGCTCGAAGTCCTCGGAGTGCACGCGGCGAACCATGTTCTCCAGGGCGTTGTCGAACGGCAGGCCGAGGTTGACCTCGCGGATGACGCGGCCGAACTCGATGGAGATCGGCGGCTGCGACTCGCGCACGACGAGCTCGATCGCCTGCAGGAAGGACGAGCCCGCGCGGAGCGCGTTCGCGATGAGCGTGATCGTGTCAGGGAGCTGCGAGTTGAACTTCTTGAGCCGGGAGCCCTTGCGGAAGTTCAGCCAGAAGCGCGGCGCCAGCGCACCGATCCCGAGGCCGAGCGCCAGGAGCAGCGGGCTGCGGAAGGCCGGCAGGACGAACCCGAGCAGGAACATCACGATCGGCACGCCCAGGGCTGACCCCGCCCAGATGGCGATGAACTCGGACGGCTTGAGCTTGAGGTCAGCGGCGCCGAGGTCGCGGAGCAGGTTGGCGCCGAAGTCGCGCTTCTCGACGACCTTGTTGAGCTGCGCCAGGGCGGCGGAGCGCTGGACGAGGTCGGCGATGCCGCCGCCCCCTTCCTTGCCGCCTTCCTGTTTCTGCCCGGCCGCGTAGCGCTCGAGGCGCTCCAGCGTGACGCCGCCGGACCCGGCCATGGAGATGCCGAGGGCGATCAGGATGATCGCCCCTGCGGCGAGACCGGCGACGACGAGCGTAAAGGGATCCATCGGCCCGGCCTAGAAGGTGAACCCGAAGATGTTGTTCGGCAGGTGGATGCCCTGCATTTCGAACTGCTCGACGAACTTCGGGCGGATGCCGGTCGGCTTGAGCCGGCCCTGGATCTTGCCCTCGATGACGCCGGTCTGCTCGAACACGAAGACGTCCTGCATGACGATCGTGTCGCCCTCCATGCCCTGGACCTCGGTGATGTTCACGATCTTTCTCGTGCCGTCCTTGAGGCGGGACTGGTGGACGATCAGGTCGACCGCCGAGCTGATCTGCTCGCGGATGGCGCGGACCGGGAGGTCGACGCCGGCCATGAGGACCATGGTCTCGAGTCGGGCGAGCATGTCGCGCGGGGTGTTGGCGTGGCCCGTGGACAGCGAGCCGTCGTGGCCCGTGTTCATGGCCTGGAGCATGTCCAGCGCCTCGCCGGCACGACACTCCCCGACGACGATGCGGTCGGGGCGCATGCGCAGCGAGTTGCGGACGAGCTCGCGGATCGGGATCGCGCCCTTGCCCTCGATGTTGGGCGGCCGGGACTCGAGGGTGACCACGTGCTCCTGCCGGAGCTGGAGCTCCGCGGCATCTTCGATCGTCACGATCCGCTCGTCGTTCGGGATGAACGAGGAGAGGACGTTGAGGGTCGTCGTCTTGCCCGAGCCGGTGCCGCCGGAAACGAAGATGTTCAGGCGGGCCTCCACGCAGGCGCGCAGGAACTCGAACATGTCCGGCGTGGACGTCCCGAACCGGATGAGGTCATCCGTCGTGAACGGGCTGGCGGCGAACTTTCGAATGGTGATGACGGGTCCCACCAGCGACAGCGGCGGGATGATGGCGTTGACGCGGGAGCCGTCGGTCAGGCGGGCGTCGACCATCGGCGACGACTCGTCGACGCGGCGCCCAATCGGCGCGATGATCCGGTCGATGATCCGCATCACGTGGTCGTCGTTCTGGAAGACCACGTTCGTCAGCTCGAGCTTGCCCGAGCGCTCGATGTAGACCTGGCGCGGGCCGTTGACCATGATCTCGGAGACGGAGTCGTCACGGAGGAGCGGCTCCAGCGGCCCGAGGCCGATGATCTCGTCGGTGATCTGCTCGAGCATGCGGACACGCTCGGCACGGGTGAGGGCCAGGCCCTCCTCGTCGATGACCCGGCTGAAGATCTCCTCGATCTGGCGCCGGACCTCGACCTGGTTCGTCAGGTCGAGCTTGGGGTCCAGGTCCTGGATGACGCGGTTCTGGATCCGGAACTTGACGTCCCGGAAGGACTCGCGCGCGGGCAGCTGGGTGACGAGGCGCGGCTGGGCGCCCGCGGGCGGGCCGCCGCTGCCGTCGGGCTGGACGTCACGACCGCCTCCCGGGCCAGTGGTGGCCGGCAGGTTCTCGCCCGGACCACCCGGCCGGGCGGACTCGATGCGCTTCAGCAGTGACATGGTCGCGCGGTCCCCCTACTTACCGGAATGAAAAGATCGACTTGCGAGCGGCCGCACCCTTGGCAGCCTTCTCGGCCGGGCGGGCGGCCACCGCGACGGGCGGTGGGCCGGTGACCGCGGACGCGAGGCGCGCGATGTCCTGCGACACCTGGGCCTCTCGGTTGCTGAGGAAGAACGGGACGCCACGGTTCAGCGCGTACACCACGCTCCGACCGTCGCTGACGATCGTGTGGTCCACCTTGCGCCCGATCGAGTGCTCGACGTCCGCGACCCGGATGCCGAGCGTGGAGTCCGCGCGGTTGAGCACGAGCCGGATCTTCTCCGGGCCGTAGCCGAGCTGCTCGCAGACCTCCAGGAAGAGGCGCATGTTCTTCACGCTGGTGATCTCGAGCGTCAGGAGCGTCAGGATCAGATCCGCCTCGTCCAGGACGGCGAGCGTCGAGTCGTTGAAGCTTGACGGGCAGTCGATGACGATGAGGTCGAAGTCCTGGCGAGCGCGCTCGATGACCTTCTTGATCGGCCCGGGGCCGATGAGCTCGGCCTGCTCCGGCGACGGCGGGGCCAGCAGGACCCGGATGCCGGAGGAGTGGCTGATCATGAAGGTGTCGAGGGACTCGGCCTCGCCGCCGCCCTGGAGCTCGCCGGCGAGATCCGCGATGGACTTGTTGCGCGGGTTCAGGTTGAGCAGGACGCCGACGTCCCCGAACTGGAACGAGGCGTCGATGAGCCCCACCCGCTTGCCGGTCTGCGCGGCCGCGACGGCGAGGTTCACGGCGATCGTCGTGCGGCCGACGCCGCCCTTCGGGCTGAAGACCGCAACGACGTTCGCGGGATCGTCGCTGCCGTCGGAGCTGCCACCGCCACCGGTGTTCGAGCCGGCGACCACCGGGGCGTAGCGGGTCTGCTTGTCCTTCTCGCGGGTCCAGACCTGCCGGATCGAGGCCGTCAGCTCGTCCGAGCTGAAGGGCTTGACCAGGAACTCGCGGGCCCCGGCGAGCATCGAGCGGCGGAGGTAGTCCGCCTCGCCCTGCACGGACATCATGATCACGGCGGCGGTCGGCACCTCCGCGGCCAATTTCTCGGTCGCGGTGATGCCGTCCATGCCGGGCATGTTGATGTCCATCAGGACCACGTCCGGCCTGAGCGCGCCGGCCATCTCGATGGCCTCCGGCCCACCGGCAGCGGCCCCGACGACCTCGACGTCACCCTCGAAGCCGAGCAGCTTCGAGAGGTGATCCCGGGTCTCCGGGATGTCGTCGACGATCAGGACCTTGATTCGATCGCTCATCGGGGCTGCGAGCTGCCTCTCGGATCTATCGTTCGAGCGGGGTCGGGATCGGGATCTGCACGATCTCGGGCGGCAGGATCCCGTACTCGTCGACGAGGGTCTTCAGGATGATGCCCGTGGTCTCGACCGTCTGTCCGGCATCCGCGGGTGAGCGCAGGAGCGCGTCCAGCGTGCCCGTGGTCCGTGCGTAGAGCAGGATCTCCGCCTGCGCCGGGGTGACGGCCAGGATGAGGAGCTTCTGCTGGTCGAGCGCGACCTGCGGTGCGGCCGTCGGAGGGGGCTGGCCCTGCTGGGCGGCCGGCGCCGGCGGAGGCGGCGGCTCGATGGACGCGATGATCTGGACGTCCTGCAGCAGCACCGGCAGCTTGACGCTGAGCGGGTTGATGCCGGAGACGACGGTCACGGAGCCATCGGCCAGGACCTGGACGACGGGGAACGCGTCGCCGCGGAGGCTGATGACCAGGTCCAGGTTGTCGCCGACGTCGAGCAGGTTGCCGACACCGGTCAGCTGGTTGACGGCGATCGGGAAGGCGCGCCGGCCGGGGGGCACGGTGAGCGGCACGGCACGGTTCTGGAAGTCCGTGCTGTGGACCTGCGCACCGGTCACGAGGGCTGCGCGCGTGGTCTTGCCGATGGCCTGGGAGACCGCACCGAGCACGTTCCGGTCGCGGTTGCCGACCGGGAGGGTCTGCTCCCGGACCATGTCCGTGGTCACGACCGTGCCGAGCGGGATGTCAACGGCCGCGACGACCGTTGGAAGGTTCACAGGTGGTGCGCTCGAGCTGGCACCTGGGCCTCCGTTCTGTGGAGGCCGACCGATGAGCAGCACGACGATGAACGTCAGTGCGGCAAGGAAGATGCCGAGCAGAAGGACGAGCCGACTGGTCCGTCGCACGAAATGAACCCTCCCCGAGTTGCTGTCGCTGTGACAGGTGGCACCACTCTAGCATTGGGCCGGTGCCGGGCGACTATACGAATGGGCTAGGACGACTGGCAAGAGTTGGCAAGAAGTCCTGCGTGCTGCAAGGTCCCCTGAAAGGTCCCTGACGCACCGACGACCCGTCCAGGGGACGGGTCGTCTTGGGTACCGCTGAGCGTAAATCGGACCGCCGGACCCGAGGGCACGGCGGTCCAGTTTTCGCTGTTGGGAGCTTCCGCTAGACGGAAGCGCCGACGGTGCTGAGGATGCCCGACACCTGCGTGCCGAGGAAGATCAGCGCGATGATCGCGACGATGGCGATGAGCGCGAGGATCAGCGCGTACTCCGCGAGGCCCTGGCCCTCGTCGTCACGACGAACGAGATTGATAAGAGCGGTAATGAACTGCATGTGAGTTTGGTACCTCCTTCCCTCGAAGATCTCCGGCCCGGAGGTGAGATCCCTCGCCCCCGAGAGGAGTCGGTGCGGAACCGTAGCCGGGAGCCTTCCGCCTGTCAACCAAGGTTTTGCCTTGCGGCGTTGCCCTGGCTGGACGTTCGGCTGGTCCGGCAAGCTCCCCCGCCCAGGCGGGTCGGAGGAGCTGGCCCGCGACTTCAGTGCGTGCTAGACGGAAGCACCAACGGTGCTGAGGATGCCCGACACCTGGGTGCCCAGGAAGATCAGGGCGATGATCGCGACGATCGCGATCAGGGCGAGGATCAGGGCGTACTCCGCCAGACCCTGGCCGTCCTCGTCACGACGAAGCGTCGCGAGGATCTGATTGATGAGGGCCATCGACCGTGTGCCTCCCATAAGAGATCCCGCCTTCTAGGCCGGCGGGTCGAGCTGCAATGTACGGTCGAAGTGCGCGCGGAGCGTATGACCCATTGGTCCTAGTTCGAGGATCGCTGTGCTCGCGCGCAACGGCCGCCCCGTAACGGGTCAACGTGGTCCGGGTGCTGCGCGTTTCCGCATGCGGACGGCCCAGGTTTCCTGGCTGACCCGGTCGGCTCGCGATCGCGGTCGGTTCGCAAGGGCCGTTGGCAAGCGCGGCCCGTTGGCAATCGCGGCCCGTTGGCAATCGCGGCCCGTTGGCAAGCGCGGCCCGTTGGCAATCGCGGCCC
>DASTIE010000173.1:0-14501 GCA_035717865.1 Candidatus Limnocylindrales bacterium
ACGCACGTCCGGCTCCTGGTGGCGCTGAACGAAGTAGTCCTGGAACTCGAGCCAGCCCTCGTCGGTGCGGACCTCCGTGCGGACGGTCGCGTCGGTCATCGGCAGGATCACGGCCTCGACGCCGAGCGATCGCTGCAGGTCCCGCGAGATGTCCGTGGGGCGCTGGCCGGCGCGCAGCCGCGCCGTGCGAACGATGTGCGTCGCGAGATCCCGATCGCCCAGCCGGAACCACGATTCCTCGCCGTAGCGCTCGAGCATCGCCGCCGCGGCAAACGTCTCGCCCTCGATGCCCCAGCCCCACTCGCGATTCGCGATGCCGGCGAGGGTGTACAGCACCGTGTCGTGGTCCGGCGACACGAGGAGCCCGTGCCGCTCGACGTCGTCCGCGGTGTTGACGATCACGACGAGGCGCGAGCCGATCTCCGCCTGGAGCCCGTGCGCGAGCTTCGCGCCCCCGACCCCGCCGGCGAGGAGGACGACGCTGCCGTGGCCCATCGTGCGCGGGCGGGGCACTCCGGCTAGGCCAGGAGCGCCAGCACCTCGGGCAGCCGATCGACGGTCTCGCGATCGAACGGCGCCGGCATCCGAGCCAGGACGGTCGTGAATCCGAGCTCGAGGTACGGCCGGTACGTCTCCGCGATCGCTTCGGGCGGGCCCATGAGCGTGGGGACGACCTCGGGCTCCGGGATGCCGTTCCTGGCGAGCTGGTTCCGTCGCTGTTGGACCGCCGCCTCGACCGTGTTCCGGATGATCGTGGGGAAGCTCACGGTGAGCTCGATCTCGGAGAGGTTGCGGCCGGTGTCCGCGCAATGCGCGGCGAGGATGTCCAGCTTGCCCTTGACCGTCTCGAGGTCGCCACTGGTGTTCCAGCCGTCGCCGTAGCGGGCGACCGTCCGGAGCGTCTTCTTCGGACCGCTGCCGCCGATGAGGATGGGCAGACGAGGCTGGATCGGTCGCGGCTCGCACAGCGCGTCGACCATGGTGTAGCGCGGGCCGTCGTGCGTGACGCGCTCACCGTCGAGCAGGCGCCGCATGAGCGAGACGGACTCGTCCAGCCAGTCGAGCCGCTCTCCGACGCTCGCCCCGAAGTCGATCCCGAAGGCCTCGTGCTCACGCTGGAACCAGGCGCCGCCGATGCCGAGGACGGCGCGACCGTTCGAGACGTGGTCCAGCGTCGTCGCGAGCTTCGTCGTCAGGCCGGGGTTGCGGAAGGTGTTGGCGCCGACCATGAGCCCGACGCGGACCCGCGACGTGATCGCCGCGACCGCGTTCAGGAGCGACCAGCCCTCGTAGATCGGCTGCTCCCAGGGGCCCTGGATGGCGAGCAGGTGGTCCCACGTCCAGATCGAGTCCCAGCCCGCGGCCTCGGCGGCGAGGGCCGTCTCGCGGAGCTCGGGCCAGCTTGTCTGCTGCGGCCACAGCTGCAGCCCGAATCGAACGGACGGCGCGGCCATCGACCGGCTAGTCATCGAGGTGCTCGTGCACGGCCACGATCCGAAGGCGGAACGAGACCCGCTCCTGCGACCGGAAGCTGGCGGCGCTCTCCTCGTCCGCCTCGTCGTAGCGGACCGCCAGCTCCACGATGTCCTCGCGTGCCCTGGCGACGTCGTCGACGACCTCCTCCACGACCGCCTGGACGCCGACCCACTTGAACGGGTCCTCGAGGTCCATGAAGGCGAGCGATGCCCGGCCGAACCGGCGCAGCTCCTCGGGCCAGCGGCGCGAGCTGCGGGAGTTGACGAGGATGCGCCCGTCGGGGTCCAGCCGGTACCAGATCACCGCCTGGTGCGGCTCGCCGTCGGCGCCGCTCGTCCCCAGGACCGGGTATAGCGGTCGCTCGAGGAACTCGCGGACAGCGTCAGACAGGGCGGGGGGCGGTGGGAGGTCCATGGCCGCGAATCGTACGTCAGGTGAGCCGTTCGCCCGCTTCGACCGGCACGTCGAGGCGCGAGCTTGAGCCGCTCGATGGCGATCAGGCGCCTCGGCGGGTCATGCCGCGCACGATCACGATCAGCCCGATCACCACCAGGCCGAGCGGCCAGATGTCGCGCCAGGGGATCGATGGCATGTCGTAGCCGAGCGTGACCTCGGCGAAAAACCACGCCCCGACCCCGATGAGCAGGAGCCCCCACAGCCGCGCGGCCGTGTCCGCGGCGCCGACGACGGACGGGTTTGCCGCGAGCCGCCGGCCGGCGGCCTCCGCCTCGCGCCCGAGCCGCTCACCGGCTTCGCCTGCTTCCTCCGCGAAGCGCTCCACGCGCTGCTCGAAGCTGCGGGGCGACTGCTTGTCTGGCATCGCGGCCATCGTAATCCCATGCGCGCCTAGAATCCCGCCGATGATCGAAACGAGCGACGCGCGCACGGAGATCGGCGTCTTCGGCGGCTCGGGGTTCTACTCCCTGCTCGAGGACGTCCGCGAGATCAAGGTCGACACCCCGTACGGCCCGCCGTCGGACTCGTTCTTCCTCGCGACGGTCGCCGGCCGCGAGGTCGCGTTCCTGCCTCGCCACGGTCGCCGCCACACGATCCCGCCGCACCGCATCAACTACCGGGCCAATGTCTGGGCGATGCGCTCGCTCGGGGTCAAGGCGGTCATCTCGCCATGCGCCGCGGGCTCGCTGCAGCTGCACGTCAAGCCCGGCGACTTCGTGGTCTGCGACCAATTCGTCGATCGAACCCGGGGCCGGGCGGATACCTTCTACGACGGCCCCGTCGTGACGCACCTGTCGTCCGCGGACATCTACGACCCGGAACTGCGACGCCTCACGATCGAGACGATCCGCGACCACGGCATCGAGGTCCACGAGCGCGGCACGATCGTCGTGATCAACGGGCCGCGGTTCTCCACGAAGGCCGAGTCGAAGTGGTTCAGCGATGCCGGCTGGGAGGTCATCTCGATGACCCAGTACCCCGAGGCGTACCTGTGCCGCGAGCTCGGGATGGCGGTCGTGAACATCGCGCTGATCACGGACTACGACGCCGGGGTCCACGAGGGCACCGAGGCGGTGAACGCGGCGAACGTCCTGGAGGTCTTCTCGCAGAACGCGGAGCGGATCCAGAAGGTCGTGCTGGATCTCGTCGGGCGGTTCCCGGCCGACCTGGACGCGCTCGGCGCGCGCGATGCCCTGCAGCCGACGCGCGGCGACGGCCACACGATCACGCGCGAGGACATCCGACTGTTCGAGACGGGGCTGTAGTCACGAGCGACCCCGGCGGCCGGCTGCCGATCGGTGTCTCGATCGGGTCGATCGGGGCGACGCCGGCGTGGTGGCTGGAGAGCGCGATCCGCCTCGAAGCTGCCGGGTACCGCGCGGTCTGGTCGTGGGACCACTTCGTGGGCAAGGGCGACAGGCGCGTGCCGGTGGTGGAGCAGTGGACGATGCTGTCCGTCGTCGCGGGCGCAACGAGCACGATTCGCATCGGCACGTTCGTCTCGAACGTCATGAACCGCCACCCGTCGGTCCTCGCGCGGATGGCGTCGACCCTCCAGCTCGCGAGCGGTGGCCGCCTGACCGTCGGCATCGGCATCGGCGGGGGAGCGCCGGAGCACGGCGCGTACGGCATCCACTTGCCGGAGCCGCAGGAGCGCGCCGAGCGCCTCGAGGAGGCGGTCGCGGTCATTCGCGCCCTGTGGGAGGGCGGCCCCGTCACGCGCCCGAGTCCTTTCTACCCGCTGACCGACGCCCACGCCTTCCCGGTGCCGGATCCGGTACCCCGGATCCTCATCGGCGCGGGGACGCCCGCCGGTGCGCGTCTGGCGGCGAAGATCGGCGATGGCTGGGCGGCAGAGACAAAGGGCTTCGAGGACCTGCTTCCGGACTACCGCGAAGGGCTGGCCGCCCATGGCCGCTCGATCGATGACGTCTGGATCGCCCTCGGGTTCGGGGGTGGCAGGAGCGGAGAGGACGCCCTCGGCGGCAGCCCCTGGGTCGAGCGGCCGCGCGACGAATGGGCTGCGTGGTCGGACAAGGGCGTGAACGAGGTGATCGTCTCGGCCCGAACGCCGAACGACATCGAGGCGCTCGTCCGGGCCGTCGATCGCTGGTAACCGGCCATCGTGGGATGATCGGGGTGATGACCCCTGGCAGCGCGCCGGCCGTTCGGCGCGAGCTCGAACCGACGCACCCCTGCGTTCGCTGCGGCCGCGAGGGCGTGCCCGCCGATTCCGGGCTGTGCGAGCTGTGCAATCCGCTGGAGCTCTCCCAGCCCTCGGCGACGCAGATGCACGGCATCGCCGCAGTCGGCATCCTCGGCTTCATCGTGATGCTGGCTGTGCTGGGCCGCGTCGTCCTCGCCGGCACGGGGCCGTTCGCCGGCCAGGTGACCGCGGTCGTCCCGGCCGCCGGCGGGCTGTCGGTGACCCTGGACGTGGCCAACGAGGGCTCCAACGCCTCGGCCACAACGTGCATCCTCCGCGAGGCCGTGCCGCGCTTCGGCGCGGCCAGCCAATCGGTCCAGACGGGACGCATCGCGGGCGGCTCCAGCATCTCGTTCACGACGACGGTGACGGGCTTCGGCACGGAGCCGATCGGGCTCACCGTCGCGTGCGGCTCCCAGTGAGCGGCGTGTGAGCGCCGTCGTGGCCGGCGCCGGCGTGCGCGCCGGCGAGCTGGCCTTTGCGACCGGGATCGCCGGGCGGGCAGGCGAGCTGCTCGTCGATCGCATCGAGCGCCTGGAGCGGGTCGACTACAAGTCCGCCAAGGACGTCGTGACCGAGGCGGATCACCTGTCCGAGGAGCTCATCATCGACGCGATCCGCGCCGCCTACCCGGGCGACGGGATCATCGCGGAGGAGAGCGGCGACCACGCCCTGGGGTCCGGCGACGCGCCCACGGCGGGCATCGGGCGCGCGTGGGTCGTGGATCCGCTGGACGGGACGATCAACTACGCCAACGGCATCCCCTTCTTCTGCGTCTCGATCGCGCTGGTCGAAGCCGGCCGGCCGGTCGTCGCGGTCATCCACGACCCGATGCGTGGCGAGACGTTCGCCGCCTCCGACGACGGGCCGGCGACGCTGGACGGCCTGCCGATCGAGACGTCCACCAAGGACCGGCTCTCCGACTTCGTGATCTCGATGGCCCTGTCCGGTCCGGCGCTCATCGCACGCGCGAAGGCGCTGCGGAAGGCGATTCGCGTCTCCCGCTCGATGGGCTCGGCGGCGCTCGCCCTCGCATACGTGGGCAACGGCCGGTTCGATGCCTTCGTCCAGCAGGGCGGCCTGTCGCTATGGGACATCGCCGCTGCGGGCCTCATCGCCGAGCGCGGCGGCGCGACCGTGACGAATCTCGCGGGCGGGTCGTGGTTCGACGTGGGCCACAAGCCGCGGTCCATCGGGATCCTCGCGGCGCCGCCGGCCCGCCACGGCGAGCTGCTGGAGCTGATCCGCGGTCCGAAGGAATCGAGCCGGCGCCGAAACCAAAAGTAGCGGGGCGCGAGACGACCCAGACCGGGCGAGCACGGCGAGACGCGCCGTGCCGAACAGCAGCCTCGCTCAGTCGCTCCAGCGATGTGGCCTGCCCGCGTACTGCGGCAGGCCCCACTCGTCCGTGAATGCCTCCCAGCCCTCCCGAGGCGTGCCGCGCCAGCGCAGCTCCTCGACCTCGCGTTGAGGGATGTCCACCCCATCCTCCGCCGTCCGAAGCCGGGCCAGGGAGCGATAGAGCTGGACCTCGTCCCAGCGCTCGCGGAGCGTGGCGGCGAGCGCGGGACCGCCACGCAGGCTCTTGACGTCCCACGCGGACGCCTTGACGGGAATTCCTTCCAGCGAGCCGTAGCGGGCGAGGACGGCGGCCGCGGACTTCGCTCCCCAGCCGGTCAGGCCGGGGTAGCCGTCCGACGCGTCCCCGACGAGCGCGAGCCAGTCGGGGATGGCGGACGGCGGGACGCCCCACTTCACGTTGACCGCGGACTCGTCGTAGGTGATCCGTCGCCGCCGGTCGAGCAGGACGACGTGCTCGTCATCGACCAGCTGGGCCATGTCCTTGTCCGGCGTGCAGACGAGGACCTGCTCGACGCCATCCGCGTCCTTGAACCGCATCGTGGCCGCGGCGATCGCATCGTCCGCCTCGAACTCGACCATCGGCCAGACGACCAGCCCGAGCGCCCGCAGCGCGTCCTCCACGATGGGGAACTGCTCGAGGAGCTCCGGCGGCATCCCGAGCGATGACTTGTAGCCCGGGAACATGTCGTTGCGGAACGACTCGATGACGTGATCCGTGGCGCACCCGACGTGCGTCGCGCCCTCCTCGCGCAGGAGGAACAGCATCTGGTCGACGACACCGGCCACGCCCGACAGGTTCCTGCCGTCCCGGCCGAGCGTCGGCGGCCGAGGCGCGTAGTGCGCGCGGAACAGCTCATAGGTCGCGTCGACGAGATGCAGCCGCATCACCCGACTGTAGCGGCGATGCTCGCTGGGCAAGAAAAAGCGCCCGGGCCGTCGGCCCGGGCGCTTCGCTTCCGCTCCAGGAGCTGCGTCAGTCGCAGGACGGAGGCACGTCGAACGATTCCGTGACGACGATCGCCCGCTGCGGGCCGACGATCCCGGAAGCCCCGACGCCGACACCGAAGTGGGCAAAGGCCTCCCAGATCAGGCAGTCATGGTTCGACGCCATGAGCATGCCGTCGCGCATGTCCTCGACCGATGGGCGCGTGGGGGTGAACATCATCCCCTGGACCCAGTCGTCGAACGCCGCCTCGATGCTCGAACCGCCAGTGGCGTAGTTCATCATCAGGCGCCACATGATCGCGCCGTAGACCTCGCCGTCGGCGTGGACCTCGGCGCCAGTCATGTCGCTGTACGTCTTGTCGAGCGTGTCGTACGAGTCGCTCCGGATGCCGTCCGGACTCGACGCGGACCACTCGCCGATGGCGGGATCCTGGTTCATGAACATGGCCAGGGTGTCGCCGCCACCTTCGCCGATGGCCCCGGCCATCGGGCCGTCCATGTGGTTGATGAGCCGCCAGGTCAGGCCGTGGCCGTACTCGTGGTAGACGACGTCGCTGTCGAGGTCGGCATCCAGCATCGGCGGCAGGACCGCCTTGGTGCGCATCGTGCCGCTGGCCGGCAGCGCTGCGCGGATCGCGGCGCCATCAGCCTGGCTGACCATGACGGTCGGGACCTTGAGCCCGCCGCTCGAGCCGTCGCCAGCGAAGATCGCGGTCGCCTGATTGTTGATGATGATCACGCCGACCGCGCCGGCTGCCTGCGCGTTCTTCGACTTGAGGTCGAAGTTGCAGGTCCCGCGATCGACCAGGGCGATCGCGCCGTCGAGGCTGCCCTTGGGCAGCGATTCGCAGGCGTCGCCGGTCGGAGCGACACCGTCGTCGGCGTTGAGGAGGGGCGCCGTGACGCCCGTCGTCGAGAGCCCGGGGCCGTAGCCCATCGAGACCGCGTCGTAGGCGGTGCCGCCGACCACGACCTCCTGCTGGCCGCCCGGGGGCGTCCACAGGAACATCTGCATCCGCGGGTTCGAGCCGTCGGGCGGCGTCGCGAAGTTGGCGTTGTCCGTGCCGGAGCCATCCTGGGCCTCGGCGTTGACTGAGTCGCTGCCCTTGCCGCCCTTCCCGAAGTTGTCCTCCTGGAAGTTGCCGGCGGCCTCCGTGAAGCCGTGGCTGTACAGCTCGTCGTGGAGGACGTTGTTGAGGTAGAAGAGGTTCTGGACCGCGACCTGCTGGTTCTCGTCCGTGGTTGGCGGATCGGTCAGGTCGCTGTCCGCCAGGAAGTCCCCGCTGGTGACGTTCGTGCCACCGGCGTCGGGCTTGTTGTTCGCGTCCCGATCGAGGTACGCGTGAACGTTGTTGCCCTGGATGTTCTTCGTGGTCTGGGCGCCCTCCAGCCAGCCCTCGGGGGACTCGAGGTTCCCGTCACCGGGGCCCTGGACGACGGTCTGGGTGCCGGCAAGGGGGCTGTTCGTGTAGACGTTGTAGCTGTCCTTCGCCGTCCGGAGCTCCGTGGCGGCGACCCTGCCGCCGCGGTCGACCAGCGTGACGTGGAGCTTGTTGCCCTTCTTCGTCCAGGTCGTGACCGCGAAGCCCTGCTCGAGGGCGCCGCTGGCCCGCGCCACGAGGACGCGTTCGGCCTTCGGGCTCTCGCGGAACGAGATCGTCTTCTTGAAGTACGTCGTCGCGCCGGACGTGCGGAGCTGCCCCGGCCGGTCGGCGACGTTCGGGAGGTTCTTGGCGATCGCGGCGTAGAGCGCCTTGCCGGCGCCGATCTTCGCGCCCGCAACCGAGCTCGGAACCTTCGCGAGGTTGTCGATGACGTGGATCAGGTTGCCACGCGCGTTCACGGCGACCTTGGCGTAGGCACCGTAGATCCGGAGCCCGCCGATGAACTGGCCGTAGGTGATGTGCGTGATGCCGCGAGACTTGAACTTGCTCTCGGCCTTCAGGGAGGCGAGGGTCGCGGTGTCGCGGCCGTGCCTGGCGAGGAACTGCTTCGCGACCGCGATGGCCGAGGCCCCGTTGGCCCGCAGCAGTGGCTCGCCTGAGCGCGCGTAGACGTGAGCGCGAGCGCCGTCGAACACGACGGCCTTGTCGCCGCTCGCAGCCCCGACCGTGCCGGCCATGGAGCCGAGCAGGAACAGTGCGGCGACGACCGCAATGAGCTTGCGCATGGGTCCTCCGTCCCGATGAGCGGGGTCAACGACCCCTTCGACCCCGTCGCAGCAGGGCCATCCGTCGGGCGCATGGTGTCCCCGAACGGGAATCCCTGCAACCGCCCGCTGAACACCGAGGTGCGCGAACGCGCCACCAGGTTCCCGGGCAGCCGCCCGCGCGGATTCGTCAGGGCAGGGTGCCGAAGCAGTACCCCATCGTGCAGCCGGCGGCCTGCATCAGGTGGATCGCCTTCGCCCCGTCGTCCGGGAGCAGGTCGACCGACGCGATCGCGTCCTGGAGGACCTCGGTCCCGAAGCCGAGGCGCGCGGCGTCGATCGCCGTGGCGCTCACGCAGTAGTCCGTTGCGAGGCCGACGACCACGACGCGCTCGATGCCCTTCTCCCGGAGGATGCCCTCGAGCTCCGTCGGCGTCGTCTCGCCGGTCGTCGGGTCCTTGACCGTGAAGCCGGAGTAGCCGTCCTCGCCGTTCGTGCCCTTTCGCACCGCCGGCCCCGCGACCTCGAGGGCCGGGTGCAGCTCCGCGCCCCACGTCCCGCCGACGCAGTGGACCGGCCAGATGCCGCCGTCCTTCGCGAAGTGCTTGGTGGACTCGGGGTGCCAGTCCTGCGTATACGCCACGAAGGCCCCGGCCTCGCGCGCAAGCCGGATCTCCGAGTTGACCATCGGCAGGATGTTCCCGGCGCCCTTCACGAACAGCGAGCCCTGGGGATCGGCGAAGTCGTTCTGCATGTCGACGACGACGAGGGCGGCCTTCGAGTCATAGCGCGCTGGCACGGCGGCGAGGGTAGCGCAGGGACGGCCCCCGGTCGCATCCGGGACGCAACTCGCCCGCCACCCCGCCGCCGCGGTGGCCGATCGGGCGATTCGGATAAGGTTGCCTCGTGACGTTCGAGGAATCCGACCTGGCCGCGATGGCCGCCGAGCAGGAAGTCGACATCGAGACGAGGTCGGCGGCCGGCGAGACCCATCGGACGATCATCTGGATCGTGGAGCGCGGCGGAGAGGTCTACATCCGCTCCTACCGCGGGGAGCGTGGCCGCTGGTATCGCGAGGCCGTCGCGGATCCCGACGTCGCCATCCACGTCGACGGCCGCCGCATTCCCGCGCGCGCGGTCCCGGCGACGGACCCCGCGTCCGTCGAGGCCTGCAGCGAGGGCCTCCGCGCCAAGTATCCCGACGACCCGTCCCTCGGCGCGATGCTCGCCGAGGACGTCCTGCCCACGACCCTCAAGCTGGTGCCCGCATGACCGTGACAACGCCCCGTTCCGAGATGTACTTCGATGAGTTCAAGCACCAGCTGCCGGACATCGACGAGCAGGAGACCATCGACTGGATCCGGAGCCTCGACGACGTCGTCGACCAGGAGGGCGAGACCCGCGCCAGGTTCCTGCTGTTCAAGCTCCTGAAGCGCGCGCGCCAGCTCCAGGTCGGGCTGCCGCCGCTCACCAACACCCGCTACATCAACACCATCTCGCCGGAGCAGGAGCCGAACTTCCCGGGCGACGAGGTGCTGGAGCGGCGGATCAGGCGCCTGATCCGATGGAACGCGGTGGCGATGGTCCTGCGCGCCAACAATCGGTTCTCGGGGATCGGCGGCCACCTCGCCACCTACGCCAGCGCCGCCACGCTCTACGAGGTCGGGTTCAACTGGTTCTTCAAGGGCCGCGACAACGGCGGCCCGGGCGACCAGATCTTCTACCAGGGTCACGCCGCCCCCGGGATCTATGCCCGGGCGTTCCTGGAGGGCCGGATCAGCGAGGAGCAGCTGGACCACTTCCGGCGCGAAACGCCGCCGCAGAAGGGCCTCAGCTCGTACCCGCATCCGCGGCTGATGCCGGAGTTCTGGGAGTTCCCGACGGTCTCGATGGGCCTCGGTCCGATCGACGCGATCTACCAGGCGCGGTTCAACCGCTACCTGCAGAACCGCGGCCTGGTGGACACCTCCGGCAGCCGGGTCTGGGCCTTCCTCGGCGACGGGGAGACCGACGAGCCGGAGGCGCTCGGAGCGCTCAGCGTCGCCGGCCGCGAGGGCCTCGACAACCTGACCTTCGTGGTCAACTGCAACCTCCAGCGGCTCGACGGGCCGGTGCGCGGCAACGGCAAGATCATCCAGGAGCTGGAGGCCGTGTTCCGCGGCGCGGGCTGGAACGTCATCAAGGTCGTCTGGGGCCGCGAGTGGGACGAGCTGCTCGCGCGCGACGTGGACGGCGTCCTGGTCGAGAAGATGAACACCACGGTCGACGGCGAGTTCCAGAAGTTCTCCGTGGCCGGCGGCAGCTACATCCGTGAGCACTTCTTCGGGCCGGACCCGCGCCTCTCGCGGCTCGTCGAGCACCTGACCGACGACGACCTCGCGAAGCTCCGTCGCGGCGGCCACGACTACCGCAAGGTCTTCGCGGCCTACAAGTCGGCAGTGGAGCATCGCGGCGCCCCGACCGTGATCCTCGCCAAGACCGTCAAGGGCTGGACCCTCGGGCCCGGCGTGGAAGCGCGGAACATCACGCACCAGGCGAAGAAGCTGTCCGAGGCGGAGCTCAAGGTGTTCCGCGACCGCCTGGAGCTGCCGATCCCCGATGAGCAGCTCAAGGACGCGCCGTACTACCACCCCGGGCCGGACTCCGAGGAGGTCCAGTACCTCAACGAGCGCCGCCGCGTTCTGGGTGGCCCGCTGCCGAAGCGGACCGTGCATCCGGTTGTCCTCCCCGCGCCGAAGGACACCTTCGACAAGGAGTTCGCCGCCGGCTCGCAGACCGCGGTGTCGACCACGATGGCGTTCACGCGGATGCTCCGGAACCTGATCCGGGATCCGGACCTCGGGCCGCGCATCGTGCCGATCATCCCGGACGAGGCACGGACGTTCGGCATGGACCCGCTCTTCAACGAGGTCGGGATCTACTCGGCCACGGGCCAGCGCTACGAGCCGGTCGACAGCGAGCTGGTGCTCAAGTATCGCGAGGCGATCGACGGCCAGGTGCTCGAGGAGGGCATCACGGAGGCAGGCTCCGCCGCGGGCTTCCAGGCCGCCGGCACGTCGTACTCCACCCACGCCTTCCCGGTGATCCCGTTCTACATCTTCTACTCGATGTTCGGGTTCCAGCGCACCGGCGACCAGCTGTGGGCCGCCGGCGACGCACGGACCCGAGGCTTCCTCATGGCCGCGACGGCCGGGCGCACGACGCTCACCGGCGAGGGGCTCCAGCACGACGACGGGCACAGCCACGTCCTGGCGATGACGAACCCGGCGGTCCGGGCGTACGACCCGGCCTACGCCTACGAGCTGGCCGCGATCATCCGCGACGGCATCGAGCGGATGTACGGCCGGGGCGAGGACCTCATCTACTACATCACCCTGTACAACGAGAACTACGCGCAGGCGCCAAAGCCCGAGGGCGTCGACGAGGGCATCCTCCGCGGCATCTACCGGCTGGCCGAGGCGCCAAGGGTGGCGCGCAAGAACGGCTCGAAGGCCACGCCGCGCGTCCGCCTCGCAGGCTCCGGCTCGATCCTCCTGCAGGTGCTCGCGGCCCAGGCGCTGCTCGCCGAGCGAGGGGTCGCCGCCGAGGTCTACTCAGCGCCGTCATGGCCGGAGCTGCGACGCGACGCGATCCGGGCCGATCGATGGAACCGGCTCCACCCTGCGGAGCAGGCTCGCGTGCCGTACGTCTCGACGGTGCTGGGCGCGGACGGTGGCCCGATCGTGGCCGCCACGGACTGGATGAAGGCTCTGCCGGACCTCGTGCGGCCGTGGGTCCAGGCGCCGTTCGTCACGCTCGGCACCGATGGCTACGGGCGCAGCGACACGCGCGAGAACCTCCGAGCCTACTTCGAGGTGGATGCGCCGAGCATCGCCGCGGCGGCCCTCACCGCGCTCGCCCGGGCGGGCGACATCACCGCCGAGGCGGCAGCGAAGGGCATCGCGGAGCTCGGGGTCGATCCGGAGAAGGCCGACCCCCTCGACGTCTAGGGCGTCCGCGTACGGCGACGGCCGGCACGCGCGATGACGTCCGCCAGCCGCCGGGGCGCGGCTACCGCTGGGTCGCCGCGACCCGCGAGATGGTGCCGTCGAGCGCGAGCAGGTACAGCTCGCCCGTGACGTCCTCGCCCCATCCCGAGATCCCGTTCGAGGCGCTCCCGACCACCGTCGGGGTGGCGTACTCGTCCGCGGTTGCGTCGATCGCGAAGAGGCTGCCGCTGCCGTAGTCCGCGAACAGGTAGGCGCCGCGCAGGAACCCGTACGTCGCCCCGCGGTACACGTAGCCGCCGATCACGGTGGAGCCCTGGTCGCGCCCGTAGTCCGAGGCCGGCAATGTGAGGTGCTCGCGATCGCACGAGTCGGCCCTGAAGCAGTGGCTGCCCTCCATGAGCCGCCAACCGAAGTTGAGGCCACCGAGGCCAGCGCGTGCGACGTCGACCTCCTCCCATGCGCCCTGCCCGACGTCACCGATCCAGAGATCGCCTGTCTCGCGGTCAAACGAGATCCGCCACGGGTTGCGCAGGCCGGACAGCCAGATCTCGGGCCTGCCCCCACCACCGACGAACGGGTTGTCGCTCGGGACCTCGTAGGTGTCCGTGCCATCGACGTCGAGGCGCAGGATCTTGCCGAGGAGGGTGTCGAGCCGCTGGCCGTTGTCGTGCGGGTCGCCGCCCGAGCCCCCGTCGCCGAGCGACACGTACAGGGAGCCGTCCGGCCCGAACGCGAGGGCGCCACCGTTGTGGTTCGCGTACGGCTGGTCGACGAACAGGATGCGCTGCTCCGAAGCGGGATCCAGCCGGTTGGGATTCGCGGGGTCCAGGCGGATGCTCGCAACCACGGTGTCGCCGTTGGTATCCGTGTAGTCGACGAAGACGCGCGGATCCGTCGGGAACGTCGGGTGCAGCGCGAGCCCGAGAAGGCCCCGCTCGCCACCGCTGCTCAGCCTCGACGCCAGGTCGATCATCGGATCGGGCAGCATTGAGCCGTCGGCGTTCACGACCCAGATCCGCCCGTCCTGCGCCGCGACGAAGAGCCGCCCGGTGCCGTCATTTGCTGCCGCCATCGCCAGCGGCCCACCGTCGACCTGGGCGAACGGCTCGAGGGTTATGGCGATGCCGTTGACGTCGAGCGCGACCGCCGGCTCCGTCGCACCCGGCGTTGCACCGCTCGTCGCGCCGGGATTCGGCCCGGCGGCGGTTGCCGTTGGCGCCGGGGTCTGTGGTCCGGACGTGGCGCTCGGCGTCGCCTTCGCGTCCACGCATCCGGTCAGGCAGACGCTCGCCACGGCCAGGAGCGCGAGGAATCGGGACATCGCGGGAATGTACGCGAGAGCTGCGGCGATGGTTCCACGCCGTCCGGCCGGGATCGGCACGGTGCTAGGCTCCCGGGCCGTGGAGGCCTTCGAGCTCGCCGACCTGCTCCGACAGCGCGCGGAGTCCGGCCGCCTTTACCTCGAGTTCATCCGGACGCATGATCTGTCCGTGGGGCTGTACGTGCTGCCGGCCGGGAGCACCGATCCGCAGGGCCCGCACACGGAGGACGAGGTCTACCACGTGATCTCGGGGCGGGCGCAGATCTCCGTCGGTGGCGAGCACCGGGCCGTCGAAGCCGGGTCGGTCGTGTTCGTGGGCGCCGACGTGGACCATCGCTTCCACGACATCGAGGAGGAGCTCGTCGTCCTCGTGGCGTTCGGGCCCGCCGAGTACACGCACCGCGTCGACCACCAGGCCGGGCGGCCGCACGGGGCCGCTTCCGGCTAGCCACTCGTCCGGCATCGGTCAATGTGCTCGCTCGCGAGCTCGAGCCTCGGGCCCGCCGCGCCGCCCCGCTCCCGGCGATGTGTTTCCTGCCAGAGATAAACGAGCGCCCGAAGGGCTCCCGCGCATCCCCCCGCATCCCGCGAGGGTCC
>DASTIE010000174.1:0-2795 GCA_035717865.1 Candidatus Limnocylindrales bacterium
CGAGGACACGATCAGCATTCTGCGCGGGCTCCGAGAGCGCTACGAGGTGCACCACGGGGTGCGCATCACGGACTCCGCGCTGGTCGCCGCCGCGGTGCTCTCGAACCGATACATCACGGAGCGCTTCCTGCCCGACAAGGCGATCGACCTGGTCGACGAGGCGGCCAGCCGCCTGCGGATGGAGATGGACTCGATGCCGGTCGAGCTCGACGAGATCGAGCGACGCCGGATGCAGCTCGAAATCGAGCGCGAGGCGCTGCGCAAGGAGAAGGACGAGGCGTCGAAGGCCCGCCTCGACGCGCTCGAGCGCGAGCTGGCCGACCTGCGCGAGCGCGGCGACGTCATGAAGTCACAGTGGGACCGCGAGAAGGAGATCGTGGCCGGCATCCGCGCGACGCGCGAGGAGCAGGAGCGACTCGGCCCCGAGATCGAGGCCGCCACCCGCGAGGGCGACTACCAGCGCGCCTCGGAGCTCCAGTACGGGAAGGCGCGCGAGCTCGAGCAGCGCCTGGCGGAGCAGGAGGCCCAGCTCCGCGAGCTCAAGGCGAGCGGCACGATCCTCCTCAAGGAAGAGGTCGACGCGGATGACATCGCCCAGGTCGTCGCGCGCTGGACCGGCATCCCCGTCAGCCGCCTGATGGAGGGAGAGACGGAGAAGCTGCTGCACATGGAGGATCGGCTGCACGCACGGCTCATCGGCCAGGACGAGGCCGTCACCGCCGTCTCCGATGCGATCCGGCGTGCGCGCGCCGGACTCAAGGATCCGAAGCGGCCCATCGGCTCATTCATCTTCCTGGGACCGACCGGTGTCGGGAAGACCGAGCTGGCCCGGGCGCTGGCCGAGTTCCTGTTCGACGACGAGCAGGCGCTGGTGCGGATCGACATGAGCGAGTACATGGAGAAGTTCTCCACCTCGCGCCTGGTCGGCGCGCCGCCCGGCTACGTCGGCTACGAGGAGGGCGGCCAGCTGACCGAGGCCGTCCGCCGCCGGCCGGACCAGGTGGTGCTGTTCGACGAGATCGAGAAGGCGCACCCCGACGTCTTCAACGTCCTGCTCCAACTGCTCGACGACGGACGGCTGACGGACTCGCAGGGACGGACCGTCGACTTCAAGAACACGGTCGTGATCATGACCTCGAACATCGGGTCGACCACCCTGATCGAGGCGGCCGACGCCGGCCCGGATGCCTTCGATGCAGCCGCCGACCGCGTCCGGCTCCAGCTGCGCGATCACTTCCGCCCCGAGTTCCTCAACCGGATCGACGAGATCATCGTGTTCCGGCCGCTGGACGAGTCGCAGTTGCGCGAGATCGTGGGTCTGCTGGTCGCCAACGTCGAGCGACGGCTCGAGGAGACCGGCATCTCGCTCGAGGTGACCGATGCGGCCCTGACCCTGCTCGCCCGCGAGGGCTACGACCCGGTGTACGGCGCCCGTCCGCTGCGGCGCGCGATCCAGCGCGAGCTCGAGAACCCGCTGGCGCGCCGCATCCTGGCCGGCGAGTTCGTCTCGGGCGGAACGGTCCGGATCGATGCCTCTCCGGAGGGCAAGCTGACCTTCAACGGCTCCGCCGAGTCGCGTCCGCTTCGCTCGCCACCCGCGCCCGGCGGCGCGCCGACCACGGTCCACTAGCCGGCGACGCCGGCGAGCGGGTCGGCTCTACCGGCCACTGTTCCCCCGGCGGGCCACGATCTCGAAGATGATTGCCTCGTCACCGGGGATCTCGACCTCACCGCTCAGCGAGCCCGCGAAGGGATGGCCGCTGGCGGTCAACAGCACCTCACTCGCCTCGATGTCCTCGGGCACGGACCAGACGGCCGCCTCCGATCCCAGGTTGAGCACCACCCCGATGCGCCGCCCGGCATGCTCGCGCAGGTAGGCCAGCAGCGACCCGCGCGCCGGCATCGGCGCATACCACCCCACCGCCAACGTCGGCTCGCGGCGCAGCTCCAGCAAGGACCGGTACAGCGACAGCATCGAGGCGGGATCGTCGCGCTGCTGCGCCACGTTGACCGACGCGGCGTCAGCCGGAAGCGGCAGCCACGGCGTCCCGTCGGTGAAGCCGGCGCGCTCGGTCGCATCCCACTGCATCGGCGTGCGCTGCGGATCGCGACCCAGGCCCAGCCCCGGGATGTTGATCTCGCGCACGTCGACGGCCCGGTCCGGCGAGATCTCCACGTCGTGCATGCCGAGCTCCTCGCCGTAGTAGATCGTCGGCGTCCCGCGCAGCGTGAGCAGCAACACGGCGGCAACGCGCGCCTGCCCGCCGCCGATGCGGGTCACCACCCGCGGCTGGTCGTGGTTCCCGATCACCCAGTTCGGCCACGCGTCCTGGGGCAGCACTCCCTCGTAGGTGTCGATGACCGCCTCGATCCCACGGGCGTCCCACGGCGTCGTGATGAGGTGGAAGTTGAACGGCAGCTGTGCGCCGCGACCCTCGCCGTAGTAGGTGACCAGGCGCTCGACGGGCAGGTAGATCTCGCCGATCATCACCCGATCGTCGTACTCGTCGATGACCGCGCGCATCTCGGCCACGACCTCGTGGACCTCCGGCTGGTCGGCCGAGTAGGCCGGGATCACCTCGTGGTAGGGCGACATGGTCGACGGGTCATAGTCCGGGTTCGGCGGGTTGTCCCGGAAGCGCTCGTGCTTGACCATGTGCCACATGACGTCGACGCGGAAGCCGTCGACGCCGCGGTCGAGCCAGAAGCGCATGGCGTCGTACATCGCCTCGCGGACCTCCACGTTGCGCCAGTTCAGGTCGGGCTGCTCCTTCGCGAAGGCGTGGTAGTAGTAC
>DASTIE010000175.1:0-7392 GCA_035717865.1 Candidatus Limnocylindrales bacterium
GCAGGGCAAGCCGCTGTCGTACAACAACGTGCTGGATGCGTCCGCCGCCGCGGCCCTCGCGCGCCAGCTCCGCGGGCCTGCCTGCGTGGTCGTGAAGCACACGAACCCCTGCGGCGCCGCGGAGCGCGAGACGCTCATGGAAGCCTGGCGAGCCGCCCTGGTCGGCGATCCGGAGGCGGCTTTCGGTGGCGTCGTGGCGCTGACGCGCGCGGTCACGACGGACGTGGCGGCCGCGCTCACGGAGCTGTTCCTGGAGGTGGTCGTGGCGCCGTCATACGAGCCGGAGGCGCTGGCGATCCTCGCCACGAAGCCGAACCTGCGGCTCGTCGAGGACCCCGGCCTCGGGACGGACCTCGCGGCCGCGGCCGAAGACGGCCGGATCAACGTCGACTCCCTGGGCTCGATCCGAAGCGCGGGCGGCGCGATCCTCGTCGGCGCGCCGGACGAGGGCCTCGATGACCCGGGCCAGTGGCTCGAGCTCACCACCCGCCACCCGACGGACGCCGAGGCACGGGACCTCGACCTCGCGTGGCGCCTGGTCCGCGGCGTCGTCTCGAACGCCATCGTGCTCGTGCGCGACGGGCAGCTCGTTGGGCTCGGATCCGGTCAGGTCAGCCGGGTCGATGCCTGTCGCCAGGCGGCGGCGAAGGCCGAGCGCCTGCACGCGCCCGCCGGCGCCCGCGGCGCGGTGGCCGCGTCCGACGCCTTCTTCCCGTTCGCCGACGGGCCGCAGGTCCTGCTCGACGCCGGCGTGACCGCGATCGTCCAGCCCGGAGGCTCGCTCCGGGATGCGGAGGTCCTCGCCGCGGTCGAGAAGGCCGGCGGCGCGATGGTGATCACCGCGCGACGGCACTTCCGCCACTGACTCACAGCGGCGATACTGCTGCGATGGGCAAGCTGACGAACCAGGAGTGCGTCGAGCGGTACGGGCGGGCGCTGGCAGCCTTCGACCTCGAGACGCTCGCGAGCCTGCGTCATCCGGACTGGGGCGTGTCCTGGCCGCAGTCCGGGGAGCAGGTCCACGGCACCGAGGCCTTTGCCGAGATCATTCGCAACTACCCCGGGGGCCGGCCGAAAACCGAGGTGACCCGGATCGTGGGGGCCGAGGACCGCTGGGTCATGACGCCCGGCAACACCGTGATGCGCGTTGCCGGCAGCGGGGACTTCTGGTGGGCCGAATCTCGCGTGACGTACCCGAACGACGAGATCTACATGGCGGTGACGCTCATGGAGCTCCGGGACGGCCTCGTCTACCACGAGACCACGTACTGGGCCGCGCCGTTCGAGGCGCCCACGTGGCGCGCGCCGTGGGTGGATCGCCCGGGCTGAGATCGCCGGGGTACCATCCGCGGACCCATGTCCGACCGTCCGCGTTACTACCTGACGACCGCCATCGCGTATCCCAATAACAAGCCCGGCCTCCACACGCTGTACGAGGTCATCGGGGCGGACGTGATCGCGCGCTGGCATCGGATGAAGGGCGACGACACCCGCTTCCTCACCGGCACGGACGAGCACTCGGTGAACATCGCGGAGAGCGCGGCGGCGCAGGGCCGCGACACGCGCGAGTTCGTCGACGACATGGTCAAGCTGTTCACGGACGCCGAGGCCCAGCTGCTGATCGCCCCGGACCGCTTCATCCGGACGACGGACCCGGACCACCGCCGGGCCTCGCAGGAGATGGTCCGCCGGGCCTACGCCAGCGGCGACGTCTACCTCGGCAAGTACGAGGGCTGGTACTGCCCGAACGAGGGCTTCAAGGCGCTCTCGGACCTGCACGAGACGCCCGACGGGATGCGCTGCCCGAATCACCCCGACATCGAGCTGCAGTGGCTGACCGAGCGGAACTGGTTTTTCCGGCTCTCGGCGTACCAGGAGCGGCTGCTGGCGCACTTCGAGGCCAACCCCGACTGGGTCCAGCCCGAGTACCGCAAGAACGAGATGCTGGCGTTCCTGCGCCAGGGCCTCGAGGACATCTCGATCAGCCGCGAGACCTTCCACTGGGGCATCCCGTTCCCGATCGCGGAGAACGGCGAGACCGCGCAGCGCGAGGACGGCTCCTGGGATCCGGAGGCGGGCGTCATCTACGTCTGGTTCGATGCGCTCATCAACTACATCACCGGCGCCGGCTTCCCGGACGACCCGGCGGCGTTCGCCTACTGGTGGCCGGCCGACCTGCACGTGATCGGCAAGGACATCACGCGCTTCCACACCATCATCTGGCCGGCGATGCTCATGAGCGCGGGCCTGGAGCTGCCGCGGAAGGTCTGGGTCCACGGCTTCCTCATGGCGGCAGGCGGCGAGCGGATGAGCAAGAGCCGCGGCAACATGTTCGACCCGACCGACTCGGTCGCCGCGTTCGGCGCCGACGGCGCTCGCTACATCGCGCTGCGCGAGGTGCCGTTCGACAAGGACGCCGAGGTCTCCTGGGACAGCTTCGTCCGGCGCTACAACGCGGACCTCGCGAACGACTTCGGGAATCTCGTGAACCGAACGGTCTCGATGGCGGGCCGGTACCTCGGCGGCGTCCGACCCGCGCCACGCGGCGCCGCGGACGCGCCGCTCGCGGCTGCCTGGGCCACGGCCCGCGGCGGCTACGTCGACGCCCTGGAGCGGGTGCTGCTCCACGACGCGCTCGGGGCGCTGTGGGACTTCGTTGGCGAGGCGAACCGGTTCGTGGAGGCCGAGCAGCCCTGGGCCCTCGCCAAGGCCGCGAAAGGCGAAGGTGACGAGGTCACCGCGGCGCGCGACCGGCTGGCGGGGGTCCTCGGGGACCTCGTGGAGGCCGTCCGGCTGGTCTCGCTCGCCTCGGCGCCGTACCTGCCCTCGATCGCGCCGCGCGCGCTGGCCCAGCTCGGGTTCGAGTATGGCTACGCGGATGACGGCAACGCCGGCCCGCCGCTCCTCGACGAGCTGGCCTGGGGCCGCCACGCCAGCGAGCCGGGCCGCCTGGGGGCTCCCGAGCCGCTGTTCCCGCGCCTGGAGGTCGAGACGCCGGAGGCAGCTGTCGATTCGGCCGCCGGCTGATCGTCGTTCGGGTGACGGACGACGCGGTTGTCGCCCGATGGAGGTGCACGATGGCGAAGCACGGCGAGTTCAGCCACATCGAGTTCCCGGCAGACGACCTCGAGCGCGCGAAGGCCTTCTACGCGACGGTCTTCGGCTGGCAGTTCGAGCAGATGGAGGGCTTCGACAACTACTGGCTCTACACGGCCGGCCCCGGCGACCTCGGCGGCGGCTTCGGGCTGCGCGGCTCCACGGCGCCGGACCAGGTGCGGAACTACCTGCGGGTCGATTCGGTCGACGCCTCGCTCGAGGCAGTGACGGCCAGCGGCGGCACGCTCGTCACCCCGAAGACCGACATCGGCATCGGCTGGTACGCGGCGGTCGAGGACACCGAGGGCAACGAGATCGCCCTCTGGCAGCGCAAGGCCGAGGGCTGAGCAGACGCGTTCCCATGGCGACCGCTGCGCGCCGGGCGCACGCGCGGCGGGCGCACGCGCGCCGAAGCCCGGCCGCGATCATGGGGCGCGCATGAGGTACGTCTACCCGCTCGATCACGCGCACGCGCTGCACCCCGATGAGGTCCTGCGCCTCGTCGGGGGCAAGGCCGCGAACCTCGGGGTGATGCGCCGCGAGCTCGGCCTGCCGGTGCCGCCCGGCTTCGTGATCTCGACGGACGCCTGTCGCGCGGCGCTCGACGGCGGCTGGCCGGCGTCGCTCGACGGCGAGATCCGCGCAGCCATGGCCGTTGTCGAGTCTGAGCTCGGGCGGGGATTTGGCGCGCTCGACGATCCGCTGCTCGTCAGCGTGCGATCCGGGGCGCCGGTCTCGATGCCGGGGATGATGGACACGGTCCTCAACGTCGGGCTGACGGCGCAGACCGAACCAGGCCTCGCGGCCGTCGCCGGAGCGACATTCACGGCGGACTGCCGCCGCCGGCTCGCGGCCACCTTCCGTGACTCGCTGGGCGCCGGCGACCCACCGGACGATCCGTGGGCCCAGCTGCGCCTCTCGATCGACGCCGTGTTCCGCTCGTGGAACAGCGACCGAGCCCGGACATATCGAGCACGCGAGGGACTGCCGGACGACCTGGGCACGGCCGTCACCGTGCAGGCCATGGTCTTCGGCAACCGCGACGACAGATCGGCCACCGGCGTCGCGTTCACCCGGAACCCGGCCACCGGTGAGCCGACCCTGTATGGCGACGTGCTGTTCCGGGCCCAGGGTGAGGACGTCGTCGCGGGGACGCACGGCACGGAGCCGATCACAGCGCTCGCGTCGCGGCTGCCGGCGGTCGCGTCGCAGCTCGAGGACTGCGCCGACCGGCTCGAGCGGCACTTCGCGGACATGTGCGACATCGAGTTCACGATCGAATCGGGGGTGCTCTGGCTGCTCCAGGTGCGCGTCGGGAAGCGCAGCCCGCAGGCCGCGCTGCGGCTGGCGATCGAGATGGCCGAGGACCTCGCGTTCCCGCTCACGCGCGAAGCCGCCGTCCGGCGGGTCGCGCGCATCCTGGCGGCGCCGCCACGGAGCACCGTTCGCCGCGACCCGGCGCTCGAGCCCCTGGTTGTCGGTCTCGCCGCCTCGCCGGGCCTCGCGACCGGCGGCGTGGCGACCAGCCCAGACGCGGCGGTGCGGCTGGCCGACGCGGGCCGGGCCGTGATCCTGGTGCGGGAGGAGACGTCCCCCGACGACGTCCACGGCATGGCGCGCGCCGCGGGCATCCTCACGGCCCGTGGCGGTATCGCCAGCCACGCGGCGGTGGTCGCTCGTGGCTGGGGCATCCCGGCCGTCGTCAACGCGACGTCGATCGAGGTGACGAGCGAGGGCCTGCGGGTTGACGGCCGCGGCATCGCGGCCGGCGAGATCATCACGATCGACGGCTCGACTGGCGAGGTCTTCGAGGGCGCTCTCGAGGTGGCCTCCGACGAGGTCGTGCCCGCTGCCGCGATCCTCCTCGGGTGGGCTCGCGAGCTCGGCATCCCGATCGAGCCAGCGGATGGGGCGCCTCCGCCGGTCCGCGATGCCGAGGCCGCCGCCGACATGCAGGAAGCCCCCGGCGCCAGCGCCGCCACCTTCGCCAGCGCCGCCACCGTGGACGACTGCCTCGTCCTCGTCGCGCTGAAGGGCCTCGTTACAGCTGAAGCCATCGCTGACGCGCTCGGCGCGCCGGCGCCCGAGGCCGCCGCGGAGCTCGCGACCCGGCTGGTCGACGGCGGCCTGGCGACAAGCGCCGGTGGCGCCTACCGGCTCACGGACGCGGGGCGCCAGCGGCATCGAACCCTGATCGCCGGGGAACGCCGGGCGATCGGCGCAGAGGCAGCGGAGCAGCTGCTCGACGGCCTGCTCGCGCTCGATGCCGAGATGAAGCAGGCCGTGACCGCGTGGCAGCTTCGCGACGTGACTCCCGGCGCGGAGCCGGTGCCGAACGATCACGCCGACGCGGAGTACGACGACGCCGTGCTGCGGCGCCTTCGCGACGTGGCGAACGCCGCCGATCGCTGGCTGGCCGACGCCCCGGCCGTCGTGCCCCGCCTGCGTCGATATCGCGCTCGACTCCGCCGGGCCGCGGACGCGGCGATCGCGGGCGACGGGAGGTTCGTGGCCTCGCCGCGGGTCGACAGCTTCCACGGCGTCTGGTTCGAGCTGCACGAGGAGCTGATCCTGCTCGCCGGGCGGACGCGCGAGGACGAAACGGCCGCAGGTCGAGCCTGAGCCGGCGCGCGCCGCGCGCGCCTAGGATTCGCGCGTGACCACCCTCGAAGTCGGGCTGCTCGTGCTCGCCATCGTGGCCGGGGCGGTGGCGGCGATCTCGGGCTTCGGGATCGGGAGCCTCCTGACGCCGGCCCTCGCGGTGAGCACCGGCATCCGGGCAGCCGTGGCGGTGGTCGCGCTCCCGCACGCGCTCGCGACCGCGACGCGGCTGTGGGCGCTGCGCGACGCGATCGACGTCCCGGTCCTGCGCTCGTTCGGGATCGCGAGCGCGCTTGGTGGCCTCGCCGGCGCCGCCCTGCAGGGATTCCTCGCAAGCCCGGCTCTGTCGGTCGTGCTGGGGTTGCTCCTGATCCTCGCCGGAGCGCTCCAGCTCACCGGCATCGGCCGGCGGCTGGCCATCTCGGGGCCCTCCGCGACCGCGGCGGGGCTCGCCGCGGGCGTTTTCGGTGGCCTGGTCGGCAACCAGGGCGGCATTCGCTCGGCGGCGCTGCTGCACGCGGGGCTGTCGCCGCGAACGCTCGTCGCGACGGCAACGGCGACGGCGATGCTCGTTGACGTCGCCCGGGTCCCGATCTATTTCCTGACGAGCTACGACGCGATCGCCGCCAACGTGCGGCTGCTGGCGATCCTCAGCGTGGGTGTCGTGGTCGGCACGTTCTTCGGGGCGCCGATCCTGCGCGGTCTGCCGGAGCCGCTGTTTCGGCGCCTCGTTTCCATCGTGCTGATCGCCGTGGGGGTGCTGCTGCTCGTGGGGAGCCCGGCGTGACGGCCGACCTGCCGACCGCCCGCATGCGGCTCGTGGACAGCCACTGCCACCTCAACGCGGACCGGTTCGAGGGCGACGAGCCGGAGGTGCTCGCGCGGGCGCGCGCAGCCGGCGTGGAGAGGATTCTCGTGCCGGGCTGGAACCTCGACTCGTGCCGCCGCGCTGTCGAGCTCGCGGACGCCTTTGACTCGCTGGACATCGCCCTCGGCGTGCACCCGCACGATGCCGCGAGGGTGGACGACGCGGGCTGGCGCGAGATCTCCGCCGCCGCCGCCGGCCCGAGGGTCGTCGCGGTCGGCGAGACGGGGCTCGACTACGACCGCGTCTTCTCGCCGATCCCGGACCAGCTCTCGAACCTCCGGCGGAACCTCGCGCTGGCGCTCGAGACGGGCAAGCCGGCGATCCTCCACGTGCGGTCGGCGGCCGGTCGGTCGGATGCCCAGGAGGCGATCCTCGAGGAGCTCGGCAGGGCGGGGTTCGGCGCGCAACCCTCGATCGGCGCCTTCGGGCCGGATCGGCCGCCGGCGGTCATCCACTCGTTCTCGGGGTCAGTGGCGTACGCGCGCGGCGTCCTTGACCTCGGGCTGGCGATCTCGATCTCCGGCCTCGCCTTCAGGGCAGGGGAGGAGGCGACGGCCGAGGTCGCGCCGCTCGTCCCTGCCGAGCGCCTGCTCGTCGAGACCGATTCGCCGTTCCTCTCGCCACCGGGCGGGCCGAGGGGCCGGAACGAGCCGGAGTGGGTCCGGATCACCGCGGCGTGGGTCGCGGAGCGGCGCCACGTCTCGGGCGACGAGCTCGGAGCCGGCGTGGTGCAGGCGTACGACCGCACGTTCCGCTCCGCGTTCGTCGGGGGCGACGTCAGCGCCACGTGACCGACAACCTCCGGCGTCAGCCCGGGCTGACGCGCC
>DASTIE010000176.1:0-21966 GCA_035717865.1 Candidatus Limnocylindrales bacterium
ACCCTGGAGGGATCACCTTGGCCAAGCAGCTGTATTTCGATGAGACCGCGCGGCGGTCGCTCAAGAAGGGCATCGACCGCCTCGCCGACGCGGTGAAGGTGACGATCGGCCCCAAGGGCCGCAACGTCGTCCTCGACAAGAAGTTCGGCAGCCCCACGATCACCAACGACGGCGTCACGATCGCTCGCGACATCGAGCTCGAGGACCCGTTCGAGAACATGGGCGCACAGCTCCTCAAGGAGGTCGCCACCAAGACCGACGACGTCGCCGGCGACGGCACGACCACCGCGGTCGTCCTGGGCCAGGCGCTGGTCGCCGAGGGCCTGCGCGTCGTGACGGCCGGGGCCAACCCGATGGTCATCAAGCGCGGCATCGAGCAGGCCGTCGACGCCGTCGTCGAGTCGATCAAGTCGACCGCCCGCCCGGTCGAGACCCGCGAGCAGATCGCGGCCGTCGCGGCCATCTCCGCCGCGGACCCCGAGGTCGGCGAGATCATCGCCGAGGTGATGGACAAGGTCGGCAAGGACGGCGTGATCACCGTCGAGGAGGGGCAGAGCCTCGGCCTCGAGAAGGAATACACCGAGGGCATGCAGTTCGACCGAGGCTACATCTCGGCCTACTTCGTGACCAACCCGGATCGCATGGAGGCCGTTCTCGAGAACGCCTTCATCCTGATCACGGACAAGAAGATCTCCAGCATCCAGGACATGCTCCCGGCGCTCGAGAAGGCGGTCCAGCTCGGCAAGCCCGTGCTGATCATCGCCGAGGACGTCGACGGTGAGGCCCTCGCGACCCTGGTCGTCAACAAGCTCAAGGGCACCATCTCGGTGCTCGCCGTCAAGGCGCCGGGCTTCGGCGACCGCCGCAAGGAGATGCTCCGCGACATCGCGACGCTGACGGGCGGCACCGTGATCTCCGAGGAGATCGGGCGCAAGCTGGACTCGGTCACGGCCGAGGACTTTGGCAAGGCTCGCCGCGTCGTCGCCACCAAGGACGACACGACGGTCGTCGACGGCGAGGGCTCGCCGGACGCGATCAAGGCCCGCATGACCCAGATCAAGGCCCAGATCGAGGACACGACCTCCGACTACGACCGCGAGAAGCTCCAGGAGCGCCTCGCGAAGCTCGCCGGCGGCGTGGCCGTGATCAAGGTCGGGGCCGCGACCGAGGTCGAGCTCAAGGAGAAGAAGCACCGCATCGAGGACGCGCTTTCGACCACCCGTGCGGCGGTCGAGGAGGGCATCGTCGCCGGCGGCGGCACCACGCTCCTGCAGGCGATCCCGTCACTCGAGAAGCTCAAGCTCGATGGCGATGCCCAGGTGGGCGTCGAGATCGTGCGGAAGGCCCTCGAGGCGCCGGCTCGCCAGATCGCCGACAACGCCGGCCAGCCCGGCGAGGTCGTGATCGAGAAGGTCAAGACGATGAAGATCGGCGAGGGCTTCGACGCCCTGGCCGGCGAGTACGGCGACATGTTCAAGAAGGGCATCGTGGACGCCGCCAAGGTGACCCGATCCGCCCTCCAGAACGCCGCCTCGATCGCGGCGATGGTCCTGACCACCGAGACGCTCGTGACGGACATCCCCGAGAAGGCCTCCGCGGCCGCGGGTGGTGGCCACGGTCATGGCGGCCCCGGGGACATGGACTTCTAGTTCGCCCCCTCGTGCGGCTCACGGCCGCACACGCAACACAGGAGCCCGGGCCGGCAACGGCCCGGGCTCTCTGATTCCGGGGTGAGGCGAGGCCCGGCTGCTTCGATTCCTGGGTCCGGCAACGTCCGGCCGCTTCGATTCCCGTGCTCGACCACCCCGCCGCTTCTCAGGTGTATCCGGACGCGAAGGCCCACGTGTGCCCGGCGATTCTCATGTGGTGAACACCGTGCGCACATCGGCCTCGAGAGTGCCGCCCAACAGAGGGTCGCGGCTCGCCGGACGGGCAGGAACGGGGCTCGTAGGAGAGCCCATGACGTCCTCCACGTTCAGTCCACGCTTTTCGAACCGCGGGCGGCGCGGGCGACCGGCAGCTAATCGCCGGGTAAGTGCCTGCAGCGATCATCAGATGGTCATGACTCGAACGAAGCGATCCGAGCTTGCCGCGGAGGCGCGTCGACGGAACCTCGAGCAGCTGGCGAGACTCGGCGCCGACCTCCGCGCCGCACGCAACAGGCGGCGGTTGACGCAGGAGCAGCTTGCGAAGCGCGCCGGGATCTCGCGGTCATCGGCGAGCCGGATCGAGCGCGGCTTGGGCGGCGGCCAGACAATCGACACGTGGCAGCGCCTTGCTCTCGGAGCGGGAGTGCCTCTGCTCGTGAGGCTCCAGCGCGATGCGATCGAGGACACCGCCGACGCTGGCCACCTCGCAATGCAGGAGCTCATCCTCCGACTCGGTCGGCCCATAGCGTCCGGCCGCTCGTTCGAGCTTCCGAGCCGTTCAAGCGAGCCCTGGCGGTCGAGCGACGTCGGGCTTCGCGTTGATCGGCTTCGGCAGCTCTGGCTGGTCGAGTGCTGGAACTCGATCGGCGACATCGGCGCCGGTGCCCGATCGAGCTCCAGAAAGGTGGCCGAAGCTGCGGCCATGGCCGTCGCGGTCGGCGGGGAGCGCCCCTACGTCGTGCGCAGCTGCTGGGTCCTCCGCGACGCGCGGCGGAATCGAGCGCTGGTGCAGCGCCATCCCGAGGTGTTTGCGGTGCGATTCCCGGGATCGTCGCGCGGGTGGGTGGAAGCATTCACCAGGGCGGCCGCACCGCCACCGGAGCTCGGCCTCATCTGGTGCGACCGGGCGGCAACGCGCCTGTTTGCCTGGCGGCGGCGCGATCCGGCGCGCGCGATCACGCCGGCGTCGTGACCGCGAGGCTGAACGCTCGGCGGTGATCGTCGAAGAAGCATCGCCGACTAGAATTCAGAGGTGAATCCCACCCCTCGCCGGCGCGGCGGCAGCCGGGTCGACGACGCTGCTTCCGCGGCCCTCGATGAAGTGGAGGGGACGCGCTTCGAGGAGCTTCCTCCGGCCCGCGGCGAGGCTGCGGCCGCGCTTCCCGAGGAGCCGGCGTGGCTCTCGGAGGCGCCCGCGGACGAGCGTGACCCGGAGGCGCGCGCCAGCGCGGCGGATCGGGCGCAACAGGACAGGTACCAGGCCGAGGTCGCGGAGTCGCGGCGACGGGAGATCCTGGGCCGGCTCAATCCGGAGCAGGCGCGCGCCGTCACGACGACCGAGGGTCCCGTGCTGATTCTCGCGGGAGCGGGCTCCGGCAAGACCCGCGTCCTGGCCCATCGCATCGCGTACCTGGTTGGCGTCCAGCGCGTGCCGCCGTTCCGGATCCTCGCCGTCACCTTCACGAACCGCGCGGCGGGAGAGCTGCGCGAACGCATCATCCGGCTGGTCGGGGAGCCGGGCAAGGAGGTCCAGGCCGGCACCTTCCACTCGATCAACGCCCAGGTGCTCCGGCGCGACGGCGAGGCGATCGGCATCAACCGGCGGTTCGTGATCTACGACACCGAAGACCAGCAGCAGCTGATGAAGCGGATCCTCCGAGAGGAGGGCCTCGACGCGAAGGGCGAGACACGGCCCGCCGCGATTCTCGGCGCCATCAGCCGCGCCAAGAACGACATGCTCGACCCCAAGGAGATCCCGCCGCTGCGCCTGGCGACCGGGGTGACGGTCCAGATCGCGCGACTGGCCCGGCTGTACGAGAAGGGCCTCCGCGACGCCAATGCGCTCGACTTCGACGACCTCCTCCTCGAGGCGGTCCGGCTGTTCGAGGAGGCGCCCCAGGTGCTCGCGCGTTACCAGGAGCGGTGGCGGTACCTCCACGTCGACGAGTACCAGGACACGAACCGGCCGCAATACCTCTGGATCAAGGCGCTCGCGGCGAAGCACGGCAACCTGGCCGTCGTCGGCGACGACGACCAGTCGATCTACGGCTGGCGGGGCGCGGACATCCGCAACATCCTCGACTTCGAGCGCGACTGGCCGAAGGCGGCGGTCATCAAGCTCGAGCAGAACTACCGCTCGACCCAGCTGATCCTCGACGCGGCGCACGCCGTCGTGTCAAAGAACCTGGCACGGTCGGACAAGAAGCTGTGGACGAAGAACGACCGCGGCCGGCTCATCGAGCGGTTCGAGGAGTACAACGAGGGGGAAGAGGCCGAATGGATCGTCCGTAGGGTCGAGGAGCTGACGGGCACGCGCAGCTCGACGCTGACCCGTCGCGCGGACGACGGGGCGTCCGTGAAGCTGCGCGATATTGCGATCCTGTACCGGACCAACGCCCAGTCCAGGGCGATCGAGGAGGCGTGCCTTCGGTACGGCATTCGCTACCAGGTGGTGGGCGGGACGCGGTTCTACTCGCGACGCGAGGTCAAGGACGCGCTGGCGTACCTGCGAGTTCTGCGGTCGGACGCGGACGGCGTGAGCTTCGAGCGCGTGATCAACGTGCCGGCGCGCGCGATCGGCGACAAGACCGTGGCGGTCATCCGGGCGTTCGTGGCGCGCGAAGGGGTTCCGTTCTGGCTCGCGCTGGAGCGGGCTGCCGAGGGCGAGATCCCGGAGCTGGCCGGTCGGGCGAGAGGGGCGATCGCGGAGTTCGTGGGGCTCCTCCGGCGCCTGCGGTCGCGGGTCGGGGTGCTGCCGCTGCCGGAGCTGCTCGACGACGTGCTCGAGCGTTCGGGCTATCGCGCGATGCTCGCCGACGGCACCGAGGAGGGCGAGGAGCGCTGGGCCAACCTGCTCGAGCTGCGCGAGGTCACCACGCGCTACGACGACCTCTCGGCCGAGGATGCGCTCGATCGGCTGCTCGAGGAGACGGCGCTCGTGGCGGACCAGGACAGCTACCAGTCGGACGCCGACATGCTGTCGTTGATTACGCTGCACGCCGCCAAGGGCCTGGAGTTCGACGTGGTGTTCATCGCCGGGCTGGAGGAGTCGCTGTTCCCGACGGGTCGCGCCGTCGAGGCGGAGAGTGGCTTCAACCCCGACCCGCGACCGATGGAGGAGGAGCGGCGCCTCGCCTACGTGGGCATGACCCGAGCCCGGCAGCGCCTGTACCTCTCGCACGCCTGGCAGCGCGCGACCCGACGCGGGCCGGGCACGAGCTTCATGGCCGAGCCGTCGCGCTTCCTCCTGGAGATTCCGCAGGAGCTCATGAGCGGGCCTCGCCTCGGCGCGCGCACGGAGGACGGAGACACCTACGACGCTCCCGACGACCTCAACCTCGTGTTCGGGCGCGGGGCGACGCGGTTCGGGCGCCCGATCCGCCCCGGCGGCGGGGCATTCCGCGAGGGCAGCGGCCGGCCCGGCGCGCCGCGCGACGGCGAACAGTTCCGGCCCTCGCGCGACCTGGCGGCGAAGCGCGACGCGTTCGCGAGCGGCGCCCGGTCCGGCACCTTCGGATCGAGCTTCGCGCAGCGCCGTGCGGCCCAGGCGTGGGACGAGGAGCACGACGGAGCGGCCCGGAACGGCCACGACGAGGCGGACGAGCTCGGATCGACGGGCCAAGCACAACCCGGCATTCGAGAGGGCGGGGGAGCACGACCGGCGCCGGCGATCGACCGGCCGGTCATCCCGGGCGAGCGTCACTACCGCGACGGCGATCGCGTGCGCCACCCCCGCTGGGGCGACGGCATCGTGGTCAGCTCGAAGCTCACGCGCAGCGACGAGGAGGTGACGATCGCCTTCCGCGACCCGCAGGTCGGCCGCAAGACGCTCCTCGCCTCGCTGGCCGGGCTGGAGCTGGTGGGGTAGTCCGGCCAGGAGGTGCGCATGTCCAGGTACGCGACCGCGCTGCTCGACGACATCGAGGAGGTGTCCGACGCCGGAGCCTTCTACCGGCCGATCCGCCACGCGCTCGGCATCTCCGCCTTCGGCGTGACAGCGTGGTCCGGCCATTCGGCCGGTGACGTCGTCGTCAACGAGCACGATCCCGGCGACCCGACCGCCGATCAGGAGCTGTTCCTGGTCCTGCGCGGCCACGCCGCCTTCGACATCGACGGCGACCGCGTCGATGCGCCCATCGGAACGCTGGTCCACGCGCCCCCGAGGACGCGGCGGTCGGCCGTCGCGCTCGAGCATGGGACCATCATCCTCCTGGTCGAGGGCACGCCCGGCGCCGCATACGACGCACGCGGCTGGGAGCTGTGGGCACCCATCGCGCCGCGCTACTTCGCCGGCGACCACGCGTTCGTCGCCGAGCAGCTCGAACGCATCGTCGCCCGGTCCCCGCAGTACCCGATGCTGTTCTTCAACCTGGCCTGCTGCGAGAGCCAGCTGGGCCGGACGAGCGATGCCCTCCATCACCTGCGCCGCGCCGTCGAGCTGTCGGACGAGTTCCGTGCCGCTGCCCGTGACGACGCCGATCTCGACGCCATCCGGGGCGAGCCGGTCTTCCGTGCGCTGATCGGCGAGTGACCGGCCGGGCCGGTCGGTAGCATCCGGGTCGATGAGGGACTGGACGACCGCCGACCTCGGCTCCGTGGTGACGCTCGCCGACTTCGAGCCCCTCGCGCGGGAGCGGATGGCGGGCCCCGCATTCGACTACATCGCCGGCGGCGCCTGGGACGAGATCACGCTGCATGAGAGCGTCGAGGCCTGGCGGAAGCACAGGTTCGTCCCTCGCGTCCTGCGCGACATCGGCGCGATCGACACCGGTGGGACGTTCCTCGGCAGGCCGGCCGCGCTTCCAGTGGCGATCGCTCCGATGGCCGTCCAGGGCCTCGCGCACCCGGACGGCGAGGCCGAGATGCTCCTCGGGGCCGCCGAGGCCGGGATTCCGTCCTGCCTCTCGACCACGTCGTCGCGCACCCTCGAGGACGTCGCCGCGGCCGCCCCCGATGCCGAGCGGTGGTTCCAGCTGTACCTCGTCGGCGGGCTGGCGTATAGCCGCGGGCTCGTCGAGCGGGCCGAGGCGGCGGGGTACCGTGTGCTGGTCGTGACCGTCGACCTTCCGGTGCTGGGCCGGCGCGAGCGCGATCATCGCTCCGGGTTCGAGCTGCCGGCGCTGCCGCACGTGGACCCCGCCGGTGACGAGCGCGAGAAGCGCTACGGCGGAATCGAGGACCAGTGGGCCAACGGCCTCACCTGGTCGACCCTCGACGCGATCCGGTCGTGGACGTCATTGCCGATCGTGGTCAAGGGCATCCTCGCTCCCGACGATGCCCGCCGCGCGGCGGAGGCGGGCGCGGCCGCCGTGATCGTCTCGACCCACGGCGGGCGGCAGCTCGACCGCTCGATTCCTTCGGTCGACGCACTGCCCGCCATCGTCGATGCCGTTGCCGGTGCGTGCGAGGTCTGGGTCGACGGCGGGATCCGCCGCGGTCTCGACGTCCTCGTCGCGAAGGCGCTCGGTGCGTCCGGCGTGCTCGTCGGCCGGCCGTTCTACTGGGCGCTCGCCAGCGGTGGCCGCGACGGCGTCCGGCTGGCCGCCTCGCTGCTGCAGCGGGAGCTCGACCTGGCGCTGCGCCTGCTCGGTTGCGCGTCGGTCGCGGAGGTCGACTCGACGTTCCTCGCCTGAGCCGTCAGGCGCGGCCCGGGTCGACGTCACGCGCGAAGCCCGGCCGGTGGCGCTGCCAGTCCTCGCGGGCGAGCCGATACAGCACGTGCGGCCGCAGCGGATGGCCGGCTTCGAGCCGCGGGTGGTCGAAGTCCTCGCCCGGATCGTGGCGCATGCCGAGCCGCTCCATGACGCGCCGTGACCGCGCGTTGGCGACCGTCGTGAACGAGACGATCTCGGCAAGGCCGAGACGCTCGAACCCGAACGCGAGCGCCGCCTGTCCCGCCTCCGTGGCGTAGCCATGTCCCCAGGCGTGGTGCGCGAAGCGCCATCCGACCTCCACCGCCGGTGTGAAGCTCGCCTCGAACGGCGGGCTGGAAAGCCCGGTGAAGCCGAGGAAGGCGCCGTCGTCCGTGCGCTCGACCGCCCACAGCCCGAAGCCATGCGTCGCCCAGTGCGCCTCGACGCGATCGAGGAGCTCGTCGCTGGCAGCCCGGTCGCGCTGCAGCCCCAGGAACTCGGTGACGCGCGAATCCGCGTTGAGGGCGGCGAACGGCGCGCGATCCTCCGGCCGCCAGCCCCGGAGGAGCAGGCGCGGGGTCCGGAGCTCCGGGGTCGTCACGCCGGCATTGTCGCCAAACGCTCGCGGCCGGAGGCTTCCGTATCCTTCGCCGCGTGACGAAGACGATGGAGCGCGGGCTTACGGAGGCCGGCGCGGAGGTGCTCGCACCGGACGGGCTGCCGGTCGACCCCGCGCTCATCGCGGAGGCGGCGGCCCTCGACGAGCAGGAAGCAGCCGCCCGCCACGCGGAGCTCGCCGCACGCATCCAGGAGGCGAACACCGCCTACTACGCCGACGCGCCCACGATGCCCGACGCGGAGTGGGACCAGCTGTTCCGGCGCCTCGTCGCGCTCGAGGCGGCCTGGCCGGCACTCGTCACCCCGGACTCACCGACGCAGCGCGTCGGCGCGAAGCTCGGCGACACCTTCGACGAGGTCCGCCACCGCCGGCCGATGCTGTCGCTGTCGAACGCCTTCAGCCACGACGAGCTGCGCGCCTTCGACACCAGGGTCCGCCGCACGCTCGGCCTGCCGCCTGCCCCCGAGCCTGCCCCGGCCCTCGAGTACGTCGCCGAGCTCAAGATCGATGGCCTCGCGATCTCGCTGCGCTACGAGCGCGGCCGCTTCGTCCAGGGCGCGACCCGCGGCGACGGCACCAGCGGCGAGGACGTGACCGCCAACCTCCGGACCATCTCCTCGGTGCCGGAGCGGCTCACGGAGCGCGTCTCGCTCGACGCCCGCGGCGAGGTCTACATGCCCAAGGCCGAGTTCGCGCGCATCAACGCGGAGCGCGCCGAGCTCGGGCTCTCGGAGTACGCGAACCCGCGCAACTCCGGTGCCGGATCGCTGCGGCAGAAGGACCCGTCGGTCACGGCGGCGCGCCAGCTGGCGACGTGGGCCTACCAGTTGCTCGAGGACAACCCCGACCGGCCGGATGCCCCTCGCGCCCAATCCGCAGCCCTGGCCCGCCTGGAGGCCCTCGGCTTCGCCGTGAACCCGAACCGTGCCGCGGGCCTCGACATCGAGGCCGTCATCGAGTTCACCGAGAGCTGGCGCGACAGGCGCCACGAGCTGCCGTACGAGACGGACGGGGTCGTTGTGAAGGTCGATGCCTTCGAGCAGCACGAGCGCCTCGGGATCGTCAGCCGAGCGCCGCGCTGGGCGATCGCGTACAAGTTCCCACCGGAGCAGGTGGAGACGGTCCTCGAGGACATCGTGCCGTACGTCGGCCGCACGGGGACCCTCACCCCCGTGGCGCACCTCACGCCGACGAAGGTCGCGGGCTCGACCGTCGCCCGCGCCACCCTCCACAACCTCGACGAGGTGCGGCGCAAGGACATCCGCATCGGCGACCGCGTGATCCTCCAGAAGGCCGGCGACGTGATCCCGGAGGTCGTCCGGTCGATTCCGGAGAAGCGCACAGGCAAGGAGCGCGAGTGGGACATGCCGGCCGCGTGTCCCGTCTGCGGGCAGCCGGTCATCCGCGACGAGGGCGCAGTTCGCCACTACTGCGCGAACCCGCAGTGCCCGGCCCGGGTCGGGCAGGAGTACGGCCACTTCGCCGCGGCGATGGACATCGACGGCATGGGCTGGGCGGTCCTCTCGCAGCTTCTCGAGCGCGGCCTGGTCAAGCGCCGCGGCGACTTCTTCCGCCTGTCGGTCGAGGATCTCGAGTCGCTGGATCGCTTCGCCCGCAAGAGCGCCGAGAACCTTCATGCGGCGATCGGGAAGGCGCGGAAGCGAGAGCTGGCACGGCTCATCGCCGCGCTCGGGATCCCGCAGGTCGGCTGGACGACCGCGATCGAGCTGGCGCACTGGCTCGTCGCGGAGGTGCCGGCGCCCGATTCCCCCGAGAGCTGGCTCGCGAGAGCAGCGGCACACCTTCGCGCGACAGCGGGCTCGGAGTCGGAGAGGTTCCAGGAGATCGAGGGCGTCGGTCCGACCGTCTCCGCGGCGCTGGCCTCGTGGTTCGCGCCGGGCGGCCCCGGTGACGGCGTCCTCGAGGATCTCGCGGAGGCCGGCATCGACGTCGAGCTGCCGGCGCCCAGGGCCGCCGCGGCAACGGGGCCCCTCGCCGGGAGGTCGGTCGTCGTCACCGGCACGATCGAGGGCTTCAGCCGCGAGGAGGCCGAGGAGGCCGTCCGCGCTGCCGGCGGGAAGCCCGCTGGCTCCGTATCGAAGAAGACCGACTACGTGGTTGCCGGCCCGGGTGCCGGATCGAAGCTCACGAAGGCCCAGGAGCTCGGCATCGCCATCCTCGACGCCGACGGCTTCCGGAAGCTGCTCGAAGGGGGCTGACCGAGACCTCCATGCCGCGAGCCACCGCAACCCGCGCCATCTCGAAGCCGCGCGTGCTCCTCGCCTGCGTAGCCGTGGTCGTCTTCGCGCTCGCGGCCGCGACGCCTGGGGCCTGGGCGGCATCGCCACCGCCGCCGTCCGGCACGACCCTGCGGGTGCCTTCGCAGTTCGCCGACCTCGAAGGCGCCATCGAGGCAGCAGGTCCCGGGGACGTGATCCTGCTCGCGCCCGGCACCTACCCCGGCGGGATCGAGATCCCGGAGGACCGGCCGGGCATCACGATCCGCGGCGAGGACCGCAATGCGGTCGTGTTCGACGGTCAGGACGCGCGCACGAACGCCATCGAGGTGACGGCGGACGGCGTCACGCTCGAGAACATGTCGGCCCACAACTTCACGGCGAACGGCTTTTACTGGGACGAGGTCGACGGCTACGCCGGCCGCTACCTCACGGTCTGGAACGTCGGGCTGTACGGGATCTACGCCATCTCGAGCCGAGGCGGGGTCATGGAGCAGAGCCACGTCTCGGGCGCCGCCGACGCAGCCTTCTACATCGGCGAGTGCCAGCCGTGCGACGCGACGATCCGCAACGTGACCGCGACGCTCTCCGCGGTCGGCTACTCCGGGACGAACGCCGGCGGCAACCTGGTCGTGGAGGACTCGAGGTTCCTGCTGAACTCGGTCGGGATCCTGCCCAACTCGTTCGACGTCGGGCTCGAGCCGCCACCCCAGCGCGACGCGATCTTCCGGCGCAACGAGGTCGCCGGCAGCGGCACGGTGGTCACGCCCCGCACGACGCCCCTCGGCGGCTACTACGGGGTCGGCATCGGGATCGCCGGCGGCCAGGGGAACCTCGTCCAGGACAACGTCGTCCGCGGCAGCACCCGCTACGGCATCGCCGTCTTCACCTCGATCGACAGGGCGTCCAGCTGGTTCCCGGCGCGCAACGAGGTCATCGGCAACCGGGTCTCGGACAGCGTCATCGCCGATCTCGCGCTCGCCGGGGGCACCGGCGCCCAGAACTGCTTCCGGGACAACGAGGCCGCCACTGCCCTGCCGGCAAGCATCGTCGACACCTGCACGAGCTTCGGGACCAGCGACCCACAGGTCGAGGCGGACCTCGTCAAGCCCCCGCCGGAGCTGCTCCACGGCCTGCCGATCCCGCCGTCGTACACGGAGATGGCCGAGCCCGACGACCAGCCGACCATGCCGCTCGAGCCGCCCGTCGACGCGCCGACGATGGGGCCCTCCGCCGGCGCCAGCGCCGCCGCGGGCAGCACGACCGCCCCCGGCGCCACCGCGGCCGCCGGCGCCACCCCGGTCCCGATCCCGACGGCGGCCGTGGGCGAGCCCGTGCTGCTCGCGGCGATCCTCGTGATCGTGGCGGTCTTCGCCACCGTGATCGTGCTGGTCGCCTTCCGCGGCGTCCGAGGGCAAGCCGGTCCGCCCTGACGCTGACCGGAGCCTGTCCGGGTTCAGCCCATGGCGTGGTTGAACTGGCCGAAGATCGTCTCCGGACGCCACGCCAGCGGCTCGCCGCGGACCATCCGCGGCGCGGACCACATCAGCCGCAGCCCGACCTCGCCCAGGCGCCCGAGGCCCTCCGCGTTCTCGTCGACGAGCCCGACGCGAACGCGACCTTCCGGTCCGGCCGCACGCCGCCGCGCCGTGATGATCCGGAGCGCGGCGTCGGCTGAGCGTGCCACCGTGGCGCCGCCGCCCCACGTCGCCCGGATGACGAAGCCGTCGACCTCACCGTCGTGGCCCGGGAGGACGCGCGTGCTGTCCGGCGCGGCGAAACGCCGGATCGCGTGCCCGCGGTCCTCGCCGGTGCCCTCGCGATCCAGCGCGAGAATCCCCTCCAGGTCGGCCGCCGCGAAGTCCCGCACCACGGCGCCGTCAGCGGGTGTGTCCGGCGCCGGGGGCAGCCCGACCGCCTGCAGGATGCGGTACTGCGTCTGGACCTCGAACCCCATCCGCTCGTAGAGGCGGCGTCCCTCACGCGTCGCCACGAGGATGAGCGTCCGGCAGCGGGCGGCGTCGAGACGGTCGATGACGGCCTGCGTGATGGCCACACCGAGCCCGCGCCCGCGCTGGTCCGGCGCGACGAAGATCGACCCGATCCAGCCCGCGGAGCCGCTCGCGGTGCCCACCCCCGTGGCCACGATCTCGCCGTCGAGGTCCGCGACGAGCGCCGTGCAGGGATCGCCCGAGGCCGCGTAGGCCAGCCACTCGCGCCGCACGCCCCAGCCGTGCCCGAGGACCATCTCCGTGGCGCGATCGACGTCGGTCGCGAGCATCGGTCGAAGGACGGGCTGCGGCATGGCGCCAGTATCATCCGCCGGTGGCCGGACTGACCCGCTCCGACGTCGAGCACGTCGCCTTCCTCGCGCGCCTCGCGCTGACGCCGGACGAGCTCGACCGGCTGGAGGGCCAGCTCAACCACATCCTCGACCAGTACGCCAAGCTCGCGGAGCTCGATACGTCGGCGATCCCCCCGACGGCCCAGACGATCGAGCTGGAGAACATCCTGCGCGAGGACGTCGCCGGCTCGTCGCTGGCCGTCGAGGCCGTGCTCGGCAACGCCCCGTTGACCGAGGGCGACTTCATCGTGGTCCCGCCGATCCTCGGCGGCGACGCCTCGTGAGCCTCGTGCGCCTCGTGCGCCTCGCGACCCGCGCGGCACTGGTGACCCCACGGATGCCCGGACCTCATGGCTGACCTGACCCGCCACCTCGGGCACGAGCTCGCCGCCTCGCTCCGTGCCGGCGAGGTCTCGTCGCGCGAGCTGACCGCGGCCCATCTCGAGAAGGCCCAGCGCCAGAACCATTCCCTCAACGCCTGGCTCGCGCTTGACGCAGAGGAGGCCCTGCGCCAGGCGGACGCGGCCGACACCCGCCTCGCGGCCGCGCACGCCGAGGGCCCGGCCGCGATCGAGGCCCTGCACCCGCTCCTCGGCCTGCCGATCGCGCTGAAGGACCTCGTGTCCGTCGCCGGCGGCCAGTGCACGGCCGGCTCGCGCATCCTCGAGGGCTATGTCGCCCCCTACGACGCCCATGTCACGGAGCGGCTGCGCGACGCTGGCGCGGTGATCCTCGGCAAGACGAACATGGACGAGTTCGCGATGGGCTCGTCGAACGAGTGGTCCGCGTTCGGACCCGTCAGCAACCCCTGGGACCTGGATCGCGTGCCCGGCGGCAGCAGCGGCGGCTCGGCGACCGCGGTGGCCGCCTTCCATGCGCCGTTCGGGATCGGGACGGACACGGGCGGCTCGATCCGCCAGCCGGCCGCGCTCACGGGCACCGTCGGGCTCAAGCCGACGTATGGCCGCGTGAGCCGCTACGGCATCGTGGCGTTCGCCTCCTCGCTGGACCAGATCGGGCCGTTCGCGCGGGATTCGCGCGACGCGGCCGCGCTGCTCCACGCCATCGCGGGCCGTGACGAGCGCGACGCGACGTCGTCACCCGTGCCCGTGCCGGACGAGCTGCTCCGCCTCGCGGAGAGCGACGACGAGGCCGCCGCATGGCTCGAGGGCAAGCGCCTCGGCCTGCCGGCGGAGTACTTCGTCAAGGGCATGGAGCCCGGGGTGGAAGCGCGAATCCGGGAGGCCGTGGACTCCCTCGAGGCCGCCGGCGCGACGGTCGAGGAGGTCTCCCTGCCGCACACGGACTACGGCCTCGCGACGTACTACATCGTGGTCCCCGCCGAAGCCTCGGCCAACCTCGCGCGCTACGACGGCGTGCGCTACGGCCACTCCGTCCGCCTGGAGGGCGGTGACTTCATCGCCGACTACCTCGCGACGCGCGGCGCGGGCTTCGGGCCGGAGGTCAAGCGCCGGATCATGCTCGGGACGTACGCCCTCTCCGCGGGCTACTACGACGCCTTCTACCTCAAGGCCCAGAAGGTCCGGACGCTGATCAAGCGCGACTTCGACGAGGCCTTCGGATCCGGCATCGACGCGCTCGTCGCCCCCACCTCGCCGTCCGTGGCCTTCGAGTTCGGCGCGCGCACCGCCGATCCCGTCGCGATGTACCTGTCCGATGCCTGCACGCTGCCGGCGAACATGGCCGGGATCGCCGGCCTGTCCGTCCCGTGCGGGCTGTCGGAGGGACTGCCGGTCGGGCTGCAGTTCATCGGCCCGCCGTGGTCGGAGCTCGAGCTGCTGCGCTTCGGACGGGCCTACGAGGCCATCACCGCGGACGCCGAGTGGCGGCGCATGGAGCCTGCGCAGCTGGTCCTCGCCGATGACGCGTCCGGCCCGACACCCGCCCAGCGTGCCGCGCGCCTCGCCACGGCGGTGGCGTAGGCTTCCGGCCGATGGCCACGACCGCGCCCCGCCCACCGCTGATCGAGCGCGCGCTGGCCGAGCGAGTGCGGCAGGTGCCGCCCTCGGGGATCCGGAAGTTCTTCGACATCCTCGCGACCATGACGGACGTCATCAGCCTCGGGGTGGGGGAGCCGGACTTCGACACCCCGCGTCCGATCGTCGAGGCGGGCGTCGAGTCGCTGCGCGAGGGCCGGACCCACTACACCTCCAACTACGGCACGATCGAGCTGCGGCGCGCGCTCGCCGATCACCTCGAGCGGCTCTACGGCGTCCGCTACGACCCGGCCAGGGAGCTGTTGATCACGGTCGGCGCATCGGAGGCGCTCGACCTTGCCCTCCGGGCGACCTGCGACCCCGGCGACGAGGTGATCCTCCACGAGCCGTCCTACGTCGCGTACATCCCGGCGATCAAGTTCGCCGGCGGCGAGGTCGTGCACGTCTCGACCCGCTTCGAGGACGACTTCGCGCTGGACCCGGCCGCAGTCGAGGCAGCCATCACGCCCCGGACCAAGGCGCTGTTCCTCGGCTACCCCTGCAACCCGACCGGCGCGGTCCTCCCGGACGCGATCCAGGAGGAGCTCGCCCGGATCGCCGAGCGCCACGACCTCCTCGTCTACAGCGACGAGATCTACGACCGCCTCGCCTACGGCTCGTACCGCCATCGCGCGTTCTCGGCCCTGCCCGGGATGAAGGACCGCACGATCCTGATGGGCGGCTTCTCGAAGGCCTACGCGATGACCGGCTGGCGAATCGGCTGGCTCGCGGCGCCGGCGGAGATCGTCGAGGGGATCCTGAAGATCCACCAGTACACGATCATGACCGCCCCGACGGTTGCCCAGGACGCGGCGCTGGTCGCGATCACCGACGGCGAGCCGGAGGTCGCGCGGATGCTCGCCGAGTACGACCGCCGCCGGCGGCTCGTGGTCGACAGCTTCAACGCCATGGGCCTCGAGACGTTCGAGCCGCGCGGCGCGTTCTACGCCTTCCCGCGGATCACCTCGACCGGCCTCGATTCGGAGACGTTCTCGAGGCGCCTGCTCGAGGAGGAGCACGTTGCCGTCGTGCCCGGGGCGGCGTTCGGGCCATCGGGCGCGGAGCACGTGCGCGCCTGCTACGCGACGTCCTACGAGCGCCTGGAAGAGGCGATGACCCGCATCGCCCGGTTCGTCGAACGGTGCAAGACCGCCTAGGACGCTTGGCGGATTGACCCGCGGCATCTCGTTCGCGAGGATCGGGCCCCGGTCGGGGACCCGGAGCCGAGAGGTGCAGGGAACATGAGATACGAAAGTGGCCGGTCGCTCGACGACCAGCCACTCGCGGCCTACGGCGGCAGCGGCATGGAGCTGACCGACGAGGACGAGGTGAAGATCGAGGCGGCGCCCTTGCCGGACGCTGCACCGGAGACGGAAGCCATCGAGCCGGTGCCGCCCGGCGCGTTCGCGCACGCGACCACGGTTGACAACTCGTTCGACGACAGCCTGGAGCGGCCCCCGGATCGCCCGGCCCTCGTCGCCCTCGAAGGCCTGGCGGCCGTCGCGAGTCGCATGGTCACGCTGCTGCGGACCTCGCGGGTCGCCGCCGGGGCCGCGTTCGGCGGCGTGATCGTCGTCGGACTGGCGCTGCTCCTGGGCAGCACCACCAAGCCGGGCGCCGCCAGCGCGGACGCGAGCCCGAGCGCGGCTCCCGTCGTCACGGCGACGCGCGAGCCCGGGAACGCGACGCTGGTCCTGACCGGCCAGGTCGAGCAGGAGATCACCTTCACGACATCGAGCGGCGGAGCGGACGCAGGCGCCCCACTCGCCGTGACCTGGACCGATCCGACCACGAACTCGCTCGGTCTCGTCGGCGCCGTGGACCGGGGCACCCGCTCGACGGACGAGGCGCTCGTCCTGCAGTGGACGGTCATGGTCAAGGAGAAGCCGATCACGTTCACCTCGACCGACGGCGAGTGCACGCTCGGGATGGGCGTCGTCGGCACCCGCGTGCAGGGAACGTTCACCTGCAAGAAGCTCAAGAGCGACGACGGCAAGTACGTCGTGGGGGCGACCGGCAGCTACCGCACCTGATCTCCGGCTGACCCGGCCGCGCCGGCGCTTGCGGACTCGAGGCTCGTCGCCGGCCGTCCGCGGGTAGGATCGACCGGTCGTCCACCAGCACCGCCGGGGAAGCCATGCAAGCGTTCGAGCGCCGGCCCGGGGCCGGCAAGCGCGTGATCATCGTCGGGGGCGGGATCGCCGGGCTCGTCTCGGCGTACGAGCTGGCGCGCGCGGGGCATGACCCGCTGGTCCTCGAGGCCCAGAACCGCGTGGGCGGTCGCGTCTACACGCTGCGGAAGTTCGCGCCGGGCCTGTATGCCGAGGCCGGCGCGATGCGGATCCCGCGGGTCCACGACCTGACGCTCGGCTACGTCGAGCACTTCGGGCTCGGGCTTCGGCCGTTCGTGATGGGCAACCCGAAGGGCCTGGTCCACGTCGGCGGGCGGCGCATGACCGCGGAGCAGGCCGGGCTCACGCCGGACGAGCTCGGCTTCACCGTCGCCGAGCACGAGCGAGGCCGCTCCGCCGGCGATCTCTGGGATGCCGTCACCAGGGACATCCGGGCGCTGGTGGACGCGGATCCGGTCGGGGGCTGGGAGCAGGTCTACCGCGAATACGACGGCTACAGCATCCGCGAGTTCCTGGAGATGAAGGGCTTCTCCGAGGGCGCCATCGAGATGTACGGCGTCATGAACTTCGTCGAGGCCGGCATCAACAACGCCGTCGTCGAGGAGTTCCGCGAGGACTTCGGCCGGGCCTTCGAGGACATGCAGGAGATCGTCGGCGGGATGGACAACCTGCCGAACGCTTTCTACCGCGAGATCCCGGAGCGGATCCGGTTCGGCGCGGAGGTCCACGCGATCGACCAGGACGACGACGGCGTGACGGTCCACTTCAAGACGGAGGCCGGCCGCTACTCGGAGCGCGGCGACTACGCGATCGTCACGATCCCGTTCTCGGTCCTGCGCCAGGTCGAGGTCATGACCCCCTTCTCGCGCGAGAAGCAGCGGGCGATCCGCCAGCTCAACTACTCCGCGTCCACGAAGATCCTGTTCCAGGTCAGCCAGCGCGTCTGGGAGTCCGAGGACGGGATCACCGGCGGCGCGACGGTCACGGACCTGCCGATCCGGCGCATGAACTACCCGACGCCCGATCCAACCACGCCGCGCGGCGTGCTGCTCGCGAGCTACACGTGGGACCAGGACGCCGCGCGCTGGGGCGCGATGGACGAGGAGACGCGCCTCGAGGAGGCCCTCGAGGACGTCTCGAGGATCCATCCGCGGATTCGCGAGGTCTACGAGATCGGCGCCAGCCACGCCTGGTACGACGACCGCTACGCCAACGGCGCCTTCGCGATGTTCGAGCCGGGGCAGCTCACGCAGCTCCAGCCGGACATCCTCGAGCCGGAGGGCCGGATCCACTTCGCGGGCGAGCACTGCTCGCTGTACCACGCGTGGATCCAGGGCGCGCTCGAATCCGGCCTCCGTGCCGCGAAGGCCATCCACGAGGCGCCCATCGCAGCCGCGACGTTGTGACCGACCTCGTGCGGGGCTCGCTGTTCCAGCACGGGGTCGCGAGCGGCGACCCGACGCCCCGGCGCGTCGTCATCTGGACCCGCGTCACCGCGCCCGCGGGGCGCACGCCCACGGCCGCGTTCTGGCGGGTCATCGAGGCCGAGACGGGTCGGCACGTCGCGAACGGCCAGACGCGGGTTCGCACGGAGTCCGATTCGATCGTGCGCGTGGACGTCAGCGGCCTGAGCCCGGACACCCGCTACCTGTACGACTTCGAGGTGGACGGCGAGGCTTCGCCGCAGGGGCGAACGCGGACGCTCCCGGAGGGCAACGTTGCCTCCATCCGCTTCGGGCAGGTCTCGTGCGCCAAGTACAACGCCGGCCACTTCAACGCCTACGCGCGCCTCGCCGAGCGCGACGACCTGGCGTTCATCCTCCATCTCGGCGACTGGATCTACGAGGCCTCGCAGACGCCACCCGCGAGCCAGACGACGAGCCGGGACATCGGGCGCCCGTTCGACCCGCTCCACGAGTGCAAGACCCTCGATGACTACCGCGCGCGATACGCCCAGTACCGCCGTGACCCCGACGTCCAGGCGGTGAGCGCCGCGCACCCGGTGATCTCGACCGTGGACGACCACGAGCTCGCCGACGGCGCCTGGCGCGACGGCGCGACCGAGCACCGGCCGGAGCGCGACGGCCCCTGGTCGGAGCGCCGCGCCGCCGCGTTCCGCGCCCGCGAGGAGTGGCTGCCCGTTCGTCGGCCGGACATGGCGAGCCCGGAGCGCGTCTACCGCTCCATCCCGATCGGCTCGCTCGCGGAGCTGTTCATGCTCGACACGCGAACGATGCGCGACGAGCCGGTCCCGCCGCCCGCGTCCGGCGGGAAGGACCGGACCGCGCTCGGGCCGGAGCAGAAGGCCTGGCTCTACGGTGCCCTGCGCGCCTCGACCGCTCGCTGGCGGCTGATCGGCAACCCGTCGGTCATGTCGCGGACCTGGAACGACGCCCTGCCGAAGCCGGTTCGCGACGCGCTCGTGAAGGTCAAGCTCATCGACCTCGATGGCACCGGGCCGGACTACGACCAGTGGGACGGCTACCCGCACGAGCGCCGCGAGTTGCTCGACGCGGTGAGCAGGCTGCCGGTCTCGAACGTGGTCGTCCTGAGCGGCGACGTCCACGTCGGGCTCGCCGCGGAGCTCGCGGAAACGCCGACCGAGCCGCCCGTGGCGGTGGAGTTCGTGAATGCGAGCCTGACCTCGCAGAATCTCGACGACAAGATGGGCTGGGGACTGCGGAAGGAATCGCTGGCGATCGAGCAGGCGTTCCTCGAGGGCATGCCGCACATCCGCTACGTGGACATGGACAGCCACGGCTACTCGATCGTCGAGCTCGATTCCGAAGAGCTGCGGTTCGAGTGGTGGACCGTCGAGGGCCTCGACACTCGATCGCCCGGCCATGCGCTGGCAGCATCGATGGCCGTTCGCCACGGCGAACCGCGCCTCATCGGAACGGGCGCGCTCGCCGGCGGCGCGGCAAAGCCACGGCTCGCCAGGCCGAGGTCGACGGGGAAGCCGAAGCCGACTTCGAATCCGAAGCCGATTGCGAAGAGGTCACAGCCGACTGCGAGCGCGACGCCCAGCCCCGAACCGAAATCGAGCGCGACGCCAGGCTCGATCGCCAAGCCGAAGCCCAGCGCCAAGCCGAAGCCCAGCGCGAAGCCGAAGCCCAGCGCGAGGCCGAAGCCCAGCGCGAAGCCGAAGCCCAGCGCGAGGCCGAGGGACGAACCGTCGCCCTGACCGGGGGCGAGCCCATCTCATGGTCAATATCGGTCCTTCGAGCCGTCACGGACCGCAGAACCTTCCGATCGGACGGCCGCAGCGCCGGGGCACGTCTGGCGAGCCGAGTGCCCTGCGCCGGAAACCTGCGATCCGCTGGTTCCGGCTGCGCCCGCTGGCGCTTCGGCGCATCAAAGCCCTGTGAATGACCATGAGATGAGCCTCGGGCTACGCAAACCCGGGGACGCATCGGCAGCGCCCGCCGCGATCGCCGGCCGATCGCTCCCGCCAGGGTTGGCCGGGAATCACGCCTCGGTCGCACGCTCGCTGCCGTCGGGCGAGCGACGCAGCGCCTCCTCGATCGCCCAGATCGCCAGGGGCCGCAGGTACAGGCTGGCGCGGAAGTTCCCGTCGGCGTCGTACGCCTCCGGCGTGCGGAACCACAGGCCCCGCTCATACGTGACTCGCGCGGCACCTTCTGCGGTCTGCCACGCCTCCTTCGCCAGCCCGCGCCCGAGCATCAGCGCCGCGAGCGCGTACGTCGTCCCGACCCAGACCTCCTCGGCCTGCTCGCTGGACCGGTCCACGGCGCCGCTCGCCAGGATGCCGTTCACCGCGCCCATCGTGCCGCCCTGGAACCCGAGGACGTTGCGTTCGAAGATCGTCCGAAGCGCGATCCCGACCCGCTCGGGCTGCAGCAGCTCGCCGAGGCCGGAGACGTCGGCGGCCCACTGGCCGGACAGCTGGTCGGCCATGATCGTGTCGGGGGTCGGGCCCTCTGCGTCGAACGCGTAGAACGATCCCTGCCAGAGGGCCCGCTCGAACGACGCGCGGCCGCGCTCGAACGCCGCCGCCCAGGTGTCGGCGGTCGCGTCGTCGTCGTCGAGCCGCGCGAGCTCCTCGGCCGCCCGGAGCGCGGCGATCCAGAGCAGGCCGCCGTACGAGCTGGCGCCGTGCATCGGCCACGTGTCGTACGTCTGGTCCGGGATCCCGCGATGGTCAGGCAGGCCGTCGCGGTCCATGTCCCGGCCCGCGAGCATCCGGAGCGCCGCATCTACCGCGGGTCGAGCCTCGCGCACCAGCGCCCGATCGTCCAGCCGCTGCACGTCGCGCCAGACCTGCAGGGCGAGCTTCGGCGCGAGGTCGATCCAGACGTTCGGGTCCTGGAAGCGGTAGCGGTTCGACCGGACGAAGGGGTCCTCGTCCGGGCCACCGACGTCGTGCGGGACGTGCCACGCGAGCTTGCGGGTCGCACGGGCGCCGGTCGCCTCGATCGTCACCACGTCGTCGTCCGCGTCACCGATGGTTGCCAGCAGGTCGCGGATGCCGCGCCGCTCCAGCTCCGGCCATAGCTCCAGGATCGCGCTGGACGCGGAGAAGTCGACGTCGACCGTGTCGTAGAAGGGGTAGTCGAGGCACTCCAGCAGCGCGAACCGCCCGATGTCGCCGTCGGACGGCTCCTCGCCCCCGACCTCGCCCGCCTCCCAGAACGTCCCGCCGTCGACCAGGAAGTACAGCTCGTTGAACAGCGCGGCGCGGTACCACGCGGGTCGCTCGGGGTCGTCGAGGATCGGGCGCTGCCAGGCCTCGATCGCCGCTCGCCACTCCGGCGTCGACGCGAGCGCCGCCCGCGCGAGGTCCCAGGCACGATCACCGCTCCGGCCCCACTGCCGCGTGTAGCGCTTCCACCAGCGCCGCCCTGCGCCGAACTCGACGACGGGCAGGTCCCAGGCGATCGCGAACCGGATGGCTCGGGCCTCGCCGGGGGCGAGCCGCACGCGCGCGCAGACCGCACCGCCCAGGGCCTCGCCGGGCTCGCTCGGTCGCCGGTCGTCGTGCGCGTCGAGGGCGCCGTCGGCGGCGAAGTCGGCCCACAGCTCGATGTCCGCGATCGCGTCGAATCGCGAGCGCGCCGAAAGCTCGACCCCGTCCGCCCCGTCGGCCGCCTCGGCCGCCTCGGCCGCCTCGGCCGC
>DASTIE010000177.1:0-67470 GCA_035717865.1 Candidatus Limnocylindrales bacterium
TTCGAGACGCTCGTCCGGGACGGCCGGACGCAGCTGGAGCAGCGCCGGCACGCCCGCGCGGCCGCGTCCCTTCGGGCGGCCCTAAAGCTGTGGCGCGGCCGGCCCTTCGCGGGATTGCCGGAGGACGGACTCCTGCGCACCGAGTCGGCTCGGCTGGACGAGCTGCGGCTGCTCGCGTTCGAATCGCGCGTGGAGGCGGACCTCGAGGTCGGGGGTGGCGCGGAGCTGGTCGACGAGCTCGAGGCGCTGGTCGCGACGAACCCGTTCCGGGAGCGGCTGTGGCGCCACCTGATGCTCGCGCTCTACCGCGCCGGGCGCCAGGCGGACGCGCTCGCCGCCTATCACCGCGCTCGCTCTGCCCTCGACGAGGAGCTCGGGATCGAGCCCGGCGAGGACCTCCGGGAGCTCGAGGCGGCCATCCTCCGGCAGGAGGTGCCGCAGCCCCGCTCCGGCGAGCGCATGACGATCGGGCTGCCCGTGCCGCTCACGAGCTTCGTGGGGCGCGCCGCGGAGCTGGAGGAGGTTCGCGCCCTGCTGCAGCGATCGCGGCTGGTGACGCTGGTGGGGGTCGGGGGTGTGGGCAAGACGCGCCTCGCGCTGGAGGCCGCAGGAATCGCGCTCCATGACACCGCCGACGCGCTGGCCTTCGTCGATCTGGCGGCGCTGTCCGATCCGGCAAGCCTCCCGGGCCAGGTCTCGGCGTCGCTCGGCCTTCGCGACGCGCCGCAGGCATCCCTCGGCGAGTCGCTCACGGAGCGCTTCGGCGCGTCGAACGTGCTGCTCCTGCTGGACAACTGCGAGCACCTCCGCGATGCGACCGCCGAGCTCGCGCAGGGACTGCTGAGGAGCTCGCCGGACCTCCGGATCCTCGCCACGAGCCGGGAGGTGCTCGGCGTCGCGGGCGAGGCGCCCTACCCCGTCTCGCCGCTGGCGCTTCCCGGACCGCAGGAGGATCCCGGCGCCGCCCGGAGCAGCGATGCAGTCCGGCTTCTGCTCGACCGCGCGACGCTCACGCGACACGACCTGCGCCTCGACGAAGCTGCCTTTGCCGCCGCGGCGCGGATCTGCCAGGAGCTGGAGGGCCTGCCGCTGGCGATCGAGCTCGCGGCCGCGCGTGCCCGGGCGCTGTCGCTCGACGAGATCGCGCTTCGGCTGCGCGACAGGTTCCAGTTCCTCGTCGCGTGGCGGCGGCTCAGTGCCGCGCGACACCAGACGCTTCGCGAGGCGATGGACTGGAGCTTCGAGCTGCTTCGCCCGGATGAGCAGCAGCTCCTCGCCCGCCTGTCGGTGTTCCCGGCGGGTGCGACGCTCGCCTCCATCAGCGCGGTCTGTCTCGACGGCGATGAAGCCGACGCCGAGGCCGAGCGCCTCGTGGAACGGCTGGTCGACGCCTCGCTGCTGACGCCCGTGTACGCGACGACCGGCACCCGCTACCGATTGCTCGAAACGGTGCGGCAGTATGCCGCGGAGCGCCTGCCGGCCGCAGAGCTGCTCGCGCTCCAGCGGCGGCACGCGGACCGCGTCCGGGTCATCGCGGAGTCAGCGAACCTGGGACTGGAATCCGCCAGCCATGACAGCCACTTCGACGTTGCGCGAGACGAGGTGCCGTCCATCCGCGCGGCGATCCAATGGGCGGACGAGCATGACCCCGCCATCGGCGTCCGGATCGCGACCGCGCTGGAGCGGTTCTGGGCCTTGACCCGTGCCCGCGAGGGCATCGCCGTCTTCGACCGCCTCCTCGCGCACGAGGACCTCCCGGAAGCACCGCGAGCTGCAGCATTTCGCGCTCGCGGCGGCTCCCGCTACGCCTCCGGTGACTTCGCCGGCGGTATCGGGGACTACGAGCGGGCGCTCGCCATTCACCGCCGGCTCGGCCAGTCGGCGCATGCGGCGCACCTGACGATGCGGCTGGCAATGGAGGCCCAACGTGTCGGCGCCACCGCCCGTGCCAAGCAGCTGCTGGACGAAGCGGCGCGGATCGGTGCGAACGGGCGGTTCCCGCCGGACGAGTACGCCGGGATGGCCCTGGAATCCGACCTGGCATTCGACGCCGGCAGGGACGACGAGGGCTTCGAGCTCCTTGCGCGCGCGGGTGCCCGCGCCGCGGCGGCCGGGGACATCTTCTGGCATCTCAGCTCCCTGCTGACCACGGCCGAACGGGACCTGGCCCGGGACCGCGTGGCCGACGCCGGTGCCCCGGCGCTCGAGGCGCTCCGCCTGGCACAGCAGATCGAGGATCGCCAGACGATCGTCTGGTCGCTGGCGGTGCTCGCCCAGGTCGCGGCCGCGTCGGGCGCCCAGCAGCTGGCCGGTCGACTGTGGGGCGGGCTGGAGGCCGAGGTGGAGCGAGGCGGGCACGTCGGCCAATGGGAGGGCGAGGAGGCAACCTACCGCGAGCGGGTGCTTGCTCTCGCCGGGGATGGGTTCGACGCGGGCGTCGCGAAGGGCCGCTCGATGTCGCTCGGCGAGGTGCTCGCCGAGGCCGAGGCCGGGGCCGACAGCACCACCTGAGAGCGCGGGCCGCGCCCGATTCCGGCCCCGCTTGGGCCATGCCACAAGGATGCAACGCAGTTCCCGGACCCTCCGCTCGACCGACGCGGAGCGGTACCGCGTCATCGCGCAGGAGACCGGCGATGCGATTGCACATGCTCGGGTTGCTTGCTGTCACGGCGCTGTCACTCGCCGCGTGCGCACAGGCCGGCGCCCCAGCCACGACGGCACCGTCCATGCCGGCGGCTGCGTCCGCGCTCGCGGCGCCGACGGCGTCCCCGCTCCCGACGCCCGTCCCCACGCTGCTCAACCCGGCGCCGCCGGAGATGCTCGGCAAGTGGATGACCGAGTTCGCGGAGGGCGACATCGGGACGATCACGATCTCGCCGACGGGCATTCGGATCAAGCGCTTCGCCAGCGCGGACGTGCGGCTCGAGGTGTTCGGCGACGAGCTGGTGCTGTCGCACAGCCAGCTGTGCACCGGCGAGGGCCGCTACCGCTGGTCGATCGAGGGCGACGAGCTCCGCTTCGACTCGATCGAGCCGGACGCCTGCGACGGGCGAGCCAAGACCTTCAACGGCGTGACCTTCACGCGCGTTCCCGCCTGAGCGCCGCGTCCGTGCCACAGATCTGCAATGAGGATGACCGACGCTTCACGACGAGCCACCTCGGCTCGAACACATGGGAGGACCAGCTGGTGACGAAGCCACCCGCAATCGTGCGGCGAGAGCACCGCGGCTCGAGCCGCAAGGCATTGCTCGTTGCCGCCGTCAGTGCCCTCATCGCCGGCGGCATGCCGGCGACTGTCTCAGCGGATACGGCGCCGACGCTCGCCTCCCTCAGCCCGGACACCGTGAGCGCGAGCGCCGAAGGGCTCGTGCTGCTCGTGAGCGGCGACGGAATCGGCACGAGCTCGTTGCTGCAGTGGCGTGGCGTCGACCATCCGATCACGTTCCTGGCGGACGTCGGATCGGACGGCGGTACCCTCGGCTCCCTCATCCCGGCCTCGGAGCTCGCCATCAGCGAGGCGTTCCTCACGGTCTCCGTCACCGTCTCCACGGGCGGCGCCGTGTCCAACCCGCGGCCGGTGACGATCATCGGATCGGGGGTCAGCTCCGCGAGCAGCGCGATCGTCGGTTTCGGAGGGACCGCCACGGTTGCCACGCCGCGGCTGACCGCGACATACACGCGGGCCGCTGCAGGCTTCGGCACGCTGACGGCCGCGGACTACCTCGTCCCCAGCAGCCCGCCGATCATCCCGAGCCCGCCGCCGATCTTCCCCGTCGCGTACGTCGACCTGCAGCTGCTGAATGCCGGCCCTGGCGATTCGCTGGTTGGGACGTTCGTGCCCCCGAACCCGATCCTGCCGCCCAACCCCGTCCTGCCGCCGAACCCGATCCTGCCGCCGAGCCCGATCCGTCTTGCGTACTGGACCGGCTCGTCGTGGGATGCCGTCCTCGGCAGCGGAGGAATCGCGCCGGTCCTGTCGTTCGACGGCGCGACGATGACCGCCACATCCGCCACGGTCACCTTCGACCTCACCAGCGCGCCGCAGATCGGTGCGCTCGGCGGCACCGTGTTCGCCTTCGTGACGGCCTACGCCTTCGAGGGGTTCTCGGCGCCGATCGATACCCACTCCACGAACGTCGCGCGCGCCGGACGAACGATCCCGGCGAAGTGGCTGGTCTACGACCTCGCCGGCAATCCGGTCGAGGGACTGGACCCTGCGACGGTGCAGCTCACCTCGGTTCGCGTCGACTGCGGCGCCGTCACGGGCGGAAGCGATCCGGTCGAGGCGTACGCATCCGGCTCGTCCGGGCTCATCGAGATGGGCGGCGGGGCCTACCAGTGGAACTGGGCCACGGAGAAGAGCTGGGCCGGCACCTGCCGGCGGCTGCGGCTGGACCTCGGCGATCGCAACCCGGACGGGACGCCGATCTACCGGACGGCCGACTTCGAGTTCACGCGGTAACGCCGGCGCCGGCCTCTTCCCGCGGACTTGCCCCTGCGTTCGATGCCCGGGTCGCCTCGCCGTACACGCCGCGCTGGCGCGGCGGGAGCAGCGCGGCGATCCGGGCCATGATCAGGCGGGTGGCGGCCTCGGTCGCCCGGCGGCCCTTCGTCGGCTGGCCGGTCGCCTCGAGCTCCTCGGGGACCTTGAACGGCGTTCCGTAGCGGACCACCACGCGCTTGCCGGACTTCGGCAGGAGGCTGCCCTTCGGCCAGAGGCGGTCGCTGTCGACGACCGCCACGGGCAGCACCGGCGCGCCGCTCCGGAGCGCGAGCATCCCGGCGCCCTCGCGGACCGACTGCAGCGCTCCGTCCCGGCTGCGCGTGCCCTCCGGAAAGATGGCCAGCACCTGGCCGGCATCGAGGATCCGCATCGCCGAGCGGAACGCCTCCAGGTCGGCCGCCTCGCGATCGACGGGGTGGATCGCGGCGGCACGGAACGCCCAGCCCGCGGGCGGCCACTCCACGAGCTCGCGCTTGCCGAGCCAGTTCAGCGGCCGGTCGATGTCCTGGCTGAGGAACGAGGTGATGAGCACGGGGTCCGCGCTGGAGGCGTGGTTGGACGCGACGATCAACGGCCCAGTGCGCGGGATGGCGTCGAGATCGCCCTCGGATCGGAACCTCGCGATTCCCCGAACGATCGCGCGCAGCGCGACGTTGCCGAGGCGGTACAGCCAGCTCCGGCCGGTCGCGATGGGCGTCGCGCGCATTGGCTTGCGCTCCGTCCCCGCTCGGCGCGGGCGATCCGCTTTGGGAGAGGCTGCCCCCTGGTCAGGATCACGCGTGTCCTCGGTCGCCGCGGCGGGCCCGGGCCGGCGCTCTGTGGCCTGGTCCTCCTCGGTGCGCCGGATGACTTCGACGACCTCGGCCACCGTCTTCTCGAACGTGTTGCCGTCTGTGTGCAGGACCACCGCGTCCGCCGCCTGGCGAAGCGGCGCCACCTCGCGGGTCGAGTCGAGCCGGTCCCGCCGCCGAAGCTCCTCCAGGATCTCGCGCCCTTTCCGCCCGGCTGGGTCGACACCCCGCTCAACCGCCCGCCGCCGGGCCCGCTCCTCGACCGAGGCGTCGAGGAAGAGCTTCAGGTCGGCGTCCGGGAGCACGATCGTCCCGACGTCGCGCCCGGCCATGATGATCCGGCCCCGCAGCGCCAGCGCCCGCTGCCGCTCGAGCAGCGACAGCCGCAGCTCCGCGACCGCCGAGTACGCGGAGACGGCGACGTCCACGTCCGGCAATCGCACGTCGCCCGTCCGGTCGACGCCGTCGATCGCGACGTGCGCCAGCCGGCCGTCGCCGACGTCGAGCAGCTCGATCTCGCGGACCAGTGGGACCAGTCGTTCGTGCGCCGACGCGGCGATGCCGCGATGGAGCGCGAGCCAGGTCACGGCGCGATACAGCAGACCGGTGTCGCAGAACCGGTAGCCGAGCTCCTTGGCCGCCGCGGCCCCGACGCTGCTCTTGCCCGACGACGCAGGCCCGTCGAGGGCAACGACGAGGCTCTCTCGGGCCTCTCTCACGGTTCCTCCGGCGTCCGGCACATGGCCGCGAGCATAGCCGGGGCCCCGCCGCCGTTCGGTGCGGCGCCGTTGCCACGGGATTGCAACAGCCATCGGAGACCCTTCGCAGCATGAGCCGTATGCCCGCCCGGAGGACCGCAGGATGAACCGCAGAAGCAGCTCCGCGCAGCGGCGGCTTGCCGTCGTGACCGTTGCGGGACTCATGGCGCTCGCGCCCGCGCCGTCGGCCTTCGCAACGGAGCAGGTCACCTTCTCCACGACCGGCGCCGAGCAGACGTGGATCGTCCCCAGCGGCGTCTCAGCCATTCACGTCGTCCTGATCGGGGGCCGAGGTGGCGATGCGGTGAGCGGCAGCGGCTTCGGCCACGCGGTTTCGGGCGACCTCGCGGTGACAGCGGGCATGACCCTCTACGTTGAAGTGGGCGGCAATGGAGCCAACTCGATCGGGCTCCCAGGAGCAGCGGGCGGATTCAACGGCGGCGGCGCGGGCGGCTCGGGCACGGGCAATGCCGGAGCGGGCGGTGGCGGCGCCAGCGATATCCGGACCGTGAGCGACACGGCTCCTGACACCCTTGATTCCCGCCTCATCGTCGCGGGCGGCGGCGGCGGTCGCGGCGGCGGTGCCGGGGCGGGCGCCGGCCTGGGAGGATCCGCCGGTGCGGCGGGCGGCGATGGACCCTCGACGTTCGGGTCACCCGGACTCGGCGGTGGAGCAGGAACAAGCTCGGCCGGCGGTGCGGGAGGAGCGGCCGGCGGTACGAGCGACAGTGCCGGGACCGACGGCGCGGAGGGGTCGGGCGGCACGGGAGGCAATCAGACAACCGGCACCGTGGGCAACAACGGTGGTGGTGGTGGCGGCGGTGGCGGCGGGTTCCACGGCGGCGGCGGCGGCGGAGCCGGTGCAGGTGGTGGTGGCGGCGGCGGTGGTGGGTCGAGCTACGTCGGCGCAGCCACGGGGGCATTCATCTCGCCAGACACGGCGGGCGTCCCGTCGATCACGATCAGCTATGAGGTCGGTCCGGATACGCCGCCCGATCCGACGCCGGGCGGCGACACCGGCACCGTTGACGCGGCGATCTCCATGGCCGACGCCGCGCTCTGTCTCGAGCTCTCGACGACGAGCATCGACTTCGGCGATCGGCAGTTCGGCGACGAGGGCGTCCGGGGGACTCCGGACCTGAACGTCACGAACTGCGGAGAGATGCCGACGACGCTGCTCGCGCGAGGAACGGACGCCTCCGCGACGGATGCCTCATGGAACCTCGTGAAGAACAACGCCACGTGCGATGACACGCTCGGCATCGACAACTACCACCTGGCTCTCCAGGAGGGCGTGTCGGGCAGCACGGCCGTGTGGCAGCTCGGCACGTCGAACACGGAGCTCCTTGAGGTGCCTGCCGGGATCTTCGCGCCCTTCTGGCCGACGATCGATGCCGCCTGTCCGGGCAGCTCCGGTGGCGGCCAGGAGATGGAGATGCAGATCGTGTTCGTGGCGACGGAGCCTGCGCCGTGATCGATCGTCGCACCTTGTCATCCGGCCCCGCGGCCGCCCAGGCGCTCGGATCGCTATTGCGCACTTGCTCAATTAGGGTACTCTCGGCGGGTCGTGATGCTCGCGCAGGCGCCTCAGGGCGACGTCAGGGCTGACCACCGGCCGGAGCCCCAGCCGGAGATCGCGCTCGATCGACTGACCAAGCGGTTCGGCGATGTGGTGGCGGTCGACGACATCTCCCTGACCATCCGCAGCGGCGAGTTCTTCTCGCTGCTGGGACCGTCCGGCTGCGGCAAGACGACGACGCTCCGGATGATCGGCGGCTTCGACCTGCCGAGCAGCGGACGGATCGACCTGCGGGGCCGCGACGTGACCCGGGAGCCGCCGGACAAGCGCCCGGTCAACATGGTCTTCCAGAGCTACGCCCTGTTCCCGCACCTCGACGTCGCGGGCAACATCGCCTTCGGGCTGAAGCGGCGCGGCGTGGACGCCGCGGAGATACGACGTCGCACGGGCGAGATCCTCGAGAAGGTCCACCTGCCGGGCTACGAGAAGCGGCGCACCAACCAGCTCTCGGGCGGGCAGCCGCAGCGCGTCGCGCTCGCGCGGGCGCTCGTGAACGAGCCCAACGTGCTCCTCCTGGACGAGCCGCTCGGAGCGCTGGACCTGAAGCTCCGCAAGCGCCTCCAGCTGGAGCTGAAGCGGATCCAGATGGCCGTCGGGATCACCTTCGTCTACGTGACTCACGACCAGGAGGAGGCGCTCACGATGAGCGACCGGATCGCGGTCATGCATCGCGGGAAGGTCGAGCAGGTCGGGACGCCGGAGGACCTCTACGACCGGCCGCGGACGCCGTTCGTTGCCGACTTCATCGGCACGACGAACCTGCTGGCCGGCACGGTGACGGCCCTGCGCGACGGCGAATCCCTGATCCGCCTCGACTCCGGCGACACATGTATCGCGGGCGCCGAGCGCTGCGTTCCGGGGCAGTCGATTCAGTTCAGCGTGCGTCCCGAGGCGATCCGGGTCGAGCGAGCGGAGGACCGCCCGGCCGACGTGTCGGGGGGCAACCGGAGCCGGCTGCTCGGCGCAATCGAGCAGGTCGCCTACCTCGGGTCGGCCGTCCAGTACCACATTCGAACGGAAGGAGGCCTCGGCGTGTCGGTGCTCACATCCAGGTCGGGCCCGAGATTCGAATCCGGCAGCAAGGTCGTGCTTGCTTGGTCGCCTGCCGATGCCCTGATCCTGGGCGATCGGTCCAGCGAGATGGAGGATGCGTCATGACCGGAGACAGCAGGACGCCAGGGCGAGAGACGCCGTTCGACCTCGCGCTCGGGAAGCGCCTCACGGAGGCGCAATGGACCCGACGCGAGTTCATGGCGCGGGTCGCCGCGTTCGGGCTCACCGCGGCGCTCACCCAGCTCCTGGTCGCGTGCGGCCAGGCCGGCGCCAGCCCGTCGGCAGCCCCCGCGACGGCGACACCCGCGCCGGCCGGGACGATCGCCGCCGTCGCGACGCCGACGGCCGCACCCACGCCGATCCCCGATCCGGAGCCGGAGCTCAACGTCTACAACTGGCTGGACTACATCGGCGACGGCGTCATCGAGTCGTTCGAGGAGAAGTACCCCGTCAAGGTCAACTACGAGCTGTTCGACGACATCTACGCCGCGTACGAGAAGCTCGGTGACGACGGCAACGGCTACGACGTGTCCTTCCCGATCGGGGTCGACGTGCCCTCGTTCCGCGAGGCCGGCACGCTCCTGAAGCTCGACCAGTCGCTGATCCCGAACCTCGCCAACCTGGGACCCGAATGGTCGAACCCGGGCTACGACCCGGGCAACCAGTACTCGGTCCCGTATGTCTGGTGGACGACGGGCATCGGCTACGACACGACCCGCCTGGAGGAGGTCCCCACGAGCTCCAACGTTCTGTGGGACCCGCGCTACAGGAACCACATCTCGCTCATGGACGACTACCAGGAGACGATGGGCCTGACCCTCATCCAGAAGGGCTTCTCTGCGAACACGACGGATCCAGCCGAGCTGGACCAGGCGATCGCGCGTCTGACCGAGGGCAAGCCGATCGTCCGGACCTGGACGAACGACACCATCTCGGCGATGACCGGCGGGGACATCTGGGTCGGCATGATCTGGGGCTCGGACCTGTACCAGATCTCGCTCGAGAACGAGAACATCGCGTACTTCATCCCGCAGGAGGGTGGCGTGCGAGGCTCGGACACGATGGCGATCTACTCAGGGGCCGAGCATCCCATCGCGGCCCATCTGTTCATCAACCACATGCTCGACGCGCAGGTCAGCGCGGCGAACACGAACTTCATCGGCTACATGGGCCCGAACCTCGCGGCACAGGAGTTCATCGACGAGGCCATCCTCAACGACCCCGCGGTGAACCCGGACAAGGCGATCCTCGACAAGCTCGAGGAGCTGCTGGACCTGCCCAACGACGTCGACAAGCTGTACCTGGACCGCTGGCAGGCGTACCGGGCCGGCTGACGTTGCGGCGCCGATCGACGAGCCATTCGCACGACCTCGCCGCTCGGTGACCTCGACCGCGATCGATTCACCGGGGGCCGCCGGCCTCCGCGAGCGAGCCGGGGATCGCCTGCGCAACGCCCTGCTGGTCCTGCCCGGGATCGGCTGGCTCCTGCTGTTCTTCGTCGTCCCGCTCGCGTTCATCGTCGTCATCAGCCTCGGGCGGCGTGACGAGCTGCACCGGATCGTCCTCGATCCGCTGACGCTCGAGAACTACGCGCAGGTCTTCAACCCGATCTTCCTGCCGACGATCGTCCAGTCGCTGTACCTGGCGACAGCGACGACCGTGGTGTCGCTGGCGATCGGCTTTCCCATCGCGTACTGGATCTCGCGCTACGGCGGGCACCGGAAGACCCTCCTGCTCGTCCTCGTCATGCTGCCGTTCTGGACGAGCTGGCTGATCCGGACCTACTCCTGGATGATCGTGCTCCGGGACAACGGCGTCGTGAACCAGGCGCTCCAGGCGGTCGGGCTGACGCAGGAGCCGCTCATCCTCCTCTACACCGACTTCTCGGTGATCCTGGGCATGGTCTACGGCTTCCTGCCGTTCACGATCCTCCCGCTGTTCGTCTCGATCGACCGGCTGGACCCGAACCTCATCGCGGCGGCCCGCGATCTGTATGCGGACGGGCGCCAGGCGTTCCTGCACGTCACGCTGCCGCTCGTGCGGCCGGGGCTGATCGCCGCGGCGCTGCTGACGTTCATCCCGGCGATGGGCGACTTCGTCACCCCGGACATCCTCGGCGGCGGGCAGGTCACGACGATCGCCAAGGTGATCCAGGAGCGCTTCCTCGACGGGCGCGACTGGCCGTACGGCTCGGCGCTGGGCTTCGTGCTCACGATCCTGACGCTGCTCGGCACGCTCGTCGCCCTGCGGACGCTCCGGCGCGAGGTCGTCGGCGAGTGAGCCACGAGCGCAACCGCTGGCTCGCCGCGTTCGCGGTCACGGTCTACGCGTTCCTGTTCGCGCCGATCGTGATCCTGATCATCTTCAGCTTCAACGACGCGCGACGGGTTTTCGTCTGGCGCGGCTTCACCACGGAGTGGTACGGCAGGCTGTTCGCGAACGACGATCTGCTCGACGCCGTGCTGGTCACGTTCCAGGTCGCGGCGGTGGCGGTGGTGGTCTCGACCGTCATCGGCGCTGCACTCGGGCTTGGGCTGGCGCGGTTGCGCGGACGGGGCCGCGCGCCGGCGGAGATGCTGCTGCTGCTGCCGATCGTCACGCCGGAGATCGTGATGGGCCTGTCGCTGCTGCTGTTCTTCCTGCAGCTGTTCGACAGCACCGGGTCCTTCGGGCAGCTCTCGATCGCCCACGTCACGTTCTGCATCTCGTACGTGGCGATCACCGTGCGGGCGCGCGCGGCGGGCATGGACCCGCAGCTGGAGGAGGCCGCGCGGGATCTCGGCGACACCGCGCTCGGGGCGCTGCGGCACGTCACGCTGCCGCTGATCATGCCGGCCGTGGTGGCGGGCGCGCTCCTGGCGTTCGCGCTCAGCTTCGACGACTACGTCGTGACGGTCTTCAACTCCGGCATTGGCACCACGACCCTCCCGCTGTACATCTACAGCGCGATCAAGTTCGGGGTCTCGCCGGAGATCAACGCGATCTCGACGATCATCGTCGCGGTGGTGTCGCTCGCGCTGCTGATCGCGTGGCGGCTCGGCGCGTTCCGCGGCGCGGCCCGCACCCCGGTCGCGGAGCCGGAGGCCGCGTAGGGGCTGCTGCGGCCGCCTCGAGTCCGCGGCACCGCCGCGGGCCCTACTTCCCGAGCGGGACCTGCTTCTTCGCGTCGAGGAATGGGATCGCGGCGCTGGCAGCGGGCCAGAGCTCACCGTCCGGCGCGACGATCTCGAGCTCGGTGCCGGGGCCGGACAGCTCGATCGGCAGCCAGACGTAGCCGATGTTCTTCTCGAGGCGCGGCGACCAGATGAGGTCGGTCACGGTCCCGACGGGCTCGCCGCGGTGCAGTGCCGGCCGCTTCTCCGAGAGCTCGAACGGCAGCGGGGCCCCGGGCGCCTCGATTCCCACCAGCTTCCGCGAGACTCCCTTGGCCCGGATCTCCTCGAGTGCGGCCTTGCCGATGTAGTCGGCCGCCTGCTCCTCGACGAGCCGCTCCAGGCCCATCACCTCGAACGGGTTGTTGTCGATCGTCATGTCCGAGCCGTAGTTGAAGATGCCGGCCTCGATGCGGCGGGCCTCCACGGGCGCGACCGGCCGGATGTCGAACTCCCTGCCCGCCTCGAAGACGCGATCCCACAGGTCGGCGCCGCGCGCCGGATCGCGCAGGTAGACCTCGTACCCGACCTCGCCCGTCCAGCCCGTCCGGCTGATGACGACGGGGATGCCGTCGACCTCGGTGGTAAGGGTCCAGTAGTACTTGATGTTGTCGATCGCCGGACCGAAGACCTTCCGCAGCGTGTCCTTCGACTTCGGGCCCTGGACCTGGATCGGGTAGATCTCGGGCTCACGGACCTTGACGTCCATGCCCGAGTTGACCGCGATTCCGCGGGCATACAGGCCGGCGTCGCTGTCGGCGAGCGCCAGCCACCACCGGTTCTCCTCGACCCGGAGCAGCACCGGATCGTTCACGATCCCGCCGTCGTCCGCGGTGATGAGGACGTACTTGCCCTGCCCGACGGCGCACTTCGTCAGGTCGCGGCACGTCAGGAGGTTCGTGAAGGCGGACGCGTCCGGGCCGGTGATCTCGACGATCCGCTCCACCGACACGTCCCAGACGGTGACGCCGTTCAGGAGCGCCCAGTATTCCTCCACCGGGTCGGCGTAGTAGCCGGGCAGGTACATGTGGTTGTAGATGTCGTAGGCCGAGCAGCCGGCGTCGAGGGTCTTCTCGAAGAACGGCGAGCGGCGGTACCAGGGCCCGAAGTAGAGGGTGCTGGACGTCGGCCGGGCGGCGGGTCGGGTGACGGTTTCGAGGGCATTCATCGGGTGGGCTCCTTTGCGCTGCGTGGCGAGTTGCGCTCCGTGGCGGGGTGCGCGGGCGTGCTGGCGCCGCGTCGGGATCATCCTTCGGCGCCGCCAGGGTCTTCGTAGTCCCAGGCCGGATCCGCAACGTCCGCGGTGACGACCAGCGCATCGACGGCTATGGCACCGCCGGGGCCCGCGATGACCGGGTTGAGGTCCACCTCCAGCCACGTCGGGTTCGCGAGCATCGCCCGGCCCAGCGCGGCGACCGCCTCGGCGACGGCACGCCGCCTGACGGTCGGCAGGTTGCGCGGACCGTCGAGGATGCGGGCGCCGCGGAGCTCGCCCAGCATCGCGAGCGCCTCGTCCTCCGTGACCGGGGCAAGGCGCACGGCGACATCGTCGATGGCCTCGGCCAGGATCCCGCCGAGGCCCACCAGCACCAGCGGTCCGAACTGCGCGTCGCGGCGGCCGCCGACGATCAGCTCGACACCGGGCTTGACCATGGGCTGGACCAGGACGCCGCGCGATGCGGTCGGGTGCATGGCGCGGATCGCGCGCCCGAGCGTCGTCGGGTCGGCGATTCCGAGGGCGACGCCCCCGGCATCGGTCTTGTGGGCGAAGCCCGGCGCGTCCACCTTGACGACCACCGGCCAGCCGTAGCCCTGTGCCGCTGCGGTGGCCTCGGCGACCATGGCGTCCTCGTCATCGATCCGGACCGCGGTGGATTCGACCATCGGCAGGCCTGCGGCGCGCAGGAGCTCAAGCGACTCGCGCTCGGGCATGGCTCGCGGCGTCGCTGAGCTCGGCCGACCCACGCGGCCGTGGATGTAGCGCGGGGTCGCGGACGCGAGGGCGGGCCACGCGGCCCGGACGGGGCCGTCGGTGATCCGCGCGGCCCGCCGGCGTTCCCACCACGCCAGCTTCGCGATGGCCCCGAACGCGGTCCGCGTGCCGCGGAGGATCGGCACCCCGCCCGCGGCGTCCATCTGGGCCTCCACCTCTTGCGTCACGTCGCCGGAGGTGAGCGAGACGAAGACGGGCAGGACCTGCGGCGCCTCGGCCGTCGCGGCGACGAGCTCCGCGCCCAGCTCCACGGCCAGTGCCACTTCGCCCGGCTGCGAGCGGTACGGGAAATCATGGACCAGTGCGACGACGTCGTAGGCGCCGCTCGCGACGAACGCCTCGAAGCAGGCACGGTACGTCGGGGCGCCTTCGTCGGCGCCCCACGGGTCCAGCGGGTTCTCGATGTGGGTGAGCGTCGGGAGGGCCTGGGCGATCCGGGCGCGAGCCTCCGCGGGGATCGGCGGCAGGTCCAACCCGAGCGTGGGCGCGAGGTCGGCGACCAGGGAGCCCTCACCGGTCGAGACGGTCAGGACGCCCGTCCGTCCCTTCCCCACCCCGCGCCCCAGGCGCCGAGCCCGGCTCGCCAGCGCGGCAGCCTCGATGAGGTCGTCGAGGTCGTCGAACCGGACGACGCCCGCGGCCCGGAGCGCGGCATCGACCGCGCGGTCGTCGCCGGCGAGGTTGCCGGTGTGGGCCACGGCGGCCGCACGTGCCTGCGAGCTCCGCCCGACCTTCAGCGCGAGGATCGGCTTGCCCTCCGCCAGCGCCCGGTCCGCGAGAGCCAGGAAACGCTCCGGCCGCTTGAAGCCCTCGACGAACAGGACGATCGAGTCCGTGTGGGGATCGTCGAGGCATGCGGCGAGGTGGTCGCAGAGGTCGAGGACGGCTTCCGAGCCGACGCTGACGATCCGGCTCCAGCCGATCCGCGTGCCGGCGTGGACGAACGCGTCCGTCACGCTCCCGGACTGGGCGATCGCCGCGGTGCCGCCGCGGCGCAGGTTCGGCGGCAGGTCGTCGATGTACGTCGCGGACGGCGCCGTGAGGTCGACGAGGCCCATGCAGTTCGGGCCGAGGAGCGCGATGCCGGCCTCGCGGGCGATCGCGGCGACCTCGCGCTGCATCGCCGCGGCAGGCTCCCCGCCCTCCACGATCCCGCCGCCCGGGATGATCACGGCGCGTACGCCCGCCGCCGCTACCTCGCGAACGACGCCCGCGGCGCGCAGCGGGTTCAGGGCCACGACGACCGCGTCGGGCACCTCCGGCAGGCCGGCGAGATCCGGGTAGGCGGGACTGCCGTCGATCTCCTCGTAGCGGGGATTCACGAAGAAGCAGCGGGTCTCGCTCCCGACCTTGGCGATGTTGTCCCGCATGGTCCGCGCGAGGTCGGAACGCGGCGACGCGCCCACGACCGCCACGGAGCGGGGCGCGTACAGCGGGCGGAGGTCGATCTCCGGGTGCCGCGCGGCGCCCGGTGTCGTGGCCTCGCTCGCCTTCGCGGTCTCGCCCGTCGCCCCCGCCGCCGCGCTCATCCGACGACCTTGTCGACCCCGCGCCGCTCAAGCGAGCGCGCGATGATCAGGCGCTGGATCTCGCTCGTGCCCTCCCAGATCCGGTCCACGCGGAGCTCGCGCATGTAGCGCTCGGCGGGGTTGTCCCGCATGTAGCCGCGACCGCCGAACACCTGGACGACGCGGTCGGCGCAGATGAACGCGGCCTCGGAGGCGAAGAGCTTCGCGAGGGACGCCTTCGCGTGGACGACCTTGGGCTCGACGTCCGCATCGGCCATCGCCGCGGCTTCGCGGGTCAGCAGCCGCGCCGCCGACGCGTCGGCCGCCGAGTTGGCCAGGGGGAACGACACGCCCTGGAAGTCGAAGATCCGTTGCCCGAACTGGACCCGCTCCGTCGCCCACTCGACCGCGATCGTGAGCAGCCGCTCCATGGCCCCGGTGCAGCGCGCGCCGATGTGGATCCGCTCCGTCACGAACCACTCGTTCGCGAGATTGTCGGCCTCCCCCACCCCGCCCAGGCGTGCCGTGTCCGGCACGCGCACGTCCTCGAGCACGAACTGCGGATGCCGATCCGCGAACGTGTGCATGTAGTTCGGGTCGTCCTGCATGGTCAGGCCGGGCGCGTCGTAGTCGACCAGGAACAGCGTGGGCCGCCGTTCGGAACCCTCCACGACCATCGCCTGCACGACCATGAAGTCGGTGTTGTCGGGGCCCGTCACGAACCACTTCTCGCCGTTGATGATCCAGTCGCCGCCGTCCCGCGTCGCCGTCGTCTGCAGCGACCGGGCATCCGAGCCCGCACCCGGCTCCGTCACGGCATACGCGCCAAAGCGCTCACCGCGGAGTGACGGCTCCAGGTACCGCTTCCGCTGGTCCGCGTCCGCGTGTGCGAGGACCTCGTACGCGCCCGGAACATACGACCACAGGCCGCCTGTCACCTGCCCGTACTGCTCATGGACGAGCACCTGCTCGAGCACGGACCAGCCACCACCGCCGACCGAGACCGGCAGCTCGCCGCCGGCGAGGCCCGCCTGGATCGCCGCCTGCCGCAGCTCACGAGCCTGGTGCGGCGGCAGCCGCCCGCCCGCGCGCTCGAACTCGATCTCGACGGGCTGCAGGACCTCGACCACGAACCGCCGCGCGCGGTCGCGCAGGGCCTCCTGGGCGGGCGTCAGCGAGAGGTCCACCTGACGCGTCCGCTCAGGCGCTCAGCTGCCGGCCGCCGCGGCGCCGGCCTTCGCCGAGGCGCCCTTCGCCGAGGAACCGGACCCGTTGCCGCTGCCGGCTTTCGCGCGGTCGATCGCCTTCGCCCGATCCTTGAGCACTGCCTGCGCCGCCAGCTTGCCCGGCGCGCCCATGACACAGCCGCCGGGATGCGTGCCGGAGCCGCACTGGTAGTAGCCGTCGATCGGGGTGCGGTAGTTGGCCCAGCCGATTGCGGGCCGCATGAACCACATCTGGGGCGCGAGGAACTCGCCCGCGAAGATGTTGCCCTCGCTGAGGCCGACGGTCCGCTCGATGTCGAGCGGGGTCCGGATCTCCCGCTGGAGCACCAGCGAGCCGAACCCGGGGAAGAACGACTCGAGCGTCGCCTGGACGGTGTCGCCGAGGCCCTCCCTCTCCGTGTCCCAGTCGCTCTCGCGCAGCTCGTACGGCGCGTACTGGACGAAGCAGCTCATCACGGCCTTGCCGGCCGGCGCCATGTCCGGATCCACGGTCGACTGGATGGCCGTGTCGAGGTACGGCCGCTTCGAGTACCAGCCGTATTTGGCGTCGTCGAAGGCCCGCTCGAGGTACTCCATCGACGGCCCGATGTTGGTGAACCCGCGGTACTGATCGGTGCGGTCGCCGAGGGCCGGGTACTTCGGAATCCCGTCGAGCGCGAAGTTGACCTTCGCCGAGGTTCCCTGGAAGCGGAACCGCCGGATCTGGTCCACGAGCTCCGTCGGAAGCTCACGGGGGTCGACCAGCTCCATGAAGGTTCGTCGCGGATCGAGGGCCGAGATCACGATCGGGGCGTGGAACTCGGCGCCGTCCGCGAGGGCCACGCCGGTCGCGCGACCCTCGGTCGTGATCACCCGCTCGACCGGCGATTCGAGCCGGATCTCCACGCCGAAGCTCTCCGCCGCGCGCGCAAGCACCTTCGTGAACCCGCCGTTGCCCTGCTTGTGGAAGGCCCACGCGCCGAACTCGCCGTCGTGCTCGCCGATGAGGTGGTAGAGCAGCACTAGCCCGGAGCCCTGCGAGTACGGCCCGACCTTCGTACCGATGATCGCCGTGGATGCGAGGTAGCCCTTCAGCAGGTCCGACTCGAAGTAGTCGTCGAGGAAGTCCGCGGCCGAGCCGGTCAGCAGGCGGATCGCGTCGTGCAGGACCTTCCGGTCGAGCTTCCGGAAGCGCGAGCCCATCGCGGCGAGGCGGATGAGCTCCTCCGGGTCGTCGCTCCAGAAGTCCGGCGGCGCCTCGTCCATGAGCGGCTTGAGCGCCTGGAGGACGCGGTTGACGTCGTGGTTGTAGGCGTCGTACGCGTCGGCGTCATGGGCCGAGTGCCGGGCGATCTCCTTGTGGTTCTCGCCGTGATCCTGCCCGAAGAGCATGTAGTCGCCGTCCTCCTTCGGGCAGAAGGTCGTCGGCATGAGGATCGGCATGAAGCCGTGCTTCACGAGATCCAGCTCGTGGATGATGTCCGGCCGGAGCAGGCTCAGCGCGTACGAGAAGCTCGTGAACCAGAAGCCCGGCCGGAGCTCCTCCGTGATCGCCGCGCCGCCGAAGATCGGCCGGCGCTCGAGGACGAGCGTCTTCAGGCCGGCCCTGGCGAGGTAGGCGGCGTTCGTGAGCCCGTTGTGGCCGCCGCCGATGACGATCGCGTCCCAGGTCCGATCGTCGCGAGTGGCCTTCGCGCCGTTGCCGGCGCTGGACCCGTTGCTCTTCGCCATGGTCAGGCCGTCCTTCGCTGCGGGTTGAACAGGGGGAGCTTGGAGACCTCGGCGTCGAAGTACTCGTAGCGGTGGCGCACGCCCGCCTCCAGCTTGACCTTCGAACCCGGGGCCTGGCGGTCGATTGGCACACGCGCGAGGGCGATGTGCCGCTGGAGCATCGGCGAGTACATCTGGCTCGTGGCGTAGCCGAGCTGGTTCAGCTCGTCGTCGTAGACGTAGTACTCGTCCTGGACCGGCGTGTGGTCCTTGGGCGGGATGAGGCCCGCCTCGTCGTAGATCCGGTCGTAGTCCTTCCAGTCGACGACCAGCCCGGTCATGACCCAGCGCGAGCTCCGATCGTGCAGCTCCCGCTTGATCGCGTCGCGGCCGATGAACGCGCGGCCGTTCGGGCTCGAGCCGTTGCCGTTCGACGCGGCCTTCCGACCGCCCGCTCCCGCTGCCCCAGCGGCCCCCGCCGCCGCGCCGGCGCCGGGCGCGAGATCGCGGAACATCCAGCCGAACCCGAGCTCGATCGGTGTCGAGCGGTCGGCGTCCGTCCAGGCGTACCGCGACGAGTGGAAGTCGACGTCCAGGAGGATCAACCCCGCCTCGATGCGCGCCATGTACAGCGCGGTCATGCCGAACGGGATCAGCGCGCGCGGCTCGCCGACCTCGAAGATCGCGTCCCACACCCGCAGCGCGCCGTCTGCCGGCGTCCAGACCTCGTAGCCGAGGTCGCCCGTGTAGCCCGTCCGCGACACGATCACGTCCACGCCGGCGATCTTCGTACGCGTGAGCGCGAAGTAGTCGAGGGCGGCGATCGCCGGGGCCACGGCGGCGAGAATCTCGCGCGACCGGGGGCCCTGGACGGAGAGGATGCCCCAGGCGTCCGTGACGTCCTCGATCGCGAGGTCGAGGCTGCCGGCGAGGCCCTGGAAGTAGGCAAGGTTGGGCTCGGCGGCCGTCAGGAGGTACTCGTCCTCGGAGAGCCGCAACAGGACGCCGTCCTCGATCACGAAGCCGCGGTCGTCGCACCACAGCGTGTATTGCGCCCGGCCCACGGCGAGCTTGCGGGTGTCCCGCGCGAGGACGCCGGCGAGGTAACGCTGCGCGTCCGGGCCCTGGAAGCGGTACTTGTAGAGCGGCGACGTGTCAAACGCGCCGGCCGCGTTCCGGATGGCGAAGTACTCGAACTTCTCGGACATCTGGTAGCGCTGGGCGACGAGGCAGTTCGACCAGTGCTCCCAGAGGCCCGTCTCGTTCCGGGCGCTCGTTCGCTCGTGGAAGGGCGTCGTCCGGATCACGTCGAGTGTCGCTCCCCTGCCCGCTGCGCTGCGTTGGACCCCAGGCATGGTAGAGCGCTATTGGACAGTTGCGCAATAGGTGTAGGCTCCGCGCGTGGCACGCATGTCCCCCGAGGAGCGGCGCGAGGCGATCGTCGACGCTGCACTCGCCGTGGCGCGGCGCAAGGGACTGGCGGCGACGACGGTGCGCGACGTCGCGACGGAGATGGGCACCTCGAGCGGCCTGATCCACCACTACTTCAACTCGATGGACGAGGTGCTCGCGGCGGCATTCGAGCGGGTCGCGCGCGACGACCTCGAGCAGACCGAGGTGCTGCTCCAGGAGATCGGCGACCCCCAGGAGCTGATCCGGGCGTTCCTCGCCTCGTACGCCCCCGTCGGCGACGACTGGGCCTTCCAGCTGTGGCTCGACGCCTGGGCCGAGGCGGCCCGGCGCCCCGTGCTCCGCGAGGCCTCGTCTCGGCTGAACCTCGCCTGGGCGGCCCTGCTCGAGCGTGCGATCAGGGCCGGCGTGGCGGACGGCACGTTCCACTGCGACGACCCCACGGCCGCGGCGTGGCGGATCCTCTCGGTCATCGACGGGCTGGCCCTCCAGGTGGTCGCACACCGCACCATCCTCGATCGCGCGGACATGCTCGCCTGGGCCGCGACCGCCGCGGAGCGGGAGCTGGCGCTTCCGCCCGGCGGGCTGCGAGTGGCGCCGCCGCAGTAATCGGCTGCGCCCCGACGAGAGGGCGGTGCGAGGCCGGCGCGAGCGCGACAGCGCACCGGGGCGCGACGTCCGCCCTCGTTGCCACAGGACTGCAACAGGCGATTCCTACTGTCCCGGTCATGCTGACGTTCCATCGCCGCCTCGCCGCGCTTCTGACCGTCGTGAGCCTGGCCCTTGGCGCCTGTGGCGGTTCCGCGGCCACCAGCCCGCCGGGCGCGGGCAATCCCACTGCAGGTCCGGGTGCGACGCCCGGCGACGCCGCCGGGACGCCCGCCGGAGTCGCGACCCAGGCTTCCGGTGCTCCTGGCGGTCCCGATGCCGCCACGGACCCGTGCAGCCTCCTGACCGCCGAGGAGATCAAGACGGCCACCGGCTTCTCGCCCATCAGCGCGACCCCCGGCCCGACGATGGGCGTCTTCGATGTCGGGTGCGAGTGGGAGCTGGACAACGAGGGCAGCGGCGTGCCCTGGAGCATCGTGATCGGCCTGCGAGCCGATGGCGGGCGCGAGTACTACGACGACTACTTCGCACCCCCGGTCGGCGAGGGCGAGGTGCTCCAGGGTGTCGGAGACGCCGCCATCCAGACGGACATCGGCGACGTGAACGCGGTCCGGAACGACGTGATGTTCAGCGTCAGCTACATCGAGTTCCCGTCTCGAAACGACGTGCCCGTTGCCCTCGCGAAGCTCATCGCGAGCAAGCTGTGAGCGACCTCCGAACGACCGGCGCGACCACGAACGGGAAGGCCCGGGCGAGCCTCGTCACCAGCCGTCCATCGGCCACGATTGCCGCCTTTGCGGCGGCGCTCCTGCTCGCGGCCTGCTCCGGGGCGCCGAACCCACCCGGCGCCCCCGGCGCGACAGGGGCCCAGGGCGGGCCCGCCGGAGCCACTGCGGCGCCCGCCGGCCCGACCGCCACGCAGGCGCCCGGCGGCGCTTCCGCGACGGCGGCTCCCGGCGGCCCGGGCGCGACGCTCGCGCCCGGAGCGAGTCCCAGCACGGACGCCTGCGCGGTCCTGTCCGCGACAGACATCCAGGCCGTCACGGGGGCGACGCTCGTGACGACCGTGCCCGCCCAGCAGCAGGGAATCTTCACCAACGGCTGCCTCTACGAGCTTAATGACGGGTCGACGACGACCACGGTCAACCTCGGCGTCATGGTGCCCGGCGGTCGCGCGTACTACGACGCCAACGTCCGCAACGCCGGCTACGGCTCGATCGAGGGCCTGGGCGAGGCGGCGGTCAAGGCCCGCGCGGGCGCAGTGATGGTCCTCGCCGGAGACGTCCTCTTGAGCGTGCAGTACTTCGGCCCGACCGGGCCGGACGACAGCACGGCCGCGGAGTTCGCGACGAAGATCCTCGCGAACCTCGGGCTGTAGGGCCACATGGCTGCCACAGGACTGCAACAGGGCGTCCGTAGCGTTCGGCGCATGAACATCACACCCCTCGCCCGCACCTCCTTCCACGCAGCAGCGCTCAGCCTCGTGACTGCGCTCGCACTCGCCGCCTGCGGTGGCGGGGGCGGCGCGCCCGGTACCGGCGCCACCGCCAACCCCGGCGGGCCGCTCGCCACGGCCGCGGCAGGCCCCGCGACCCAGGTCCCGGCTCCCGGGACCACCCAGGCACCGGCCGGTGCGACCGTCGACGCCTGTGCGTTGCTCTCCGATGCGGACATCAAGGCCGCCTCCGGGCTCGAGCCCAAGGGCCCGGGCACCCCCGCCCTGTTCGGTTACTACACGGCGGGTTGCCAATGGGACATCGTGAATGAGGGCGCCGCCGTCGCACCCACCCTCGCTATCGGCGTGCTCCCGACCGGGGGCATGGAGCAGTACGATCGGGACATCGCGCCATTCGGGGTCGAGTACGGCTACGAGCCCATCGAGGGCCTGGGCGACAAGGCCGTCGACTACGGCGGCGGCGCCGTCCTGGTGCTGACGGGCGACACGCTCGTCGAGGTCCAGTACGCCGCCATCAAAGCGAACGACGTCGAGATCGCGACCGAGCTCGCGAGGACCGTCCTCAGCCACCTCGGCGGCTGAGGCGGACGTGACGCCTCGTCTCCAATCCCCCAGGCCCGGCAGGGCCGCCGCCATCCTCCTCGCGGCGGCGCTGCTCGGGTCCGCGGGGTGCGGCCAGGCGGCACCCTCGAGCTCCTCTGGCTCCGGCGGTGATTCCAGCTCGCCCGCGACGCCCGATCCCGCCGCGGGCGCGCCGCAGTGGGAGCCGCGAACCCCGTGGGAGCGGGCTGTCGTGGCCGTCGACGAGAACGGCGCGTACTCCAAGGCAGCAGCGTTGACGCTCTTCGCGACGGCCTACGGACCGCTGCCCGGCGTGGACGTCCAGCAGGACCTGAACGGCCTCGAGGATCGCACCCTCGCGATCGATGCCGTCGCCCGCCACCGCGACGAGCTCACGGCCGAGCAGCGCTCCGCCATCGACGCGTATCTGGCCCCGCCCGAGGACGCGATCAGGATTGACGTCCCGCCGGTCGCCCAGCTCGGGACGATGCGGCTGGTCAATGCCAATCCGGGCCTCGAGGACGCCATCCGCGAGGTCGCCGAGGAGGCTCGGATGGACATCGCGGCGAAGATCGGCGACCACGAAGGCTTCATGCACATCTACTTCAAGCCGCGTCCGGCGGACGTCAAGCCGATCGAGGGCATCTACCCCAACGGCGGGACCGTGGCCGAGTACGACGGCGGCCTCTTCAACGGCTGCAACATCACGATCTACGACGAGGCGACCGCGCAGTCCGGCCTCCAGCTCACGGCACTCATGACCCATGAGGTCATGCACTGCTTCCAGGCGGCGGCGCATGGTGATGTCGAGACGCACAACAACGCGCCGGGCTGGATCAACGAGGGCATGGCGACGTGGGTCGGCATGGAGCTCGGCGGCCCCAGCCCGAACTACGAGCGCTTCTGGGATCTCTACCTCGTCATGCCGCAGATCCCGTTGACGTCCCGGGCCTACGACGCCGTCGGCTTCTACGCCCACCTCGAGGACGCTGGGATCGACCCGTGGGGCGTGATCCGTCCAATCCTTGCGGCGGGAACCAACAGCCTCGACGCGTATCGCTCTGCGGGTGCCGACTCGGAGGCGTTCGTCGATACCTGGGCATCCAGCGTGCTCCGCGACGGCGGCGCCTGGGACACTGATGGCCCCGGAATCACGAGCACCGCCTACAAGCCGGGCGTGGCGATCGTGAGCAACGGCGCGGATCTTCCTCTCAGCCAGCCGTTCTTCTCCAACGACATCAGGCGCTACGTCCTCGAGGCCGACATGGTCGAGATCGAGGTCGACGGCCACGCCCGCCTCCGTGCGGGAGCTATGGACCTCGCGATCCACGGCTCCGTGCGCTACTGCGTGGAGGGCCACGACTGCTCCAAGGTCTGCCCGGGCTCGGAGCCGCCGCTGACGGACGGAACGGTCCCGTCCTCCGTGCTCCTCGCGACGAGCGGCGGCAGCGAGGGCCTGGTCGGCCACATCCGGGGCGTGAAGCTCGAGGAGCCGAAGTGCAGCGATCCGCCGTCCGCGGAGCCGACCGACGGCGACTTCTGCCGTCGCTATCGCGACTACGTCAGCTGGGCGACGGCGCTCGGGCCCGACACGGACATCACGCAGGAGATCGCGGGCGAGATCGCACGCCGCTTCGACGACATGTACCCGGTCGCGCCGGCGGAGCTCAAGAACTGGGTCGCTCTCGTGTACCGGATTTACGCGACGTTCGCCAAGATCGAGGAGCCGGCGAACATCCCGGCCACGGGGCAGGTCGGCGGGATCAGCGAGCTGCCCAAGGCCCTCCAGGCGATGCATACCTACTGCGGCCTGGCCTGGCCTCCCGCCTGACCGAGCCCGGCTGATCCCACGCGAACGCCTTCGCGTGGACGACGGTCGTGGCAGCGCGCATTGGCTACTCTCGCGCCACGCCCGCAGCGGGGGTCGCTGACGGCGGGCTCGCCCCCGTGGAGGGTCCGTGGAGCCGCGCGCAACCTCGGTCGAGATTCGATTGCTGGGTCCCGTGGAGCTGCGCATCGATGGACGGGATGTGCCGCTGGGCGGCGCCCGCCAGCGCGGGCTCCTGGCGCTGCTCGCGCTCCGGGCCGGGCAGGTGCTGTCCGCCGACGAGCTGGTCGAGGACCTCTGGGCGGGCGAGCCGACCGATGGCGCCGACACGACCCTTCGAAGCTACGTCTCGCGACTGCGGCGGTCGCTCACGGACGCGGTCTCGATCGAGCGGACGGACCGAGGCTACGCGATCCACCTCCCGCCAGGCGCCGTGGACGTGCTGGAGTTCGAGCGGCTGGTGCGCGAGGGAGGCGAGACCCTCGCCCGCGGCTCGGCGCGGCGGGCCGGCGAGCAGCTCGCGCAGGCGCTGGCGCTATGGCGCGGTCGGCCGTTCGGCGAGCTCGGTGGCGAGGGCACGCTCGGCGGCGCGACCGAGCGCCTGGAGGAGCTGCGGCTCCTCGCGGTCGAGCGGCGCATCGAGGCTGACCTCGACCTCGGGCGCGGTGCGGAGCTGATCGACGAGCTCGAGGCCCACGTTCGCGAGCAGCCGTTCCGGGAGCGACTGTGGCAGCACCTGATGCTCGCGCTCTACCGGGCCGGTCGCCAGGCGGACGCGCTGGCCGCGTACCACCGCGCGCGCGCGGCGCTGGATGAGCACCTCGGGATCGAGCCCGGGGAGGAGCTCCGCGCCCTCGAGGCCGCGATCCTGCAGCAGACGGTCCCGCCGCCCGCCGCCGCGGAGGACCGCTCGCCGCTGCCGATCCCGGTCAGCAGCTTCGTCGGGCGCGAGGCGGAGCTGGCCGCGCTGGCGCCGCGCATTCGCGGGGAGCGGCTGCTCACGCTCACGGGGGTCGGCGGCGTGGGCAAGACGCGGCTCGCGCTGGAGCTCGCCCAGCGAACCGCCGCCGAGTTCGCCGACGGCGTGGCGTTCGTCGACCTGTCGCCCCTCGCGGACGCCGGCCTCGTGGCCGGCGAGGTCGCTGTCGCGCTCGGCGTACGGGAGCAGGGCGAGCGCGATCTCGCCGAGCTGGTCGCCGCGCGGGTCCGTGCAGCGGACCTGCTGCTGGTCCTGGACAACTGCGAGCACGTCCGGGGGGTCGCGGCGTCCCTGGTGGAGCGGCTGCTGCTCGCCGGGCCGGGACTGCGCATCCTCGCCACGAGCCGGTCGCCGCTCGGCGTTCCGGGCGAGGCCGAGGTGCCCGTCGCGCCACTGAGCGTCGACTCCGACGCCGTGCGCCTCCTGCTGGCCCGGGCCCGCGCGGCGCGTCCGAGCATCGCGGACGACGCGGCGACGCTCGCCATCGCGGCCCGGATCTGCACGGACCTGGAGGGCCTGCCGCTGGCCATCGAGCTCGCGGCCGCCCGCGCGCGCTCCCTTTCCCTCGACGACATCGCCCAGCGGCTGGACGACCGCTTTCGCTTCCTCGTGTCCTGGCGTCGGCTCACGACGGCCCGGCACCGGACGCTCGGCGAGGCGATGGACTGGAGTCACGACCTCCTCGCGCCGGACGAGCAGGAGCTGCTCGCCGGGCTGTCCGTGTTCGCGGGCGGCTTCAACCTCGTGGCCGTCGCTGCCGTGTGCGCCGGCGGTGACGATGACGCGGCGCTGCGGCGGATCGAGGCCCTGGTTGAGGCCTCGCTCGTCATCGCCGGGGATGGGCCCGGCGAGACCCGCTACCGGCTCCTGGAGACGGTCCGCCAGTACGCGGCCAAGCGCCTCGAGGCGGCAGGCGCAGGCGACGACGTGCGACGCCGCCATGCGACGTGGTGTCTCGAGCTGGCCGAGGCGGCCGCGCCCGAGCTGTCCGGCGAGCGCCAGGGAGCGTGGTTCGCGCGGCTCGAAGCGGAGCAGGACAACCTGCGCGTCGCCCTGGCCTTCCTCGCGGAATCCGGCCTGTGGCGCGAGCACCTCCGCCTGGCGATCGCGCTCACCCGCTTCTGGTACGTGCGTGGCCACCTCCTCGAGGGTCGCGCGAACCTGGAGCAGGCACTGCAGGGCGACACGGCCCATGACCCGGTGCTCCGCCGCCGGGCGCTGACGGCCGCCGCATCCCTCGCGCTCCTGCAGGGCGAGCACGCGACCGCGACCTCGTTCGCCGAGGAAGGGCTGGCCGTCGCGCGCGAGACGGGCGAGCAGCACCTCGTCGCCAATGCCCTCAGCAACCTCGGGGCGATCGTGCTCGCGGGCGGCGACGCGGACCGGGCAGGACCGCTGCTCGAGGAGGCCGTGGCGGTGGCGCGCGGAGCCGGGGACCAGCGGATCCTCGCGCTCGCGGTGAACAACCGGGGCGACTATGCGCTGACCCGTGGCGATTTCGCGACGGCGAGGCCGCTCTTCGAGGAGAGCCTCGAGCTGCTTCGCGCGCGCGGCGACACGGCCAACGTCTCGCGGGCGCTGTTCAACCTCGGCGCCAGCGAGCTGGAGCTGGGGCGACACGATGTCGCAGGCGAGCACTTCCGCGAGGGCCTGGCCCTGGCTCGCGATGCCGGCGACCGCGAGGATCTGGCGTGGCTCCTCGAGGGCATCGGGGCCATCGCGGCCGCGCGAGGCGACGCCGACCGGGCTGCGAAGCTCCTCGGCGCTGCGGACGGGGTGCTCCAGGCGATGGGCGCCGACCACAAGCCCTACGAGCGCTCGCTGCGCGACCGGACGGACGCTGCCACCGTGCGCCGCATCGGCGCGGAGGCGACCGCCGCGGCGTTGCTCGAAGGCCGCAGCATGCCCCTCGCGGACGCAATCGAGCTCGCCCTCGAGATCCCACCCGGCACCTGAACCCCCCGGTATCGCGGGGCGGCGCATCGTGTGACGCTGCGGCAACGGGCGGCTGCCACGGAATTGCAACGACGCTCCGCAACCCTTCCGGTCGTGGAAGCACGCACCCCGATCGACGACGCGGCGGCCGATATCGATCGCTCCCGACTCGCCTTCCTTTCGGCGCTCAGCTCCGGCGATGCCGAGGCGGCGGCCGCGATCTACGCCGACGACGCGACGCTGCTCGCGCCCGCCGCAGACGTGCTCCACGGGCGCCAGGCGATCGAGCGCTTCTGGCGGACCGGCGTCGAGACGGGGATCGAGCAGGTCGAGCTCGCCGTCATCGACCTCCAGCAGCGGGGTGACGTCGCGTTCGAGGTCGGGCGGTACGAGTTGCACGTGCTGCCGGAATCGGGTGCGCGGGTGGTGGATCGCGGCCGCTACCTGGTCGTCCACCGCGTGGAGGCGGACGGCCACTGGCGCCGTGCCGCAGAGATGTTCAGCCCGGACACTGTGCCGGGTCCCGAGACCGTGGATCGGAGGACAAACGAATGAATCGTTCGTCGGCGCCGGCTGCTGGGGCCGTCGTTTCCCTGGGGCTCCTGGCCTCGCTCGTGCTGGGCGCGTGCGGCGGTGGCGGGGCGGCGGCCACGGCCGGCGCACCCGGCGTCGGCGGCGGCACCGGCGGACCAGGAGCGGCAGCCGGCACGGACGCCCCTGCGCCGGCAGGCCCAACAGCAGCACCGGGCGGCGTGGGTGCCGGAACGGACCTGCCGTATCCCTGCAGCCTCCTGACCCCCGAGGAGATCTCGGCGCTCACGGGCTACAACGTCGTACGGAGCAGCTCCACGACGGTCAACCTGGGCGACAACGACCTCAGCTGCTCGTGGGACCTCGACGGCCCCGCGGACCTGCCCGGAGCGGTCGTGGTGGGCTTCCAGCTGACCGGCGGTCGCGACGCCTTCCGGGCACGACAGGACTTCCTCGACGACGCTCCTGCCGTCGAGGGCGTGGGCGATGCCGCCATCCAGGAGGAAACCCTCGTCGTCAGCGCCGTGAAGGGCGACACCTACCTCACGCTCACGTACATGGAGTTCCCCGAGCCCGAGGGCATGGCGGCCAAGCTCGCCAAGGCCATCGCGGACGACCTGTGAACCGTGGGGCGACGCTCCTGCGTCGCCGGATCGTCGTCCTCCTCGCCGCTGCCCTCCTCGCCTCCTGCACCCCCGCTGCAACGCCGGACCCGAGCGGCGCGTGGGTCGCGCGCTGGGAGCCGCGCACTGCGTGGGAACGAGCCCTCGCGACTCTCGATCCCGCAACCGGTACGTTCGCCAGGGACGACGCCCTGCGCCTGTTCGCGACGGCATTCGGGCCGCTGCCCGGCGTCGACGTCCAGCAGGACCTCACCGGAATCACCGATCGGACCATCGCGATCGCAGCGGTCAAGGCCTACGAATCGGAGCTGACCGAGGACCAGCGCGCGGCGATCGATGCCGCGATTGCACCCCCACCCGACAGCCTGCGGGTCGTGGTGAGCGATGAGGCCGCGGACGCCCGGCCGGCGTCGATCGACAGCAGGCCCGCAACCGGGCTGGTGCCCGTGGCGCTCGCGCGGGCGCGAGCCGATCCTGCTGCCGCCGGTGTCGGGCTGACCGCGAGCAGCACCTTCGCCCCAGGGCTCAAGGAGGCGATCGAGGAGTCCGTCGCCACGTACCGCACCATCATCGCGGCCAAGCTCGGAATGAGCCTGTCCGGGAAGATCACCGTGAACCTCGCGCCCCAGCCGAAGAACGAGCCCAATGTTCTTGGTCAGGCCTGGAGCAAGTGGCCCGGGGGTGTGTTCGGCGACTGCGAGATCACGGTCTTCCCGCTCGCGACGGATCTCGGCGGCGTGGAGACGCTCGACACGCTCGCCCACGAGGTCTTCCACTGCTTCCAGTTCGACGGGTACCACTCGCTCCTGCAGTATGCCTACGCGCCCCGGTGGGTCATCGAGGGCCAGGCAGCCTGGGTCGGCGAGACGCTTGCCGGGGGTGACACGGGCGTTCCGTTCAACCATTGGCGGCGGTATCTCACGCTGCCGTGGCTGTCCCTGACCGGGCGCGTGTATGACGCCATCGGCTTCTATTCGCACCTCGCCGAGTCGGGCATCGATCCCTGGACGCGATTCCGCGCGATGTGGGGGGCGGGCAGCGACAGCGCCGCCGCATTCGTCAATTCCGACGCCGAAGGCCCGAGCTTCCTGGAGTCGTGGGGCTCCAGCATCGTGCGGGAGGCCGCTCGTGGCGCGTCCTGGGACACCACCGGTCCGAGCATCACGGAGGATTCCTACTTCCTGCGACCCGCGGACATGATCGGCGGCGACGACGTCAGGCGGATCGCCACGCCCGAGTTCACCGCCGATGCGTTCCAGTACGAGGCCACGGCGGACATGGTCAGGATCAGCATCCCGGGTCAGGCCCGCCTGAGCGACGGAAAGCTGGACACGACCGAGCTCGCCGGAGTCACGTTCTGCGTCGAAGGCCACGACTGCTCGAAGGCCACCGCCTGCCCGGGCGAGGAGAACGAGCCCCAGGCGAAGGCCGTGATCGGTTCGCGCTTCGTCATCGGCATCAGCGGCGGTGTCAAGCCCATGACGGGGACCATCCGGGGCATCAGGATCGGGAGTCCCGACGAATGCCCGAGCGCCCCTCCCGAGACCCCGCCGCCGCCCTCGCGCGCTCCTGGTGCGTCGCCGCCGCGGCCGCCGGCTTCGACCGGCCGCACCCCGTGCCAGTCGAGCTGCGGGCAGTCGAACGGCGACGTGCACATCGACACCTTCGGTGCGTTCGACTACGACTTCCAGGGCGTGGGGGAGTTCGTCGTGGCCCGATCCGCGGACGGCCGCTTCGAGGTCCAGACGCGCCAGGCGCCGTTCGGCGACTCGAAGGTCGTATCCATCAACACCGCGGTGGCAGTCAAGGCCGGCGGCCAGCGCATGGCCCTGTACGTCGACGTCCGGACGAACACGGTTCGCCTGTCCGTGAACGGGCTGGACGTGCCGATGGCCGCCCCGGTCGCGTTCGGGGCCGGCCTGATCGTGCCCTCAACCGAGGGTGTCCGCATCGACACGGGCGACGGCAGCTACGTCGACGTGATCGGCACGAGCCATCGCGGGTTGAACCTGCTGGTCGAGCCGGGCGTGGATCGGCTGGCGGGCATCGTTGGGCTCATGGGGCTGAACGCGAAGGACAGCCGCTGGCCGGCGCTGCCGGATGGTTCGGCCATCCTCCCCTATCCGTTCGATCGCCACACCGAGTACGCCCAACTCTACGAGACCCTCGCTCCCGCGTGGCGAGTCACGCCCGCGTCCTCGCTGTTCGACTACGCGCCGGGCGAGTCGACCGACACCTTCACGAACCAGCGCTTCCCGGCCGAGGTCGACTTCATCTCACTCGCCGACCTGACACCGGCCCAGCGTGCCGCCGGCGAGGAAGCCTGCGCGGGCGTCACCGACCCGGACCTCCACGACATGTGCGTCTTCGACGTCGGCGTGACGTCGGATTTCGGGTACGGCGATGTCTACGAGACGACCATCCGGCTGCGCGAGACGGGCGAGCTCGGGTTCAGCGGCGAACGGGTCCGCATCGTCAACCTGTATGCCAACGACGGCCGCGGCACGGATCTCGACGTGTACGCATGGGCGGGCGACGCGGCCAACCTTGGGGACTCGGGCACGGGCCCGGTGCTCGTGACCACGGTGCCGTACGGACAGTCGAGCGATTGGTTCGACCCGGGCCGGATGGCCAACGGACCCTTCGCCCCCGTGACCTGGATCTCGGTCCAGCGGCACGGCGAGCCCGTGAACACCTGGCAGCTCAACCTGTTCGACCTGGGCCGTGACGTCCTGGCCGGCCTCGAACGCACGTTCGTCCTGGCGAGCGATCGCGACGGATTCAGCGCCGTCGGCGGCACCCCTGGGGGTCGCCAGGAGATCCTCGAGCAGGCGCCGGAAAGCTTCTTCCCGCTGATCGACGCACCCGCCGGCAAGGCGCTTGCCTTCCTTGATGCCGCGCCGATGTCGGACGTGGACGAGACGCAGCAGTGGGCCGCGAGCGTCGACGGCACGTGCCTCGCCGATCCCGACTTCCCGACGCTGGTGCGGACCGCCCTGGGCGACGCGCTCCGGCCGGTGGTCCTCGAGCCCGGTTCCGTCGATATCGCGGTGCACGAGTTCCCGCCCGGCGCCGACAGCTTCGACCTGAGCTGCGCGCGCCTGCCGATCGTGGCGCGGACCCACGTCACCGTGGCAGCCGGCGATCGCGTCCACCTGTTCATCTACGCGGAGAGCGCGACGGCTCCGACCCGCCTCCTGGCCTTGCGGGTCGGCGACTAGGTTCGTCGCCAACACGACCGGCCGGACCTCGAGCTCGCGACCGTCGCACGGGCTTGCCACGGAATTGCAACCGCCGTTCGCGATCCTCCGGCCATGGACCAGCCCACGCACCGCGCCCGGCTCGCCCCGCGCCAGGCCCGACAGGAGTTGACCATGTCGCGAATCGAGAACCCGAGCCCCGCGGCGCCACGCACGCTCCGGGCGCTGCCCCTCGCGGCCTTCGTGGCGGTCCTTGCCGGCCTCGCCGCATGCAGCTCGCCGGCGGACACCGCGCCCGGGACGACCGGGACGAGCACCACGGCAGGCCCGACCGGCACGTCAGGCGTCGCGGGCACGCCCGCTGCAGGTACGACAACCGGCCCGGCCGCGACCTCCGGCACGGGGAACGGCAACGGCAACGGCGTCACGAACGCACGCGCCTGCGACCTGCTCAGCGATGCGGACCTCCAGGAGATCACGCAGTCGGCGGTGATCGCGAAGACCGACACCGCGGCGGACACGATCTTCGCGAACTTCTGCCGCTGGAACCTGCCGGGCGCCGAGATCGACCTCGGCGTGGTCAGTCCGGGCGGCCGCGCCTGGTACGACGAGCACGTCGCGATCCTGAACGGCCTGCAGCCGGTGTCGGGCCTGCCCGCCGACGTCGCGGTCCTCCAGGAGCTGACGGGGTCGATCTTCGCCGTGAAGGGCGACACCTACATCGACCTCTTCACCATCGGCGTCCGTGCGCCCGACGAGGACCTCGTGCGCCGGGTCCTCGAGAACCTGGGGCAGTAGGTGGGCGGCAACCGCGGCCGCCTGGTCGGGAACCACGTTGACCGCGCCCGCGACGACCGCGCCGGCTGCAGCGAGGGCGGCGGCACCGTCACTCGCCTCCTGGCGGTGATCGCAGCCATCGCCGTGGCCGCCGCGGGCCAGCTCGCGCACCCGTCGCCCGCATGGGCGTCATGGGGTGGCTCGATCTCGGTGTCCTTCGGCAACGGGGACGGAGCCGGGCGGGTGACGAGCGACGATGACGGAATCGACTGCCGCTACGCCAACGGCGGCGCCTCGGGCGATTGCAGCCAGACCTACATCTTCCCGGACTTCCAGAGCTCGGTCCTGGTGACCATCACCTACACGCCCAGTCAGGGCAGCTACCTCTGTGTGGGCAGCGCCGGTGGCTGCGTCACGAGCGGGGCGCCGCATTCCGTGACCCTCGAGTTCCGGCCGGAGTACGGCAATGTGGTCACGCTCACACCCAGATTCGAGCTCACGTCGTACCGGCTGCAGGCCAGGATCGACGGTCCGGGGACCATCTCGAGCAACGGCACGCCGTGCTCTCCGAGTACGACATTGGACTGGTGTGCGCTCTTCAAGCACGGAACCACTGCCACGCTCACGGCGCAACCGGCCGCCGGCTCGATCTTCACCTACTGGTCCGGAAATCCGTGCACGGGCTTCGATCCCGTCTGCTCGCTGACCGTGACCGAGGACTCGAACTACCTCGTGGTCTTCGGGAAGGTGAACATCTCCCTCGACATCGAGGGCTCGGGAACGGCCTGCGCCACGTCGGGGGCCAGGCTGTGCACGGAAGGGCTGATCCCGCCCGTGAGCAACTTCATCGCGGTTGGCACCACGCTGGTGATCGAGGCCAAGCCCGAGAAGGGCTGGCGCTTCGATCACTGGAACAGCGGGCCGTGTGGCGGCCAGGGCCTGACCTGTACCTTCACCGTGAAGGCCGCCAAATCCCTCGTTGCAACGTTCAAGCGAATCCCGACGGCCACACCCACGCCGAAGCCGACACCGAAGCCGACCCCCAGGGCGACGCCGGCAACGGTCGCCACACCACGACCCACGGCCCCTTCAACTCCGGTCGCGGTGGCGCCGCCCGCCGCCAGCGCGGAACCGGCCCCGACGCTGGGCGCAGGCGAGCAGCCCCTGCCGACGTGGGATCCGCCGCCGTCGGTGCTGCAGACGGAGGAGCCGGTGGCCCCCGCCGTGACACTCGCGACCTCGCCGGTGCCCTCGTTCGCGACCGTCTCCACCGGGGCGGCCTCGGTGGCCACCGGGCCCGACGGGTTGATGCTCCTGCTCCTCGTGTTGCTGGCTGCCGGCGCGTTCGCGCTGCTCGGATTCGCCCTCGGTCGGCGGCGAGGGGCTACGCGACCTCGCGCTTGATCGTCGTCGAGGCCAGGGCGACGAAGAACAGGGCGATCCCGGCGAGGACGACCAGGTCGACCTGTACGGTGCCGTTCGAGAGATCGGCGCCCTTGAGCATCACCTCGCGGAGGCCATCGACCGCGTAGGTCAGCGGCAGCACGTGGGCGATCGCCTGGAGCACGTCCGGCAGCTTCTCCACGGGCCACAGCAGCCCGGAGAGGAGGCCCTGCGGCACGATCACCAGCGGGATGAACTGGATGACCTGGAGCTCCGTTCGGGCGAAGGTCGACAGGAAGATCCCGAGGTTGACCGCGCCGATCGACAGCAGCAGCGCAATGAGGAACGCCAGGTAGGGCGAGCCGGCGGCGTCGACCCCGAGCCCGATCGTGAGCGATGGGATCGGGCCGAGCTCCGGCGTCTGGAAGGAGTTCAGGATGAACACGGTCAGGAAGGCGATCTGGATGGTCGCGAAGGTCCCGAAACCGAGGCTGTAGCCGAGCACGATCTCGGCCCGGGTCACGGGCGTGGCGACGAGCCGCTCCAGCGTGCCGCCGATTCGCTCGCGCAGGAAGCTCACGCCGGTCAGGAGGAACACGAAGAAGTAACCGAAGAAGCCGAGGAAGATCGGCGCGAAGACGTCCACCTGGTCGGCGTCCGGGGAGAGGTAGACGGTCTCGTGCGCGACCTGAGGAATGACTGGCGGCTGCGCGCCCGGGGGCACGAGCTCGCGCGCGACCGTGGCCATGAGGGCCTGTAGCTTCCCGAACGCGTCGGCATCGGCTCCCGGCTCGACCCCCTTGGTGATCACCGTGATGACCGGGCGGCGGCCGGCGAGGACGTCGTCGACGAGCGTGCTGGGCAGCACGAGCCCGAGATCGATGTTGTCGTCGCGGAGCTGCTGGCGCGCGCCCTCGCGAAGATCGAATCCAGGCTCAGCCTGGTCGGGGTCGCTGAACGACACCACCTCGATCCCGTCCGGGGCCCCGATGGTCGCCTCCGTGAGCGCATCGACGATCCGTTGGCCGGGCGCCCCCGCCTCATTCACGACCATCACACGAACGAGCGTGTCGTTGGTGTCGCGCAGGACCCAGCCGAGCAGCGCCGTGATCACGAGGGGCACGACGAACATCAGCGCGAGCGTTCGCTCGTCGCGGCGGAAGCCCTGGGCGATCCGGCGCGCGATGGCGGCGATGCGGCTCGGGCTCACGCGTCGGCTCCGTCGGCGCCGGAGGCTCCGTCGGCGCCAGAGGCTCCGTCGGCGCCAGAGACGCCCGAGGCCCCCGGGAGCGGGCGCCCTTCGGGATCGAGGCCGGACAGCACCAGGAAGGCCGACTCGAGGTTCTCCTGCCCGGCCGTCGCTCGGAGCTCCGCACCGGTCCCCCGCCCGATGACCTTGCCGCTGCGCACGAACAGCAGCTCGTCGCAGCGATCGGCCTCGTCCATCACGTGGCTCGCGACGAGGATCGTGGTGCCGTCAGCCGCGAGGCGCCGGAAGTGGGTCCAGAACTGGACGCGCAGCGCCGGGTCCACGCCGACGGTCGGTTCATCCAGGAACAGCACCTTCGGACGGTGGACGAGGGTGCACGCGAGCGAGAGCCGGCGGCGCATGCCGCCGGAGAGCTGCAGCGCGGGCGTCCCCTTGCGGCCGCTCAGCTCCACGAGGTCGAGGACCTCGTCGATCGATGCCTTGTCCGCATGCCCTTCGAGCCGCGCGAAGAAGCCGAGGTTCTCGCCCACGGACAGGTCCGGGTAGATCGCCTCGGCCTGGGGCATGTAGCCGATCGAGGCGAGCGCCCTGCGCGACGGCATCCGCTCGCCCAGGATCCGCGCCTCGCCGGACGTGGCCTGCGCCAGGCCTGTCAGCAGCCGAATGAGGGTCGTCTTGCCGGAGCCGTTCGGGCCCAGCAGGCCGTAGATACGCCCCGGCCGGAGCGCGAGGTCGATGCCGTTGACGGCGTCGAGCGAGCCGAAGCGCTTGTGCAGGTCCACCGCCTCGACGGCCGGCATCGGCGGCGGGGCCGTCGAGCGCATCGCGATGGCGGTCTCGTCCCGGTCCGTCACGGCCGCAGGCCCGCCAGCGCCGAGGCCACGAGCTCGTCGACCGCCGCCTCCGGGCTGGGCAGATCGACCGCCCGCTCGATGACGGCGCGCGTCATCAGGTGGAAGAAGATGGGGCCGACGACGGCCTGGAGCGCGAGGATCGGGGGCATCCGCCGGATCCGCCCCGCGGCCATCTGCCGCGCCATGTAGTCGGCCAGCTGGCCGAGCGTCTGGGCGAAGAGGGGCCCCATGCCGGCCATCCCCGGTCCGCTGCGGGCGGTGACCTCGTGGAACACGGCACGCATCAACCCGAACCGCTCGCCCGCCACGCCCACGACGGCCCGCCCGATCTGCGGCAGGACCACCTCCGGCGGGTCGTCCGGGTGGTTCACGATGATCGCCCGAACCGACTCGAACGGCGAGTACGCCTGGATCAGCGCCGCGAGGAGCGCCGGCTTGCCGGGGACCAGGCGGTACAGCGTGCCGCGTGACACGTCCGCGGCGACCGCGAGCTCCTCCATCGACAGCTCGGCGAGCGAGGACGTGAGCAGCATGTCCTTGGCGGCGGCGAGGATGCGGGCCCTGGCGTCCGGTCGGGGCTCCAGCTCGACGCTCCGCAGCAGGGACGCGCGCGAGCCGAAGTGGCGGTAGAACGTGGCCCGTGAGACGCCCGCCCGATCGGCGATGACCGCGACCGGAGCGCCGGCGTCGCCCGCGAGGACCTCGCGCGCCGCGGACATGACCTGGCGCCGGATGGTCGGATCCTCGGCGAGGGCTGGCACGCCGTGAACCTAGATGTGACTCCGTGTCCCGTCAAGTCTCACGGTGTCGCGAATCACGATCGCGTCAGAGTCGGATCGCGCCCGCCACCACCAGCGTCGCGAGCGCGATCGCGGCGCCGATGAGGAAGGCGAGCCACGTCCGGTAGCGCGGCCCCTCGTCCATCGATCGCAGCAGGTCGACTTCGTCGAGGATCGTTCGGAACGAGGCCGCGTCCGATTCGGGCAGGTCGCGCTTGGTGAACATCTGCGGCCGCACGACGCGCGAGGTCAGGATGAACAGTCGCTGCGTCTCCTGCGCCGTGCGGTACACCGTCCACGGCTGGCGGATCTCCCGATCGGCCACGTGGAGGATCATCCCGGAGGTGTCGGCCTCGACCGTCTGGACCATCAGCTCCGGCGCGGCCAGGTACGACCACCAGATGAACGGCAGGAGCAAGAAGCCCGTCCCGATCGCCGCGCTCAGGATCAGCGGCGGCACCCACAGATCCGGGTGGACCCCGCGGAACAGGCCGAGCAGCCCGAGGGTCATCAGGAATCCGGCGATGCCCTGCGCGCCGGTCGATCTCGTCGCGCGGGTGAACACGAGGTCGGCGACGTCGCGGATGGAGATGCGGCTCTCGAACTTGACGTACGGCCCGTCGCGTTCGTCGTCGTCGGACGCCGCCCTGATCAGGTCCGCGTCCATGGCCATGCGGGCGCCTTACCTTCGACGCTTCGGGCGAGGACGCGGCGCCTTCTCGCGGCCCGCGAGCGCCTCGACCTCCGGCGTCTTCAGCGCCCGGGCCCGGCCGGACGGCAGCGGCCCGAGCTTCACGGGCCCGATCCCGACCCGCACCAGCCGCACGATCGGTGCCTCGACCGCGCCGAACATCCGCCGCAGCTGCCGCTTCCAGCCCTGCGCGAGGACCGCGCGGTACCAGACGAGGGCCGGGTCCGGCGGCGGGTCGATCGTTGCCGCGACCTCATGGATCTGCTGTGGCGTCGCCGTCCGGATGGGGCCGGCGAGGCGCGCGAGCCCCTCCTCGAGGCGAATGCCCGCGTTCAGCGCACGGGCCTGCTCGCCGACGAGCGGCGCCGCGAGGGCCACCGCGTACTCGCGCTCGACGCCGAAGCGCGGATGGAGGATCCGCTCCGCCCAGTCGCCGTCGTTCGTGAGGAGGAGCAGACCCTCGGAGTCCAGGTCCAGCCGCCCGACCGGGTAGAGCCGGACGCCGTCGGGGGCGAGCGCGGTCGGGACGAGATCGAGGACGGTCGTGTCGGCGTGCCGATCGCGGGTCGTCGAGGTCACCCCGGCCGGCTTGTGGAGGGCCACGTACGCACGAGTCGCGTTGATGCCCACGAGTGACCCGTCGACCTCGATCCGCGATCGATCGGGGTCCACCTTCTGCCCGACGCTCGCCGGCTTGCCGTCCACGCGGACGCGGCCCTCCGCGACGAGCGCCTCCGACGCGCGACGCGACGCCACCCCCGCCGCCGCGAGGACCTTCTGGATCCGCTCCTCCGGCATGCCCCGCTCAGGTGCCGGGCGTGGAGCCGTTGCCGGGGTCGTCCGGCGCGTCCTCGTCGAGCGCCAGCAGGAGCGCGCCACCCTCCTCCGCGAGGCGCGCCGCGACGTCGGCGTCCAGCGTCGGCAGGTCGTCGAGGGACTCCAGACCGAACCGCTCCAGGAACTCGAACGCCGTCCCGTACAGGATCGGCCGACCGGGCGTGTTCGCGCGGCCGAGCTCCACCACGAGCCGGCGATGGAGCAGGCTGCGGACGGTGTGGTCCGAGTCGACGCCGCGGATCCGCTCCACCGCGGCCTTCGTGACGGGCTGGCGGTAGGCGACGATCGCCAGCGTCTCGAGGGCCGCGGGCGACAGCCGCACCGCGTCCGTCCCGACGTACCGCGCGACGAGCGCGCCTGCCTCGGGGGCCGTCGCCAGCTCGACGCGGTCACCGGTGGCGAGGAGGCGGATTCCACGATCGCGGAGGGCGACCTCCAGGTCCCCGAGGCGCGCATCAACGGTGGCGGCGTCGACGCCGGCGATCGTCGCGATCTCGCGCCGGCTCAGCGGCTTCTCGGCGACGAACAGCAGCGCCTCCAGGCCGGCCTCGCTCAGCTCGCCGGGGGCGGGCCGCTCCCCCGGCGCCGCAGTGGCCGCCGCGGAGTCCACGTCAGCAAGCAGCTGCTCCTCGGTCACGCGAACGACTCCAGCGACTCGTCGAGCGGCGCCTCGTCGGCCTCCGCCGCCAGTCCGGCCGCGAGCCGCTCCTCGGCCGTCGTGCGGCGGGCGGTGATCGGGCCGAAGGGCTCCTCCTGCTCGACAACGACCTCGCGGCGCTTCATGAGCTCGAGCATCGCGAGGAACGTGACCGCCACCACGACCTTGTCGCGCACGCCCTGCAGGAGGTCCTGCAGCACGATCGACGAGGCGCCTCTGAGCGCGAGCCGGATGATCGATGCGCGCTGGGTCAGCGTGATGGTCCGCGGGACGACCTCCGGCGGCGGCTCGGGCTCCGGCAGCACGCGGACGAGCGAATCGAGCGACCGCACGAGCAGCCGCGGGTCCGCCGGGGCGGCGGTCGGCGCGGCGGTCGCGCCCGCGAGCCCCGAGGCGAGCGCCGCCGCGGGCTCCCGCCGGAACAGTCCGACCCGCTCGATCGCCCCGGCCTGGAGCGCGGCGCCGGCGTCGCGGAACGCCCGATACAGCAGCAGCCGCGCGCGCAGCTCGGCCTCGGGATCGAGGCCCTCGTCCTCCAGCGTGCCCTCGGGCAGCGCCGGTGGTCGCGGCAGCATCGCCCGGCTCTTGATGAGGATCAGCTGGCTCGCGACGGCCACGAACGCGCTGATCGTCGTCATGCGGTCGTGCTCGATCGTGGCGAGCGCCTCGAGATAGGCCTCGGCGAGGCCGCCGAGGGGCACGTCCAGGACGTCCAGGCGGCGCGCCTCGATCAGCGACAGCAGCAGCCCCAGCGGGCCCTCCCACTCGGCGATCCGGACGTGCGTGGCCCAGTCTCGCCCGCGACCCGGCTCGATCCGCACCGACGGGGCGCCGTCCAGCCCCAGCGCGAGCGTGCCCGCGCCCGCTGCCTGCTCCAGCACCGTCAGCTGGCCTCGTCCGCGAGGCGGAGGCGCTCGCCCGCCTCGGGGTCGCGAGGCGCGTCCTGCCACCGGATCAGGTCCACCGTTCGCGGCGAGCAGCCGGCGGCCTCGGCGAGCCGCGCAGAGGTCTCAGCGTGTGCCACCAGTCGGTCGAGGGCGGACGCCATGCCCGGGATGCGTCGTGCGAGGCGGCCCGGCCAGCCCAGCCCTGCCTGGCCGAGCGAGTACAGGACCCGCGGAACGAGCCCCGTGTCGCCCTTGCCGGCGTCGTGGAGCAGGGCCGCGAGCAGCACCTCGCCGTCCGTCTCGCCGGCGGCCCGGAGCGCCGCCATCACGTCGAGCCCGTGGCGCCGGTCGGCGACGTGCATGGCATCGAACACCGCGAGCTGCGCAGCCGTCAGGGACGCCGCGAGGGCGTGCCGCTCCTCCGCGGCCACTCGTGCCAGCAGGTGGCGCTTCGCCTGACGGATCTTGGTCGCCCACCAGCCCACGGAGCCGGACTTCACGCCGGCCTCACTGCCCGGTCAGGAGCCGGATGAGCGGGAACAGCACCTCGCTGACGACGATGCCAATCAGCGTGTTGCCCCCGAAGATCGGCAGGAACATCGCGGCAAGCAGGATCAGCAGGCCGTACTGCTCCAGGGTCGCCCGGACCTGCCAGCCCGTTCGCGGGTCGAGGAAGGCGTACAGCACCTTGGAGCCGTCGAGGGGCGGGATCGGGATGAGGTTGAAGACCATCAGCAGGAGGTTGATCACGACCAGCAGCTGCAGGACGCCCGCGAGGAACGGCACGTCCATGCCGGTCGCGTAGATGTACCGCAGCGGAATCGCCGCCGCGATCGCGATGACGAGGTTCGAGATGGGGCCGGCGACGGCGATGATCGCCTCGCCCCAGCGCCCGCCCTGGAGGTTCATCGGGTTGTAGGGCGTCGGCTTGGCCCAGCCGATGCCGAAGCCGGCGATCATCGAGACGGCGAGGATGATCGCGCCGGCGGGGTCGAAATGCGCCCGCGGATCGAGCGTCAGGCGGCCCATGAGCCGCGGCGTGCTGTCCCCGAGCCGGGTCGCGGCAAGCGCGTGCGCGAACTCGTGGACCGGGAATGCGACGAGCAGCATCACCGCGAGGACGATGGCGACCTCGAAGAGACGGCCGGTCGAGATATCGAACATCAGGCGGGCTGCCGCTGGCGGTGCTCGGTCCCGGTCATAGCCGGGCGAGCAGGTCCTGCTTCTTGGCCTCGTAGTCCTCGGGGCTGATCGCGCCGCGATCGCGCAGGTCGGCGAGGTTGCCGAGGGCGCCCGTGATCTCGTCGGACGACATCTCGCGCCTCGCGGGGTCGACCGGCGCCGCGGGCTCGGCCGGCGCGGGCGGAGGTGTCGGCGCCGGGTCCACCGACGTCGACTGCATCGGTGACGCGGCGCGAAGCGGCGGCGCGGGAATCTGGAAGGCCTCCTGCTCCAGCCGGTGCTTCTCCTCGAGCATGGTCCGCTTGAAGGTCTGCGCCTCGGACAGCATCCGGTAGCGATCGACCGACTGCTCGTTGGCGGTCAGGATGTCGAGGTCGCCGTAGCCGAGCATGCGCCCGAAGACGCTCTGCTCGAGGACCGCGTCGTTGATCTTCTCGAGCGAGCTGTCCGCCGAGCGCTTCTTGAGGATGCCCTCGACCTTCATCACCCGGCGGTTCGTGATGACGTAGTCCTGCGAGTACCAGGTCAGGTAGATCTGGGCCAGCCACGCCAGCCCGACCAGCAGCAGGATGAGGCCCGTCCAGCTGAAGAGCTGCCGCACGATCGCCGGCGTATTGGGGGCGAGCTGCGTCACGAGCAGGGTGAGCACGAGCGCGGCGACGAAGATCGCCCAGGCGAGGCGGCCCTCGACCAGGGTCGCCAGCAGGTGCTGCCGACCCCGAAGGCGAACGCGTTCGCCGTCCGCCAGCAGCCTGTCCGCGTAGCGTGTCAAGCCTGTCCCTCCCTAGGCCCGGGGATGCGCCCGAGCATAGACCTCGCGGATCCGCTCACCCGTGACGTGGGTGTACAGCTGCGTCGTGCTGATGCTCGCATGTCCGAGCAATTCCTGAACGATGCGCAGGTCCGCGCCGCCCTCGAGGAGGTGGGTGGCGAAGGAGTGGCGGAGCGTGTGCGGCGAGACGCGGTCGTTCAGGCCGGCGGTCGCGGCTGCGCGCTTCACGATCGCCCAGGCCTGCTGGCGCGCGAGGCGCCGCCCGGTGCGCCCAATGAACAGCGGACCGCCGCGGATCGGCGCGACGTGGTGCTGCTCGACGAGCGCCCCGCGGGGACCAGCAAGCCAGGCCCGGACGGCATCGATCGCGACCTCGCCGACGGGCACGAGGCGCTCTCGATCGCCTTTCCCGATCACCCGGACGAACGCGCCGTCGAGCGACAGGTCCTCGAGGTCCAGCCGCAGGGCCTCCGAGATCCGAAGCCCCGCGGCATACAGGAGCTCCAGGAGCGCGCGGTCCAGCAGGGCGTCCTCCGGCGGCGCCCCCAGCAGGCGCTCCGTCTCGGCCTGGGTCAAGGTCTCCGGCAGGAGGCGCGGCATGCGCGGCAGGTCCAGGTGGGCCGCCACGTCGATCGGGATGAGGCCTTCCCCGAACGCGAACCGGTAGAACCCCTTGAGCGCGGCGGCGCGCCGGCGAAGGCTGGTCGGGGCGAGGCCGGGATCGTCGCGACGGCCGCGTCTCGCACGAGCGGCGAGGTAGCGGAGCACCGCGTCAGGTCCCTCCGACCACCTGCGCGTGACACCGCTTGTGCCGGCGAAGTCAGCCAGATCCCCGCGGTAGGCGCGGATCGTCGCGGCGGCAAGGCCTCGCTCGACCGCGAGGAACGTGAGGTAGGCCTCGATGGCGCGATCGAGGTCCGAGGTTCCCGGGCGGCGTGGCGGCGGTGCGACGGCCACGGAAGCGAGATTCGCGCGTGCCCTGGCCGGTCTCAGACCGGGACGACGGGTACGACGGGGCGACCGCGCCAGGCCTCGGCGGCGTCGAGCAGCTCGCGCGCGGCGGCAAGGGCCGCTCCGGCGGCCGGTGGCGGCCCCGCCTCGGCGCTCGCCGCGGTGGCTTCGGCGGCGGCCTCCGCATCGAGGTCGCCGTCACCATCACCCTCTGGGCCGGGCCCAACGGCGATGAGGCCGCTGTTCGTGGTACCGCTCGGGTCGGGACCGCCGAGGGCGGGCCCGCCGCCCAGCATCGCGGCCAGCTCCACGATCCGCCCCTCGCGGTCCAGCTGCTCGACCTCCGTGACGGTTCGACCGTCCCGCTCGCGCTTGGCGATGCGGAAATGGGCGTCGGCATGGGCTGCGATCTGCGGCAGGTGCGTGACCACCAGCACCTGGTGGTTGCGCGCGAGGGCCCACAGGCTCCGGCCCACGGGGTCGGCCGTGCGCCCGCCGATCCCGGCGTCGACCTCGTCGAAGACGAGCGTCGGGGTCTCGTCGGCCGCGGCGAGGACCTGCTTGATCGCCAGCGCGACGCGCGACAGCTCGCCGCCCGAGGCGATCTTCGCGAGCGAGCGCGCGGGCTCGCCGGGGTTCGGCGCGAACCGGAAGACCACCTCATCCGCCCCGGTCGGATCGAAGGCGACCGCATCGCCGTCCAGCTCGATCGCCGCCTCGTCCTTGTCCGCGGCGCGACGCCCCACCTCGACCGAAAACGCCCCGACACGGAAGCCGAGGCCTCGAAGGGCCTCGTCTGCCGCGACCCCCAGCGTGGCGGCCGCCGCCCGCCGCGCCCCGGAAAGCTCGGCGGCCGCGAACGACACTTCGGCCAGGAGCTTCGCGTCGTCCGCTTCACGCCGCCTGCGCTCGCCCTCCAGGCCCTCCAGGCGCTCGATCTCCGCCGCCGCCCGTTCGCCGTGCGCCAGGACCGCGGCCTCGTCCTCGCCGTAGCGCCGCTCCAGAGAGTAGATGCGGGACAGGCGCTCCTCCGCTGCGAGCACGGACGCCGCGTCATGGTCCAGGCCCTCTGCCAGCCGCCGCACGTCCGCGGCCGCGTCCTCGAGCTCCGCCTCCAGCCCGGCCAGCCGTGCGGCGACGTCCTCGAAGCGAGCGTCGATTCTCGCCACCGACCGCGCCTCGCTGACCGCGCTTGCCAACCCCTCGCGAACCCCCGTTCCTTCGCTCGCTCCGGTCCCCTCGCCGTCGAGGGCCGCGCGAATGGCCGCGGCGCCCCGCGAGATCGCCTCGCCATGGCGCGCCCGCTCCAGCAGCTCCCGCAGCTCCGCGGCCTCTCCGGCACGGAGGCGCGCGCCGCCGATCTCCTCGACCTCGTGCCGCAGCACCTCCAGCCGCCGCTCTACCTCCCGGGGCTCAAGGGCCACGTCCTCCAGCGCCGATCGGTTCTCGCGCCAGCGCTCCACCGCGCGCGACATGGCGAGCCGCAGCTCACGGTGGTCCCCGAAGGCATCGAGGAGCTCGCGCTGCCAGCGCTCGTCGAGCAGCCGCGACTGCTCGTGCTGCCCGTGGATCTCCACGAGCGGCCCGACAGCCTCCGCGAGCCGTGCCGCGGTGACCGCGCCGTCGTCCAGGCGAGCGGTCGAGCGCCCGCTCGCGCCGACCTCGCGCGCGGCGATGAGCGGCTCCGGCACGCGGTCGAAGAGCGCCTCAACGCGCGCGGCCTCGGCGCCGTGTCGCACAAGGGTCGTATCCGCGCGCGCGCCGAGGGCCAGGCCGAGCGCGTCGATGAGCAGGCTCTTCCCCGCCCCGGTCTCGCCCGTGAGCACGTTCAGGCCGGGCTCCAGCTGCAGCCGCAGCCGCTCGATCAGCGCGAGATCGCGAACGGACACCTCGAGCAGCCGGCCCACGCCGTCGCCCGCGACCATCGACTCCCCCGCCCCGCTCACGACGGCAGCAGCTCGACCTTGCGGCGGACGAGGTCCCAGAACGGCAGCGAGCCCTCCGGCTCGACCAGCCGCACGGGCCGCTCGATCGCGCGCACCTCGACGATGTCGCCGACCCGGACCGGGATGTCCTCACGCCCGTCGACCGACACGAGCGCCTCGTGGGCATCGACGATCCGCGTCCGTACCACCGCCTCTGGGCCGACCACGACCGACCGAATCGTGGTGAGATAGCCGGCGATCGGGGTGACGACGAGGTTCCGCGCGGTCGGGCCCAGGATCGGGCCTCCGGCAGAGAAGGAGTAGCCGGTCGACCCGGTCGGGCTTGCGACGACGAGGCCATCGGCCACGAACGACGCGAGGTGGCTCTCGTCGATGCTCGTGTCGAGCCGCACGACGCGTGCCAGCGCGCCGCGTGCGACCACGATGTCGTTCAGGGCCACGAGCTGGTCGCCCGGCAGCGGGCTGCCGCCGCGGAGGATCCGGCCCTCCAGCGCCATCCGCGGCTCGAGGATGAACTCGCCCCCGAGCAACAGCTCGAGGACCTTCTCGAGATCCGTCGCCTCGACCTTCGAGAGGAAGCCGACCTTGCCGACGTTGATGCCGAGGAGCGGCACGTCGTCGCGCACGACGGCGCGCGCAGCGCGCAGGAACGTTCCATCGCCACCGAGAACGACGAGCACGTCCGTGTTCGGGAGCTCGCGATGCAGGTCCTCGCGATCCGCGGCGGGCTCGGCCCAGTGGTCGACGTCGTGACGCGCCGCCCAGGCCATCGCCCGGTCCTTCAGCTCGACCGCGGGCTCGCTCGTCGGGTTGAAGGCGAAGCCAACGCGCTTGACGGCCGCGCTCACGCCGCGAGCCCCTGGCCAACCGCGTCGAGCCGCCGCGCGATCGCTGCCTGGAGCGCCGCGGGCCGCTCGAGGTTCGCCGCCCGTCGCGCTGCCGGCGGCACCCGGAGATGCAGCAGGAACTCGCGGTTGCCCTCCGGTCCAAGGATGGGCGAGGCGATGGCGTCCAGCGGCTCCAGCCCCGCCGCGAGCGCCGCGCCGGCGACAACGTGGAGGACCCGGGTGTGGATCGCCGGGTCGCGGACAACGCCATCGCGGACCTCGCCGCGGCCGGCCTCGAACTGCGGCTTGACGAGCGGCACGATGTCGCCGCCGGCCTGCTCGAAGGTCGAGGCGATCGGTGCAAGGACGTGGCGGAGGGAGATGAACGAGACGTCGATGCTGGCCAGCGACACCCGCTCCGGGAGCGAATCCGGCGTGAGCGCGCGGGCGTTCGTCCGCTCCATCGAGATGATCCTCGAATCGCGCCGGAGTGTCTCCGCCAGCTGGCCGCGCCCGACGTCGACGGCGTAGACGCGGCGCGCGCCGCGCTGCAGCAGCACGTCCGTGAACCCGCCCGTCGAGGCGCCCGCATCGAGGCACACGCGACCTGCCGGCTCGACGCCGAACGCGTCCAGCGCCGCCGCGAGCTTGTGGCCCCCGCGGCTGACGTACGGCTCCGGCGTCGCGACCTCCAGCGGGATATCCGGATCCACCTGGTCGCCGGGCTTCCGATCGAATCTCGCCGCATCGCCGGCGCCCACCCGGACCTTGCCGGCAAGCAGCAGGGCCTGGGCACGGGAGCGCGATTCGGCGAGCCCCCGCTCGACGATCAGCTGGTCCAGTCGAACCCGGGAGGTGCGCACGCCGCTCACCGGGCCATGGTCGCATATGCCACTTCACCCGGACTCACCGGTCGCCGGCGAATCGCTCCCTGCCTCGTATGTCCCGCGGCGTCTCCACCGCGGTGGCCCGCGCTGTCAGCCAGCGGTTTCGTCGGCCCCTTCGTGCTCACGCCGCCGGTTCGTCGGGGCGGCGACGATCAGGCTGCCGGCCAGCACGCCGAGCGCGGCGAGCAGCAGCCAGGGGAGGTTCGGGGTCCGCCCGCTCCGAGGCTCGCCGAGGGTGTCCGTCTGCGGCCCGGTCGTCTCATTGGAAACAGAGCCGGCAAAGCTCGTCGTCGTCGTGGCGGCGCTCGATGTCGAGGAGTTCCCTTGGGACGTCGACGACGAGGTCTCGCTGCTCGACGAGTCGGTCGTCGACGACGTCTCGGTGGTCGACGACGAGTCGGTGGTCGTGGAGCTGACTGACGTCGATGCGGTATCGGACGTGGTGGTCTCGGTGACCGTCGTTGTCTCGGTGGCCGTCGTTGTCGTGGTCGAGGCGGTCTCCGTGGTCGTTGACGACTCCGTCGTGGTTGAAGACGTGGTCGTGGACGAGGTCGTCGTCTCCTCGACGATCGTGTACGACTGGTACTCGGTCTCGCTGTCCTGGAAGGTCGTGCCCTCGGCGGCGGAGTAGCAGACCGCGAAGATCCAGTCGGACGGCGTGTCGAAGGTCTCCTGGAACGAGGCCTTGCCCTCGGCGTCGAGGGGGCCGGATGCGATCGGCGAGCCCATGCCGCAGAAGCCGCCGATGATGATCGCGACGTTGCCCTGCGGGGTTGTGCCCGATGCTGCGGTGACGACGACGTCGAAGGTCACCGTGCCGCCGGCGTACTGCTGGTCGGCGGGCGTGATGGTGAGCGTCGGGGTCGTGACGTTGTCGACGATCTTGTACGACTGGTACTCGGTCTCGCTGTCCTGGAAGGTCGTGCCCTCGGCGGCGGAGTAGCAGACCGCGAAGATCCAGTCGGACGGCGTGTCGAAGGTCTCCTGGAACGAGGCCTTGCCCTCGGCATCGAGGCCGCCGAAGGCCAGCGGCGAGCCCATGCCGCAGAAACCGCCGGTCATGATCGCCACGTTGCCCTGGGGGATCGCGCCTGAGGCGGCCGTGACGGCGACGTCGAAGGTCACCGTGCCGCCGGCGTACTGCTGATCGGCGGGCGTGATGGTGAGCGTCGGGGTCGTGACGTTGTCGACCACGGAATACGGGAGATCGCCTGAGATGCTGCTCTGGAACGCGCTGTCCGCTGGCGGGCCGTAGCAGGCGGTGAGCTGGTACTCATACGGCGCCACGAAGGTATAGGTGAGGGACGCCTTGCCCTCGGCGTCCAGCGTGCCAGACACCAGTGGCGAGCCGAACAGGCAGCCCGACGTGTGGATGTAGACGGGCCCCTGGGGGATCGCGCCCGATTCGGACGTCACGGTGATGTCGAAGGTCGTCGTGCCACCCGTGTACTGCACGTCGGCGGGCGTGATCGTGAAGGTCGTGGTGGTCGGGTCTTCACCCGCAGCGACAACCGGCGCCGCTGAGCCGGCCATTGCGGCAATCAGGGTGGCGAGAACGAGTGCGCGGCGAGGGGATCGGCGATCGAAGGTTGACATGGCCCGAGGCTATGGGCCCGCTGTTGCAATTCCGTGGCACTCGGCGGCGACGTGATGGTCGATGCATCGTCGGCATCGGCCCAGATCGGCTCAGCCGGCCGGCGACGTCACCACAGCCTCATGCCGAACCGCGAGCTGGAGCAGTCGCTCAACGGCCTCGGCGAGGGCCCACCCGAGCACACCGCAAGCGACGGACACGCCGAGCAGGAGCGTGACCGACCAGCTGAGCGTGCCGCCGAGACCGATCGTCAGCCCGACCGCGAGCGTCGCCAACGCAGGCAACGCTGCCGCGGCGACGCGGGCGCGCCATCGAGGTTTCACCAGCCGAACGAGCCCGTCGACCGCCAGTCCGGTGAGCAGGGCGCCCGGGAGGAATCGCCACTGGTCGCTCGGGATCGCGGCCGCGAGGACCACGATCAGCAACGCCACCGTGAACGACCCCACCGGCGCGCCCAACGCGATCAGCACCAGCGCCACCGCCGCGAGCGCGAGCCCGAAGACGAGCGATTGCGCCGCGGCGAAGTCCTCGCGGACCCAGCCGGAGTTCACCGGATCCTGGAACGCGGCGTTGCCGTAGGCCAGGCGGGTCCCGTCCGGCGCCCAGCTCATGCTCCAGTTGCCATCCAGGTGGTGCGGGTGGTTGGTGAGGTTCTTCGGGTCCGAGCCGTCGGTCGCCATCGACCAGATCTCGGGCTCGCCGGTCCGATCGGACACGAACGCGAGCCGCGAGCCGTCCGGGAAGAACACCGGCACCCAGTCGCCACCGGGCTCGGCCGTGAGCTGCTTCGGGGGCGTGGCGCCGCCGGAGTCCACGACGTGGATCTCGTCGTCGCCCGACCGGTTCGACGTGAACGCGAGCGATGCGCCGTCCGGCGACCACGCGATCCCCCAGTCGTCGCCCGAGCTCGGCACGACGGCGATGTCGTCGGTCAGGCCGTCGTCCGTGACCGCCGCGACGTGAATGCCGGGCTGGCCACCCGAGGCTCGCACGTACGCGATTCGCGAGCCGTCCGGCGACCATGCAGGCCCGAATCCGTCGCCGCCCTCCGGGGTCAGGCGGCGCGCCTCCGTTCCGTCCGGTCGGACGAGCCAGATGGCCGCGCCGCGAACCGACGACGGCGGTCCGGCCTGGCCCGGCGCTGCATTCGGCGGCGCCTGCGCCGGCGGCTGGTTCGAGGTCGTCGCGTGCGGGCTGAGCGTGAATGCCAGCCACTGCCCGTCCGGCGACCAGGCCGGGATCCAGGCGTCGGCCCTCCCGTCCTGGGCCCTGGCGCCGTCGAAGACGAGCCGTCGATCCGTGCCGTCCGCAGCCATCGTCCAGATCGCGGCGGTCTGGTCGTCGTAGCGGATGTTCTGCTTCGCGCCGTTGTCGTTGGTCCAGGCGGTGTACGCGATGCGGGCGCCGTCGGGCGACCATGCCGGCAGCGAGTAATCCACGCCGTCCCCGACCGCAACCAGCAGCCGCGTCTGGGCGGAGCCGTCCGGCGCCATGGTCCAGATCTCCGAGAGATCCGTGGCCGGCAGGTAGGACCAATCCTGAACGGGAGTCTGGATGGGGTTGAAGGCGGTCAGGGTGAGCGCGCCACCGATGAGGCCGGTTGCCACGACCCCCGCCCAGCGGATCAGCCGCTCGCCCGGCTGCAGGCCACGTTCCGCGCGGAGCGCCACGGCCTCGCGGAGCGGGCCTGCCGCGAGGAGCGCCAAAGCAACGGGAATGAGCAGGCGAGTCGGGGCGAGCCCGCTCTCGATGCCGGGGCGGACCCCCAGGGTGTCGCGCCAGATGGGATCGAGGACCACCCAGGCCAGCAGGAGGACGAAGGCCAGGCCGAGCCCGCCATACAGCGGCGGGAAGGCCTCTCGCCATCGACCGCGGCGAAGGGCGCGGAAGAAGGCCCAGGCGACGTAGAGCGCGAGCACGAGGAGCGCCGCATAGCCCACGAAGTGGTACGGCGAGATCGAGATGTCGTCGATGAGCCCGAGCGTGTTGGCCCGGGTGACGACCAGGACGCCGAGCATGATCCAGCCGGCGAGCCCGACGACCAGCCACGCGCGCAGCCAGGGACGGTCCGCGAGGACAGCACGTCGGTCGGACACGGAGCGCTCCCTCCCTCGGCCCGCTCCCGCGGGCGTCGTCGGTGCATCCTATCGCGCCGGATTCGCGCGCTACGCGGAAATTCCGCCGCGCGGCGATCAGACGGCGCGGGCGGTCTCTCTGGCGCGCGGCGGGTGGGACGGCACGAGGGCGAGGGTCGAGATGGCCTCGCGAACCTGCTCCTCGAGACCCGGGACGTCCAGTCGCAGCATGCGTCGCAGGTCCGCGACGGCGCCGTGGTCCACGAAGCGATCTGCCGGGATGCCCAGGATCCGCACCGTCGTCTCGCGGAGTGCCGGCTCCAGCAGCCGCGCCTCCTCGACCGCCTCCAGGACGGCCCCGCCGAAGCCGCCGCTCACGACGGACTCCTCGAAGGTCACCACGAGCCGCTTGCCGCGTGCCTGATCGAGGACCAGCTGGCGATCGAGCGGCTTCGCGAACCGCGCGTTGACCACGCCGACGGACCAGCCGTCGGCGGCGAGCCTGTCCGCGACCTCGACCGCTCGCACCGTGATCGGCCCGAAGCCGACGAACAGGATGTCGTCGCCCTCGCGCAGCACCTCCGCCTGCCCGACCGCGATCGGCTTCGGCTCGACCGGCGGCAGCCCGAACCCGGGGTCTCGCGGGTAGTGCAGCGCGAACGGGTGCTCCTGCCCCATCGCCGTCCGGATGAGCCCGCGGAGCTCCTGCTCGTCCTTCGGGCTCGCGATGACGAGGAAGGGCAGCTGGCGCTGGGCGGGGATCGCGAACATCCCCTGGTGGGACGTGCCGTCCTCGCCGACGAGCCCCGCTCGGTCGACGGCGAGGAGCACGGGCAGGTCGTTCTGGCAGACGTCGTGGACGGTCTGGTCGAAGGCCCGCTGCAGGAAGGTCGAGTACAGCGCCACGACCGGCCGCATGCCCGCGATCGCGAGGCCGGAGGCCATGGTGACCGCGTGCTGCTCGGCGATGCCGACGTCGTGGAATCGCGTCGGGAAGGCCGCCTGGAACTTGGAGAGGCCGGTGCCGGTGGGCATCCCGGCGGTGATCGCGACGATCCGATCGTCGGCCTGCGCCAGCTCGATGAGCTCGGCGGAGAAGATCGAGGTGTAGCTCGGGTTCTTCGGCGCCGATGCAGGTGTCGGCGGCGCGAGGGCGTCGCCGTTCGAGCCGGCGCCGTGCGGGCTGCCCGGCCGGATCTTGGCCGGCCGGTCCTGCGCGGCTGCGGGACCGCTCGCGAGGTTCGCGGCGGACCTCGCTCCCGTGCCGTCGAAGGCGTCGGCCTGCGGTGCGAGCTCCATGGGCGGCAGGGCCGCGCCGTGGAACGACACCTGGTCCGTCTCGGCGGGCCGATAGCCGCGGCCCTTCTGCGTCCGCACGTGGACGAGCACCGGGCCGGACAGCTCGAGCGTCCGCTGGAAGACCTGCAGCAGCGCGTGGATGTCGTGGCCGGGGACCACGCCGATGTAGGTGATCCCGAGGTCCTCGAACAGCTGGCCCGGGCTCGCGAGGTTGACGATGGAGCGGCGCAGCCGCTGGCTCCACATGACGATCCCCCGGCCCACGATCGGGATCGCGCCCCAGAATTGGTCCCAGATGGACTTCGAGGACTGCCAGGCGCCGGAGAGCTTGATCTTCGAGAGGTAGGTCGAGAACGCACCGACCGTGGCGCTGATGGACATCTCGTTGTCGTTGAGCACGATCAGGAGCGGCGTCCGGCGATGGCCGATGTCGTTGAGCGCCTCAAGGCTGAGGCCGGCCATCAGGGCCGCGTCGCCGACGACGACCGCGATCTTCTCCGTGGAGTGGCGGATGTCGCGGGCGGCGGCGAGACCCTCTGCGATGGACAGGCCCGTTCCCGCGTGCCCGCCGTCGAACACGTCGTGCTCGCTCTCGGAGCGGCGCGGGAAGCCCCCGATGCCGTCGATCTGGCGGAGCGTGCCGAAATGCCCCAGTCGCCCGGTCAGCAGCTTGTGCGCGTAGGCCTGGTGGCCCGTGTCCCAGACGATCCGGTCGCGCGGCGAGTCGAGGAGGCGGTGGAGCGCGATCGCGATCTCCACCACGCCAAGGCTGGACCCGAGGTGCCCGCCCGTCTTCGCGACGGTCGAGATGATCGTGTCGCGGATCTCCTGGGCGAGCGTCTCCAGCTGCTGCTCGGAAAGGCGCTTGAGGTCCCCGGGCCCGTTCAGCGTGGGGAGGATCTGGGCGGACACAGCGGCGGAGGCGCTCCTGTGGCGGGCTTGCGAGACGACCGCGAGAGGCCCGCATGTGACGCGACGGTTGAGGCGCGGTTCGCGCGGCCTTCGCGCAACCGTTCAGCGCGACGAGTGTAGTCGCGGCCCATTTCGCCGGTTATTTGATACCACGCCCGCGCACGTTTCGCCCGCCGGACCCCGCCGGAGCCAGACCGCTCCGCCGCCGACCACCCGCCCAGGCGGGTGCGCCGGACACGGCGCACTCGACAGACATGCAACCTCATATCCGCCTGCCGCCGGTCCAGCGGCGCCGCTCAGCCCCTATTCGCGCCGCAGACGGCGGAACCAACGGCTGCCGGCGCAACTGGCCGCCAAACGAAGCGACGCACGTGGCCTTCCGACGTCGAATGCGTCGTTTGTGGCGCATGCGTGTAGCACGGCCCAGAACGCGGCACACTCGGGGCCGCCCGCGGCTCCGTACGCTGTGAAGATGCAACACGAGCTGTTCGATATCGGCGGCGCACCGCTTCTCGACGTGGCCGGGACATCGCTCTTCGTGCGTCGCTGGGGGAAGCCCGACGGACGGCCGTTGCTGTTCCTGCATTCGCTCGGGCCGGCCGCCTCTGCTGAGCTGCTCGCCCCCGGCGTCGCTCCTCTTGCCGACGCCGGTTGGTCCGTCGCGGCGCCGGACATGCCGGGCTTCGGAGAGTCGCCGCCGATCGAGGTCGATGGCTACCGCGCGGAGCGCCTCGCGGACCTCGCCTGGTCGATCGCCGACGGGCTCGGGTGGGATCGCCTCGCCCTCGCCGGTCACAGCTGGGGCGGCTCCGTGGCGGTTCATGCCGCTGCGGCGCGGCCGGAGCGCGTCCGGGCCCTCGTGCTCGTCGACAGCGGCCACATCGACTACGCCGACCAGCCCGGCCCTCGCCTCGACGAGACGCTCGACGAACTCACCGACAAGATGGAGGCCGCCCGCGTCCGGCCGAAGGATCGCGCGGAGGTCGCCTCGGACCTCGGGCTGCCGATCGACGATCCCGTCGTCGACGCCTACATGGCCGGCCTGATCGAGGACGGTGCCGGCGGGCTCGTCTCGCGGACGACTGGTGCCAGTCGGGCCAAGGCGATGTACCACCTGATGCGCGCCCGCCAGAGCGACCAGTGGGCAGCGCTCGCCGCCGCGGAGTTCCCCATCCTCCTGCTGCTGGCCACGAAGCCGGACGACCTCCGGACCACCAACGCGGCCGCAGCGGCGCGTTTCGGCGCCGCGGTTCCGAGGGCGGACATCCGGTTCGTCGAGGGCGCCACCCACTCCCTCATCACCGACCTCCGCGACGAGTTCGGCGCCACTGTTCGGGACTGGCTTTCGTCGCTCACGCGTCGCGACTAGGGCATGCAGTCTCCGGGAGTCCCCGGACCTGGCGCGGGGCCACCGACGGGCCCGCCTGCCCACATGTCGAAGCGACCGCACGACAGATCGACGCGGCCGAGCGCGCCGCTGATCTGTGTCGATCCATCCGGCAGCTGCCTCCTGAACACCTGTCCGGGCTGCACGTCCATCGATGTCAGAAGTCGGCCGGTCGTCGTCCTCGCCTCGACGCTCCAGGGCAGCGGCGGCAGGACATTGACATCGATCTCGTCGCCGACGCCCGCTGCAAACCGCCCGGCCTCGATGCCGTTCACGGTCACGATGACCGCAAGATCGGTGCCGTTGGAGACGCCCAGCGGCGGCCGTTCCCCCGACTGCAGCAGGCTGCATGCGGCGACGGCCGCGACCAGGACGACGCCGGCGAGACGGGCAACCATGGTCAATCGGGCCAGCGAACCCTGATCGGCCTCTTCAGGCCGGGGAGTGGCATCGTCGCGGCGTCCGATTCGACCGCCAGTCGTTCGCTCGCCGTCATCCTCCGCCAGGGGTCGATCGTGACGTCCGGCCCGGCTCGGCGCCAGACGCCGGAGATCTGGCCATCCACCAGCAGCGCGCCCGGCCAGACCCGCGAGGTCCAGAGCTCAGCGCGACGGGTCGCGTCCGGGACGAGCAGCTCGCGATCCGCGCCCCAGAACATGTAGAAGGGGTCGCCGCTGGGGAGGAATCTCGCCGGAGCCGTGGGTCCCGGCTTGGCGCGCATGTCGACCTCGTCGGTCGCGAGGAGCCAGCCGTCGCCGATCGGCGTTCGCACCGCGACCAACCCGCCGCGGTCGCCGGCGAGCCGATCGAACGCTTCGCGACCCTGCGCCGCGCCGACACCCGCCCAGTGAGCAAAGGCCGCCTCCTTCGATGGCCCGAAGACGTGCAGGAAGCGGCGCGCCAGCTCGATTCGCGCATCCAGCGGCGAGATCTCGGGTCGCGGCACGGTCCAGACGAGCGGCGCGCGGGCGCCCTCCCAGCGGATTCGCAGGGTGCCGGTCGTCGTGCCGTAGCGCATGCCGTTGCCGAGGCCGGTGGCCGCGCTGATCGCTCGATCGGTCAGGCGCCTGCCCTGGAGGTGATCGGCGACCTTCGCCGCCATGTCTTCCGCAACGCGACGGCCGCGCGCGTCGTCCGGGTATCGACCGACCGTGAAGATCGGCACGTCCTGCGCCGGGACCACGAAGGCGCTGAACCGCGGCCCCCAGATCTGGGCGAGCGCTGGATCCGCCCACGTCTCCGGCTCCGTGCCTGCCACCCGGGCGTGAATCGCGAGGACCGCCGCGCGCGGCATCGAGTCCTGGATGCCGGCCCACGCCGCGACGCGAAGCGATCGGGCGCTCATTGGAAGCCGCTCGTCGAGCGCCTGGACGCGCCGCCGGAAGGCGAGGATCTGATCGCGGTCGACCTTGAGCGGCGCCTTCGTCACCGTTCGAGTGTGACGTCAGTCCCGCGCGAAGTCAGCCGTTCACCGACGAAACGACGAGAGATCCCGAACTCACCGATCGCCGGATGGCCTCGAGGAGCTGGTCGAACGGTTGACCATCGAGGGTCGCAGGGTAAGGACCGAGTGCCTCCTCCCAGCCCTCCGGACCCGCGATCACCTTCACGACGCCGTTGATGTTCCGAAGCACGGCCTGATAGCCGTTCGGACGGGTGTAGTAGAAGCGATCCGAAGCATCGCCGAACAGGCCATTGCCGCCGGACTCCTCGGCGAGCTGCTCGTAGTTCTTCAGGAAGATGACGATCTCCTCGCGCGGGAGCTCGCTCCGCTCCTGCCCCATCGAGCCGAGCCGAGTGACCAGGACTGCACCGGGCTGGAGGATGTTCGGGACGCCCTTCAGGACCTCGTTGATCGTGATCACACCGAAGGTGACGGGTCGTGCTGTCAGTTCGCCGCCGGGATCCTCCACCGGCAGAGCCTCGTGTTCCTGCGTGCCCACCACCCTGCCGCGGACGATCAGGTGGGCATCGGCGGTGATCTCATCCAGTGACTCGTAGCGAAACGCAGTCGGACTGAACTGGGAGTTCGCCTCCCAGAACTGGTCCGAGATCCCGATCTCCGTCGGCCCCATCCTCGGCGCTTCCGGCGAGCCAGGAGCGGGGCTCTCCGCTCGCTCCGCGCATGCAGACACCAGCAACGCGAAGGTCGGCACGACGAGCCAACGACCGTTCAACGCTCAGTCGCGAGCTGTCACGCGACCAAAGCCGTTCATGGCCGGCTGCCGCCGCCGTCGCTCGGCTGTCGCAAACGGGGGTCGATCGGAGTCGGGACATCGAGACATCGATCGGTCGATGTCGCGATCGAACCGGTCAGGACGGATAGCTCGGTCGTCATCCCGGAAACATCTGGCGGTTCGAGGTACATCTGCCCGCCCTCGAAAAACGAGTTGTTGCCCTTGCCAAAGACGGAAGTCCCGATCTCGCGACAGTTCTGGTCGACCATGACGGCTCGATCGACATTGAGCGATCGGTCCAACAGCACCAGGCTGTTCCGGGGCAGCGCGAAGTCACGAAACGCGCCACTGACGAGAACGAGCCGAACCACGGCGTCTTCCTCGGTCCGGTTGACGCCTGCCATCGTTGGCTCTCGTCCGAACTGGCACGCGGCCACAGTGAACGCGACAGCCAGCAACAGCCCGATACGCGCCGCACCCCTTCGAACGGTCATCGTGGAGCCTTCGCACCGCCCTCAGTCAGCGCTTGTCACTCGGTGTCGCGGGCGGTGTCGGGTGCGACGTCGATGGTTTCGAGGGCGCCGCCGGCGCGGGTGACTAACTGCTGGACCTTGAGCTCGGCCTCGGTGAGCTGCTTTGCGAGGTGCTCGTGCAGGGCGGTGCCGCGCTCGAACAGGGCCAGCGCGCGCTCCAGCGGCAGCCCGCCGGTCTCGAGCTCGGCGACCGTGCGCTGGAACGCGGCGAGAGCGTCGTCGAACGAGAGCTCGGCGATGGGCGGCCCGTCAGTCGGCTCGGTCACGAGGATCCTCGTCGTCGTCAGCATCGGCGCGGTCGAACAGCCGCCCGAGCCGTGGCGCGACCACGATACCCAACCCGATGCCGATGGCAACCGCGACCGCCGCGATCACGAGCACGACGGCGATCGCGAGCAGCATCGTCAGGGCTTCGATCTTCCGATCACGTGTCGGCCTCGTGGCCCGCGGTCGCCGGGAACTCGCCACGCGCGACGCGGACACGGAGGCGAGAGCCGCCACTCACCTCCGCCGGGTCACGAACGATCGAGTCGTCTGCCGCCTTTCGGACGATCGCGTAGCCGCGCTCCAGCGTCGCCTGCGGCCCCAGCACGGCGAGGGCCGCGGCTGTCTCCTGGAGGAGCGCGCGGCGCTGGCCGAGCAGCCGGGCTGCGAGGTTCGGGAGCGCGTCCGCGAGGCGCTCCTCGGTCGTCGAGGCGCTCGCGAGCCTGACGCGCACCGCGCGGGTTGCGCGATCCAGCAGGTCGCTCGCGAGCTGGCGCGTGGCGGCGAGGCGCACGGCGGGATTCAGCCGGTCGAGCACCCGGCGCTCCGCCTCGAGGTCGCGCCGTGCGGCGACCAGCACGCGCGTGCCCGCGACGCGCATCCGATCGGCGCCGCGAGCCAGCGCGCTCGCGTACTCGACCCGGTCTGGGATCACGAGCTCCGCCGCCGCGGTGGGAGTGGCGGCGCGCACGTCCGCGGCGAAGTCCGTGAGCGTGACGTCCACCTCGTGACCCACCCCGCTCACGACCGGTAGCGAGTGCCCAACGATCGCGCGCACGACCCGCTCGTCGTTGAACGACCAGAGGTCCTCCATCGAGCCGCCGCCGCGTGCGACGATCGTGACCGCGGGCGCCTCCGCCGCGCGACCTTCCGCACCCAGCGCCGCAACGTGCTTCTCGATCCGTCGGAGCGCCCGGACGATCGACTCCGCCGAGCCGTCGCCCTGGACCTGGCACGCCACGAGCACCACCCTCGTCAGCGGCCACCGCCGCGCGAACACCTGGCAGACGTCCTTCCAGGCCGCGCCCGTCGGCGACGACACGACGGCGACGACACGGGGGCGAGACGGCAGCGCGCGCTTTCGCTCCGACGCGAACAGGCCCTCCGCCGCGAGGTTCGCCTTCAGCTGCTCGAACCGGATCGCGAGGTCCCCCACCCCGCTGGGCTGGATCGAGTCGACGTACAGCTGCAGCGCGCCCTGCGCCTCGTACACGTCCACCCGGCCGTGCGCGACGACCCGCAGGCCCGTTTGCGGCTGGAACGGCGATCGAACGCGATCGTCCCGGAACCACACGCACTGGAGCTGCGCGCGCTCGTCCTTCAGCGTGAAGTACGCATGGCCCGCCGAGGAGATCGTGACGCGCCCGACCTCGCCCTCGACCCACAGGTCGCGAAGCTGCTCGTCTGCCCTGACGGTCGACGCGATCGCGCGTGCCGCCTCGCCGACCGAGAAGATGCGCAGTGCGTCGGGTGGGGCGGCGCCCGCCCCCGTAGTGACGGCGCCGCCTGCGCCGGGGACGGTCCCGCCCGCTCCCGGTGCCGCGCCTGCTCCGGTCTCCATTTCGTGATCCTACGGCGGCAAGCGGCCCGCTATCGTCGCCTGGATGTTCACGGAGTTCGAACGGCTCGCCGGAACGGAGCTCCTGGTGTCCGTCGCCCTTGCGGTTTTCATCGTCCCGGCGGTCTTCCTCGCGAGCGTGGCGTTCGCCGCGAGCCGGCGGATGCAGGGCCGCGAGATCGGGCCGCGACTGGCCGCGGAGCTGTGCGTCGCCGGTGCCGCGAGCCTGGGCACCATGGTGCTGTTCGCGCCGGACGTGGCGATCGCCACGCCGCTCGTCGTCGTCCTCGGGGCGATCGTGATCGGGCGGTGGCGGGCGGGCCGGCGGGCGCAGGCCGGCTGGCTGATCCTGGGCGCCGGGTTCCCGATCCTCGTTGCGTGGATCCTCCTCCTGCTGTCCCCGACGCCCTCGTCGGGCGCCATGACCGAGGCGGGGTGGCTCTGGCTCGCCGGGGGCGCCGTGACATGCCTCGTCGGGCTGGCACTCGCCGCCCGCGGTGATCCGCCACCGGCCGCGCCGGACATCGCGGCGCCGGCCGGCCAGCCCGGGTCGCGCGCCCTCGGCTCGATCGCGATGGCCATCCGCGAGCCGGGGATGGTCGGGCCGTTCGGGCTGCCGGAGCTGTCGATGCTCGGCGCCTTCGTGCTCGTCTGGATCGTCGTCCCGTTCCTGATCCCGCGCGACGCCCACCTGCTCGTCCAGCTCGGGCTCCCCAGCCTCGTCGCGTCGGTCGTCGCCACCGAGGCGTACGTCCGCTCGATGCCCGCGCGCAGCCGCCGCGCGTTCGAGGCCTTCAGCTGGCTCGGCGAGTGGGAGCTCGCGCGTGCGCGCCAGGTCACCGGCCGATCCGTCCCCACGTCCCGCGACGCCGCGCTGCGCTGGCTCGCCGAGCGGCCCGAGCGTGTCGACAGGCTGGACGAGGCGGCCCTTCGCGTCGAGGTGCTGCTGCTCGCGGAGCAGCTCGACGAGGCGGGCCGGCTGGTCGACAGGATGGACGAGCGCGCCACGACGCCGTGGGAGCGCTTCGAGGTCGCGGCGCTCAAGGACCTCGTGAGCTGGCGCGCGGGCGGCGGCGGTGATCTCCCGGCCCTCCACGTCGCGGCCGAGGCGATCCTCCCGCGAGATTCGGACGATCGCCTGCGCGCGGAGGTCACCGTGGCCGTCGCGCAGGTGCGCCGCCGCATGGCCGACGGCAGGAGCGTCGCCGGCGACGCGGCACAGCCGCTGCTGGACGTGCGCGAGCGGCTGGGCGATCGCGCGAAGGGGCAGGTCGGGCGGGCGCTCAGGCCACGGCTGCTCCCGATGCTGCTGCTGCTCGCCGCCGTGTTCGCGTTGCTGACGTACGGCCTAGGGGCGCTCGGAGGCGGCTCGGCCGCCTGATCGGCGCGCGCCAGCGACCCGAGGTGTCGAACCGTCTTGACGAGCGCCTGCTAGGGGTCGCAGCGCACTGGTTTCGCCTCCGGGTGCGCCTCTTCGTGCGCCGCGGGCCTTTCACCGTTGGGCTTCGCGATGACCATCGTCTTCGGGACCGTGCCATGCGGGCCCTCCGAGGTCTGGAGCACGAGCTGCTCGGCCGTTTCCCGGAAGGCCGCGTCGAGCGACGTGACGTGTCGCTCGACCTCTGCCATGCGGTACTCGAAGAGGCGGTCATCGCTGGTGAAGACCTGGACCGTCGTCCCAACCAGCGCGCGGCCGCCGGCGACCATGGACGCTTCGAGGATGGGGAGGAACATGCCGGCTCGCGCATGCGCGTACAGGAATGTCGTGCCGGGCCGCCCCGGCACTGACAGCGTCGGGAGGAACTCCGCGACGTTGCAGTACGGGTAGTGCGCGGGGTCGGCCGGCGGGTCGACGACGGGAAGGTCGATCCCGAGGTCGCGGATCCGCACTCGTGTGGGGACACGATCGCGGATCGACTCCGGGAGCAGCGTCGGCAGCGCCATGCTGTTCGCCGCGAGCGCGCTCATGGTGTTGTCTGGGGCGCGGGCGGCCGACGCGAACGTCGACGCCTTGGGCGGGGAGACAGTGGCGTCCGCGCCCGCTCCGGTTGCCCAGCCGCAGCCGATCGTGACTGCTGCCAGCAGGCCCGCGGCGAGGACTCGCGCCGCAACAGCGCGGCGGCCTGGCGAGGGAAACGGTGGGTCGATCGACCGGCTCACGAGATGACGGCGACGTTGTCGACGGCGATCCAACCCGCGGGGCCTTCCGGCGACAGGATGCACAGCGAGTCTGCCGCCCCCGTGACCGTAAGGTCCAGGTGGAGCCAGTCGGTGGTGCCCTGCAGGCCCGGGGTCGGGGTGTTCTGCGCGACCTGGATGGCGCCGTTCTCCGAGGTGACCTCCATCGTCCCCTCACGTGTGCTGACTGCGGCAATCGTGGTGTCACCTTCGGCAACGTTGATGACGGTCGCGCCGTCCGGGACCGCCGGTCCCAGCAAAACGTCGAGCGACACCTGGATCACGCGTTCCTCGGGCGTGGCGACGGCTCGGCACACGAACGAGGCGTCCCCGCTCGGGCTCGAGGTCAGCCGGAGGCTCCGGTCGACACTCGTGGGAAGCGGCACGACTGCGGCCGCGCCACCGCCACTCGACGTCCAATCCGATGGTGGGCCGCTGTCGATCGGCAGCGAATCGAACGTCTCGACGTCCTTAGTCAATCCGCCGACGGCCTGTCCCGGGCTCTCGAGATCCTCCCACGCGACCGTCGGTGCCGGCGCTGCGACGCCCTGGGGCTCACGCTCCAAAACGAGGGAGCCGCCGGTCAGCCAAAGCACGGCCGCAACGAACGCCATGCCGGCGGCCAGGACGATCCCTGCCGGCGCCGTCCGCTCCACGAGCTGGACCCACGTGACCCGTGCCGGCGCAGGGCGCACCTCGACGGCCTTCGGTGTCCGCGAGGGGCGTGCGTCGCTGGCCTTCGGTGCCGGGGGCGCGGCCGAGCCTCCCGACGTCCGGGTCGATCGGCCGGCCCTGGCCGTCCTGCGTCGCGATGCCATGGCTCAGTCCCGCCGCGCGGAGCCCCACCTGCGGCCGCGGAGACTCCTCGGGCGCAACGCCCAGGCACCGGTCGCCGCGCCCGCGAGCGCGGTCAGGACGACCAGGAGCAGGGGCAGCGCTTCCATGCCGTGCCCCGCCATCGCATCGGTCGCGGGAGCGGCGACATCGGATGGAAACTTGTCCGGCATCTGGCCGGCGATGCCGGTCGCGAGCGCCTCGCCCGCGTCGAACATGTGGCTGTACCCCTCGCGCATGATCGCGTAGCTCTTGTCGTAGTCCGCGGCCTCGAACGCGTCGACCTGCGTGATGAGGTGACGGGCGTGCTCGCGGAACATCGCTGAGAGGTCATTCGCGTCGAAGCGCGGGTTGGCGCCGGCGAGGAAGCCCGCGATCTGCGCGACGTACTGGTCGACCTGGTCAGTTGCCGCCGCCTTGCCCGCCGCGTTGTTCGCCCGAGCCGCCTGGATGTACTCGACGTATGCCGTGATGTGGCTGTCCCAGAGCTTCCGGAACGAAGCGGCCGCCGCGTCGTTGTAGGCCGCGCCGATGAGGCCCTCGAGGTCCGCGGAGTTACCGCTGACAGCAGCGGCGCCCGCCTCGAACGACGGATCGTTCGCGATCCCGGACCGCATGACCTCGGCGGCCAGGAAGGCGTGCTCGGCGAGCACGCGGTCGAGCGTGACCCGCAGGGTGCCGGCAGCGCTGTACGCGACGTCGACCCCGCTGAACTCTTCGGGGAACCGATTCGCGATCACCTTCGCCAGCGCGTCGCCGACGTGGAACATGTGCGGGTAGGCCTCGCGCTCGATGTCGTATGCGCCGGCATGGTCGCCCTGGTGCTCGGCGTCGATGAATGCGATGAGCTGCGCGGTGTGCATGTCGAGCGCGTCGGTGATCCCACCGAGGTCGACGCCCGGATTGGCGTCGGTCAGGAACTTGGCGATGCGTTGGCGGTAGACGGCGAGGCCGTCCACCGCCTGCTCGGCGGCGTCAGGGTCGTCCTTGCCGATCGCGACGGCGTAGTCGACCAGGTGGCCGATGTGGGCCCGCCAGATCTCGCCGAACGGCTCGATCGCGGCATCGCCGTAAATCGAGCCGATCGCCGCGGCGACGTCGGTCGAGTTCGCTTCGACTGCCTTCGCCGCGGCCGCGAGGTCCGGGGCGTGGGTCAGGCCGCTCCGCATCTGCTCGATGGTCAGGAAGGCATGCTCCGCGAGCAGGCGGTCCAGCATGACGCGCAGCTCCGCCGCAGGGCTGCTGAGCGACGAGCTGCCGGCCTCGCCGCTGCCGTGCTCGTGATCCATGCTCGGGACTGGGCTGGCCGCGAACGCGGGCTGGGCCGCGATCAGGAGGGCCGCGGCGCACAGGCCGAAGACGTACCGGATGCGCGTCATGTACCGGTCCTCCTGTCCCACTAGCGCGACCTGGAGGCGGTCCACATGCATCGGGCTGCCGCGGACGTTGCCAGCATCAATGTGCGTCCGCGCACCATGAAGATGGCGGCAACGAACGCCGCGTCCCGTGTCGCGAGTCTTTCAGACGCGCCTCGCGCGCGCCCGCCGCGAGATCAGAGCCGGGTCTGGTACTCGCCCGTCCGGGTGTCGACGCGGATCGTGTCACCCTCGCTCACGAAGAGCGGCACCTGGACCACGAGGCCCGTCTCGGTCGTCGCCGGCTTGCGGGCGCCCTGGGCGGTGTCGCCGGCGAAGCCGGGCTCGGTGGTCTCGACCTTGAGGTCGATGGTGACCGGCAGCTCGACGCCGATCGTCTCGCCGTGGTAGCTCGTCCGGTCGAGCGTCATGCCGTCCTTCATGAACTTCGTCGACTCGCCGAGCTGGTCCGCGCGGAGCATGAACTGGTCGTACGAATCGGTGTCCATGAAGTGGTAGTCGTCGCCGTCGCGGTACAGGAACTGGACGGGCCGGTTCTCCATCTGGGCGCGCGGCCACTTCGTGCCGGCCTGGAACGAGCGCTCGATCGTCTGGCCGCGACGGACGTTGCGGAGCGTGATCCGGACCTGGGCAGAGCCGCGGCCCATCTTGATGTGGTGGTAGTCGAGGATCTGCCAGAGCTCGTTGTCGAGCTCGATGGTCACGCCCTTGCGCAGCTCGCCGGTGCTGATCATGGTCGGGTGGGCTCCAGTGGTTCAGGAGGAGGGCGCGCGGCGGCGCCGTCTCGTGGTCGATTCGGTCGGCGAATTGTACGCGGGCGGGAGTGTCAGACCCCGACGACGACCTCGTCGCGCGGGAACTGCGTGACCCGGTCCACGCGGCCGGCATCGACGTCGACGACGACGAGATCCTCGATCCGCACGCCGGTCTCGCCCTCGAGATAGATCCCGGGCTCCACGGAGAAGACGGTGCGCCGAGGGAGCGGCTGGTCCGGGCTGCGGCGGCCGAGGCCGGGCAGCTCGTGCGTCGCGAGCCCGATTCCGTGCCCGAGGCCGTGGCCGTAGACCGGGAACCGCCCGTCGGCTTCGATGAGGTCGCGCGCCAGCTGGTCCATCTCCGGGCCCGTGGGCATCTCCTCGCCGCGCTGGGCTGCCGCCACGGCCTCCTCGAGTCGGTCGAACACGATGTCCTGCGCCGCCGCGACCACGCGATACACCTCGCGGTCCCGCTCCTGCGGCTCGCCGACGAACAGCGTTCGCGTCATGTCGCTGCGGTAGCCCTCCACCTGGGCGCCGAAGTCGAACAGCAGCACCGCGCCGGATTCGACCTGCCGGCGGCCCGGCGCCCCGTGCGGCAGCGCCGCCTCGGCGCCGGCGAGGCAGGCCACGTCGAAGGCGAGCCGGTCGGCGCCGGAGGTTCGCATCCGCCACTCCAGGTCCAGCGCCAGCTCGATCTCGGTCACGCCCGGTCGGATGGACGGCAGCAGCGACGCCAGGGCTCGGTCCGCGACGGCGCTCGCGGCGGCGACGCGCTCCAGCTCGCTCGGCTCCTTGTGCTGGCGCTGGGCCTCGACCCAGCCCTCGACCGGCACCAGCTCGACCTCCGGCGCGGCCTGCTGGAGCCGCTCCCAGGTGAGATGCGGCACGGTCATGGCCTCGATCGCGACGCGCTTCACGCCGGCCCTCGTCACGAGGTCCCGCCAGAACTCGTGGAGCTGCGCGAAGACCTCGTACAGGGTCGTGTCGGGCGCCTCGCGCCGGGCGGCGATCGTGTAGCGCGAGTCGGCGACCAGCCAGACCTCGGACATCCCGATGAGGAACTTGCCCGACTCGCCGGAACCCGCGACCTCGCTCTCGTCGAAGGGCAGGCCGGTGAGGTAGCGCATGTGCTCCCAGCGCAGCCCGAAGTAGCCGTCCACGCCCTCGCGGCCCATCCGCTCCCGCAGCCGTGCGAGGCGCTCCGGCCTCGCCGCCCGATCCGCCTCTGCCCAGCGCTCGCGATCGGCCGCGGTCGGCGGCGCCGGGAAGTCGGCGGGCGTCGGCCACGCGTCAGGCAGGAGCATCCGGAGGCGCTTCCCGAGCTGGAGCCGGTCGGTCGTCTCGGTCATCGAATGGGCCTCACAGGTAGCCGTACTTGCGGAGGTTCGCGTTGTGCTGGGACAGCGTCTTGGCGAACGCGTGCTCCTTCGTATCGGGAATCGCGACGAAGTACAGGTAGCCGTCCTCCTGGTCCGGCTCGAGCGCGGCGTCGATCGATTTCAGGCTGGGGGTCGAGATTGGGCCCGGGATGAGGCCGCCGACCTGGTAGGTCTGGTAGCCGCGGAGCGCCTTGTCGACCCGGAAGTCCGCCAGCGGGCTCGGTGGCACCTTCCAGAAGAAGTAATCCTTCCACTGCTCGAACGGCAGCTTCGCGAGCTCCATCGTGTCCTTGGCGTAGGTCACCGTCGGGTCGGCATTGAGGATCCTGGCCGTCCCGCGCAGCCCGTCGAGCCGGTTCTGGTAGGCCCCGGCGATCAGGGCCCGCTCCTCGTCGAGGATCGCCTCGTGCTCGACGATCGAGGCCAGGGTGACGACCTGGTAGAAGTCGAGACCGCGGCTCTTGGGAACCTTCATCCGGTCGTCGCCGACGACCTCGTGGAAGCGGTTCAGCAGCAACCTGACCAGCGCCTCGGCATCGGTGACGGCGACATTCCCGCCGTTCGACGACGTCACGATCTGGTACGTGTCCGGGTAGAGGAAGCCCTCCAGGCTCGCGCCCTCCGGGAGGATGGCCTTGAGCCACTCGAAGTCGTCGAGGAGCTCGGCTGGCGGGTGGGTCGCGAGGTCGTAGAACGCTTGCGGGTCGACGCCGGACTCCTTCGTCTGGAGGAGCGCGGTCATCTGCTCGATCCGGAGCCCTTCGCGGAACGTCAGGTCGAGGGTCGTGATCACGACGCGCGCCCGGACGAGCGCATCCGCGACCTCCGAGGGCTTCATGTTGCCGCGAAGCAGGAAGTTGCCGGCGGACAGCTTGAGGTTGGAGGTCAGCGCGCTGTAGAGGAAGGCCCGCTCGCTCGCGACGTAGCGGCCCTGCACCAGCCGCGGCGCAATGGTGAAGACCGTGTCACCCGCCTCGACCGTGAAGACGGACTCCGTGGCGTCCGTTCCCGCGGGCGCCGTCACCGCGGTTCCCAGGTCCTCGCGGACCATCTCGCCCACGAACCCGAACTGGGTGATGGCGCCGGGGTTGTTCCAGGCCCAGTCGACGATGCCGGCGCGAGCCAGCGGCCGGAAGACCGTGAGGAGCGCGATCAGGACGATCCCGCCGAGGACGCCGGCGAAGATCAGGAACTTGAGGATCCCGGGGAGCCGGAAGCCACGGCCGTCGTTGCCGTTGCGGCGCCGGGGGTAGACCGGCGGGTTGCCCCGCCCGTCGGAGGCGCGCCACGACGGCATCTCCGGCTCTCGCGGCCCGCGGCCGCTGCGCACGGTCACCCGGTCACGCGCCTGGCTTCGAGCCGCGCATCGAGCTCGTCCTGGAGGATGATCGCGGCGGCCTCTCGATCCACCTTTTCACGATACCTGTCCCGCTGGGTTCGCGATGGCGGTCCGCCGGAGCGGCCGCGCGGCATCGGGCCGAGGCGGGATTCGGCGAGGTGGCTGGAGAGCCGCTCATCCCGGAGCGCCACGGGCAGCTGCAGCCGCTCCGCGACGGCGCTCGCCCACGTGGTCGCGGCCTCGGCCATCGGGCCGTGCGCGCCGCTCGCCTCCAGTGGCAGCCCGACGACGAGCTCCGCGATGCTCTGCTCCGCGACGAATCTCGCCAGCGTGGCCGCGTCATCGGCCGGCGCCTTCGAGGCGGCGCGGTTGACCGTCGCGAGCGGCCGCGCCGCGAAGCCGTCCGCGTCCGCCACCGCGAGCCCGATCCGCCGCTCCCCGAGGTCGATGCCGAGCAGGCGTCCACCGGGGTTGCCGCCACCGATGCTGGCGCCGTCGCGGTCGCCCGTCACGGCGCCGCCGACGGCTGCGGCGCCGCCAGGTTCAGCGTGACCCTGTCGGCACGCGTCGGGATCTTCGTGACCCAGTCCGGCCAGACCTCGATCGCCACGTCGCCGAAGTCGTCGAGGCGGGACCGCGCCTCCGGCAGCCCGAGGCCCTTCACCGACGCCAGGAGCGCCGCCTCGTCGACGTCGTGGACCTGCATGGCGCGGATCGAGACCGGGTAGGCGATCGTGGTGCCGAGGACGGCGGGCGTCCCGATCTCCGAGGTCACCGAGCCGGGCTGGACCGACCAGCCCTCGGTCACGCGGGCCGCCAGCCGCGCCTCGGCGATCGCCTGGATCGGCGCCGGGTCGACGCCCAGCGCCGCGCCTTCGGCGGTCGCGGCGAGGTCGAACTCCGCGAGCGCGCCGCCGACGAGCGACTCGGGATCGACGGAGTACTGCGCCTCGCCCACGCTGCGCGTCTCGGGGAACAGCGTGATCCCGGCAGGGACGCCCTCGTTCGCGGCGACCTTTCGATCGAGCTCGGCGGTGAGCGCCGCCACCAGCGCGGATTTCGCCGCCTCGACGTCCTCCTTGGTCACCTCCGGGCTCTCGGCTCGCGCACCGCCGCTGGTGGCCTCGACGTTCGTGACCCGGAGCAGCCGGCGGTTCACGCCCTTCGGCACCTCTGTGATGGTGTTGTTGCCGACGTTGCCGTCGGGCCCCGCCTCGACGGCCTCCACGGCCACGTCCCGGGTCGACGGCACGATCGTGAACGGGAACTGGATCGTGGCGTTGGGCAGGGTGATGGTGTCGAGCGTCCGGAACTCGATGTCGTCCTCCGTCGAAAGGACGACGCCCTCCTCCACGCGGATCGCGCGGCCGGTGTCGAAGTTCGAGAACGTGACCGTGCCGGTGGCGTTCACCAGCTCGACATGCACGCCGGTCGCCGGGAACGTCTGCGAGGCCTCGACCGGGAACGTGAAGCGGCGCGCCGGGATGGCCAGCGAGGCGGCGTCCGGGACGGTCACGTCCTCGCTGGCCTCGACGGTCATGTCGATCGGCCCGAGCGCCTGCGATCGCGGGTTCAGCGTGATGGTCGCGGATGGCAGGAGCTCCAGTGCGAGCAGGCCGATCGCGATGACGCTGACGATGACGGCGAGGCCGACGCCCACCGCGATGCCGGTGCGAACCGGCGGACGCGGCGGCCCGACGATCGGGACGCGCTCGGCCTTGCGCCGCGGCGTCGGCAACGCGCCGGGCTGGATGTCCCTGGGTTTGCGGGCGCCGGCGCCC
>DASTIE010000178.1:0-27959 GCA_035717865.1 Candidatus Limnocylindrales bacterium
ACGCCGCCGACCGCGGCCTCGATGGCGCGGCAGGCCACGCCGGGATAGTCGGCGGAATACAGATAGTTGTTCGGGCCGAGCGTCGTCGGGTGGCAGCCGTAGTTCACGAGCGTCGCGATGGGCGACCCATCGACCGCGTCACAGCGGGTGACCGTCACGCGGTCGTCGACCGGGCCGCCGTTGGGCCGGCGATTCGCGCCGATGCCTGTGACCGTGCCGATTCCCACCGCAGCGTGGGCCTCACGCCGAGTCCGCCAGGCCTCTTCAACGGTGTCGGCGATGATCTTGCCGATGCCGTCCACGACCGGCGAGGGTTCGCGCAGCATCGGGCCGCTGTGCGTGTGCGTGCCGACCAGCTGGATCTGCTCGCGTGCGATGCCGGTTCGGCGCAGGACCTCGGCCGCGACGACTTCCTGCAGCGGGGGATCGATCTGGATCAGATCGGCCACGATCAGCGCGACGGTGGCGTCGGGCCCTTCGGCCACGAGGACGCGAACCATGAGCGGGTCATGGACGCCTTTCGCTCCGTCCTTGCGGACGTCGTAGCCCTCCATGATCAGCCCGAGCTCCGGCGTGATCTCCGCCCTCGCGGCGCCGACCTTCATGTCCGTCCTCCTGTGAGCTCGACTGCAGCTCCCGTCCGGCTCGACTGGTACGCGGCGAGCACGATCTCGACCGCGGCCGCGCCGTCCTCGGCGGTCACCGCAGGGGCATGACCGTCGCGGATGGCCGCGATGAAATCGGTGTACTGGCGCACGTAGCCCACCGCGTTCGTGCCCCAGGTCGCGGTCGCGGCGGCTACGCCGTCGGCGCCAGCTTTCGCATCGGCGGGGGGCTTCGCGCGATCCGGGACCTCCCACTCGGCGACGTCTTCGCCGACCAGCCTGATCAAGCCGCGCTCGCCGTGGATGCGCAGCTCCGTGGGGAGCTCAGTCGCGGCGCACGTCGTCGCGAGGATCGCGCCGAGTGCACCGCTCGCGAAGCGCAGGCTCACCGACGCTGTGTCCTCGGCCTCCATCTGATGGCCGATCGTCGCCACGTTCGCGCTCACCCGGTCCACGGGTCCGCCGATCCACCGCAGCAGGTCGATCGTGTGGATTGCCTGGTTCATGAGGACGCCGCCATCGAGCTCGATCGTGCCGCGCCAGGGTGCGCTGTCGTAGTAGCTCTGCGGCCTGAAGTAGAAGCCTTCAGCGACAACCATCGCGACCTTCCCGAGCGCCCCGCCGGTGACCGCGTCGCGAACGGCCCGGACCGTCGGCTCGAAGCGCCGCTGCGAGACGGTGCCCGCCACGAGCCCGCGCCGTTTCGCCTCCTCCACGACCTGCCGCGCCCCCGCGTTCGAGAGGGCGATCGGTTTCTCCACGAGGACGTGCTTGCCATGCCGCAACGCCGCGAGGGCCTCTCCAGGATGCAGGCCCGACGGCGTCGCGATCGACACCGCGTCCACGTCGGCGCGTGCCAGCAGCTCGTCGATGTTCGTCGTCCAGGGGACTCCCCAGCGCTCGCCGGCTGCCTTCGCCTTGTCGCTCGAGGCGCTCGCTATGGCGGCGATCCGGGCTCCCGGGATGGCGTCAAGAGCCTCCAGGTGCTGCGTCGAGATCGCGCCAGCCCCGATCAGCCCGAACCCGATCGGCTTGGCGCGGCCGCCAGCGCCGCCCGCGCTCATCCGCGGTACCGCGCGACCTTCTCGACCGCCCGGACGACGTCGTCGAGATCGGCGTCCGTGGACATCAGGATGGGCGAGGAGAAGGCCAGGATCTCCTCCGCGTCCGCCTTCTCGGCTGCGGGGCATGCATTGGGTTCTGCGCCGCCGAGCCGCTTGATCTCGGCGCGGACGGCTTCGTTCCGGTTGATCGGCACATAGCCTTGGAGGACCGGCACGCCCTCAGCGCGGAGCGCCCTGGCGAACTCGAACTTGTCGACGCCGCCCTGGCGTGCGCCGAGCCAGCGCCAGTGGTACGTGTACCAGCTGTGGGCGGTGACGCCGGACGGGACCTCCAGCGGCACGACCCCCGGAATCTCGCGCAGCCGTTCCGTCAGGTACGCGGCCGCCTCCGTTCGCCGGGCCTGCTGCCCCGGGAAGCGCTGGAGCTGGGCCAGCAGGACGGCCGCCTGGAACTCGGTCATCCGGAGGTTCCAGCCGAGCCGCACATGCTCGTACCACTCGCCGCCGCGCCGCCGCCCGACGTTCCTGTACGACCACAGGAGCTCGTCGATCTCGGGATCGTTCGTGACCATCGTGCCGCCTTCTCCGGCGGTGAGCATCTTCGAGGACTGGTGGCTGAACACGCCGACATCCCCGATCGCACCGACGGGGCGGCCGCGCCAGGCGGCACCGTGGGCCTGCGCAGCATCCTCGACGACGCGCAAGCCGCGCCGCTGCGCGACCTCGAGGACCGCGTCCATGTCGACCGGGGAGCCGCCGTGATGGACGGGCACGACGGCCTTCGTCCGCGGCGTCACCGCCGCGTCCATCTTGTCGGGGCTGATGAGCAGGGTCTCCGGATCGACGTCGGCGAAGACCGGAATGGCCCCGATCATCAACGCCGCGCTCGCGGTGGCGATGAACGTATACGCCGGGACGATCACCTCGTCGCCGGGCTCGAGCCCGATCGCCTTGTAGGCAACCGCGAGCCCCATCGTGGCGTTGACCGTCGTGACGGCGAACCTTGCGGCCTGGAACTCCGCAAACCGCCGCTCGAACTCGTCGACGTATGTGCCATCGAGCGAGCCCCACTTGCCGGAACGGAGGGCCGCCAGGAGCAGCTCCTCCTCCTCGCGGCCGAACTCGGGCCACTGCCCGATCGGCGTCGTCCGGACCGGGTCGCCGCCCTGGATCGCGAGCTGGCTGCTCGTCATCGTCATGCCGGCACCAGCGAGTAGGCGGGCTCGTCCACGAACAGCACGGCGTCTGGATGCCGGCGCAGCGCAGACGCCGGGCAAGCGGTCTCGATCGGGCCGTCGAGGGTGCGGCTGACTGCCTCGGCCTTCTGGGCGCCAGGCACGACCACCGAGAGCGAACGCGCGCCGAGGATCGCCGACATCGTCACCGTGAGCGCGAGCCGCGGGACGTCCTCGAACGCGGGGAAGGCGCCGTCGCGAACCTGCTGGTGCCGGCTCGTGTCGTCGATCTCCACGGTTTTCACGGTCTCCGGATCCTCGAAGTCGGCGACGTGCGGATCGTTGAAGGCCAGGTGGCCATTCTCCCCGATCCCGATCAGGCCGAAATCGATGCCACCGTCATCGAGGAGCGCCGCATAGCGGAGCGACTCCGCCGCGGGATCCGGGTTGCCACCGTCGATCAGCTCGACCCGTCCCGGATCGACCCGCGACCAGATGTGGTCCTCGAGCCACCGGCCGAAAGACCTGGGATGTCCCTTGGGGAGGCCGACGTACTCGTCGAGGTGGAAGGCCTCGACCCGCGACCAATCGATCCCAACCTCGCGCGCAAGCGCGTCGAGCATCTCGGCCTGCGAGGCCGCGGCGGCGAAGATGACGCGCGCCCGGTCCTGCTCCGCCAGGATCGTGCGCAGGCGCTCAGCCGCATGTGTCGCGGCGGCTCGCGCCATGGTCGCGCGATCGGGGAGGACGACCGTTCGAAGACTGTCGCGCCGGACCTCGATCACGCTCGCTCCGGCACGAACACGACGAAGAACACGTAGTCGAGCTGGCCCGTGCCGGTGTTCGTGATGAGGTGCTCGGTGCCGAGCGGGATCATCACCGCGCTCCCGGCCGCGACCTCCGTCCGCTCGCCCGCGAGCTCGACGAAGCCCTCACCCGACTGCACCCAGTAGATCTGGTCCTCGTCCTGGTGGGTGTGGGCAGGAACAGTCTCACCGGGGTGGACGGAGACATGGGTCACGTTCAGGCGGTTGGTCTCAAAGATCGGGCGGTAGTCGGCGTACGGCTGCGGCGAGATGGCGAGATCGGCCACGCGCTCGATCACGTCACGCCCCTGCGTTTTCCGAGTCCAGGGCCCCGGAGCCGTCGGTCACGGTGCCGAGCTTCACGGCATCGAAGTCCCAGCCGTTCAGCTCACACATCGCCCGGACATGGTCGTCCCAGGTCGGCTCGCCAGCGGTTGGAGCGCCGGTGAAGCAGTCGATCGAGAGGTACGTGAAACGGCGCGTGCCGGTGTTCCTGACCGCGTGGTAGAGGCCCGGCGGCGTGCGAACGAAGTCACCGGGCGCGAGCGCCACGGTTGCCGGGCCGCCGGCCTCCCGGACGGTCATCTCCGCCGTACCCTCAAGGACGTAGAACACCTGCTCGGCGTCCGGATGGACGTGAAACGGCGGCGCCTCGCCAGGCTCGAGGATCACGAAGAACGCCTCGGACGTCGCCGCGTCGGCGCGATCCATGAGCAGGTCATTGGTGTGCGTCGGGAAGCGGTAGCGGATGGCATCACGCGCGTGGAACACGTACGTTGTCACGGCGGGACGGTCCTCCGGGGCACGTGGGGATTGCTTGATTGTCCTACAGTAGACCCTCGGACAGCGTAGCCGCAACAAGCGCCGCCGTGCGCAGCCGGGAGGCCCACAGGGGATGAAGCCCACTGACCTGTTCGACCTGACAGGCCGCGTCGCCGTCGTGATCGGCGGGACTGGCGTCCTCGGCGGTGCCGTCTGTGAAGGCCTGGCGGCGGCGGGCGCGTCCGTCGCCGTGCTCGGCCGGTCTGCGGAGCGAGGTGCCGCGCGCGTCGCATCGATCGCGGCCGCCGGCGGGACCGCAGTCGCGATCAACGTCAATGCGACGGACCTTGCCGCGATCCGCGGGGCAGCCTCAGAGGTTGAGCGAGAGCTCGGGCCACTGGACATCCTGGTGAACTCGGTCGGCGTCAACAGCTCGACGCCGTTCTTCGAGATCCAGCTGGAGGAGTGGCAGCACCTGCTCGATGCGAACCTCACGTCCGCGTTCCTCGCATGCCAGGTGTTTGCCAAGGCGATGATCGACCGCGGCGCCGGCGGGTCGATCGTGAACATCTCCTCGGCGTCGTCGGGTCCGCCGCTGTCGCGGGTGCTGACCTACTCGATCGCCAAGGCTGGGATCAACAACCTGACGCAGTACCTGGCACTCGAGCTGGCGCCGTACCGGATCCGCGTGAACGCCGTCGCTCCGGGCTTCTTTCCCGCGGAGCAGAATCGCAAGCTGCTCTCGGAGGACCGGCTGAAGGCGATCATCGGGCATACGCCGGCGCGCCGGCTGGGTCAGCCCGAGGAGCTCGTCGGCACGGTCGTCTGGCTGGCGTCCGAGGCCGCGTCCGGCTTCGTGACCGGCGCGATCGTGCGCGTGGACGGCGGCTTCAGCGCGATGACCATCTGACGTGAAGCCGGCGCCGATCCCGACCTTCGACGATGCCGGTACGGCCCCAATTCCGGGTCCGTCCGTGGCCGACCCGCTCGAGGTCTTCCGTCACGACCGGCTGCCTCCGTGGGCCCTCGTCCATCGGACCCTGGATGCCACGGAGATCGAGGACGTGGCCGCTGCCGTCCACGACGCGATGGCGGCGGTTTCGGGCTCCATTCGGGCAGGCATGCGTGTCGCCCTCGCCGCCGGCAGCCGTGGGATCGATCGGATCGACCAGGTCGTGGCCGCGGCGGTTCGCGAGGTTCGCGCCGCCGGCGCCGAGGTCTTCGTGGTCCCCGCCATGGGCAGCCACGGCGGCGCGACGGCAGAAGGCCAAGTCGAGGTTCTCGCGTCCCTCGGCGTGACAGAGGCCCGGATCGGCTGCGAGATCCGCTCGAGCATGGACACGATCCGCCTCGGCGAGGTCGAAGACGGTGTCCCGGTGTTCATCGACCGCGTCGCCAAGGAGCAGGCGGACGCGATCATCCCGATCAACCGAGTGAAGCCGCACACAGATTTCAGCGGGCCGGTCGAGAGCGGGCTGCTCAAGATGATCGCGATCGGGCTCGGGAAGCAGAAGGGCGCCGACACCTTTCACGCTCGCGGCTTCGATGCCTTCGCGGAGCTCATCCCCACCGTCGCCGCGTTCACGCTGGCGAGGGCGCCCATTCCTTTCGGAATTGCCCTGGTCGAGAACGGCTATGCGCGACTGCGCCGGATCGAGGCCGTGCCGGCTGCGGCCATCGACGCTCGCGAGCGGATCCTTCGCGACGAGGCCGACGAGTACCTCGCTCGGCTGCCCTTCGCCCAGCTCGACGTCCTCGTGCTCGATCGAATCGGCAAGGACATCAGCGGGCTGGGCATGGATTCCAATGTCGTCGGCCGCTATTACTCCGGGCCGACCGGCCGAGGCACGTCGATCCAGCGCATCTTCCTGAGAGATCTCACGGACGAAACCGAGGGCAATGCCGTCGGCATCGGGATGGCCGACGTCGTGCACGAACGCGCCGTCGCGCGCATGGATGCCACCAAGACGTACATGAACTGCGTCACCGCCAAGACGCCCGAGGGGGCTCGGATCGCCATGACCGCTGGCTCGGATCGCCGGGGGCTCGACCTTGCGCTGGCATGCTGCCTGCGCGTGGACCCGGCTACTGCCCGGATCGCGCGCATCCGCGACACCAAGCATCTCGAATGGTTCCTCGCGTCCGAGCCGCTGCTCGCCGAGCTTCGGGGTCGCGACGACTGCGATGTCAGGGCGGAGCCGGCCGAGATCCGGTTCGACGACGCGGGCGAGCTCCTCGACAGCCTGCCGGCCTGAGCCGGCCGGACTCGATGACTTCCGCGGGCGCGCTCGCGCGCGTCGGCGCGCTCACGCCGGCGAGGCGGGGCGTGCTGATCTACATCGCCGCCGGCCTGGTGTTCATCGCCGCGGACACCCTCACGAAGTTCCTCGTCGCCGACGCGCCGGTCGTCGACGTGGTGTTCGGTCGGCACCTCTCGGCATTCTTCGCGGTGCTACTCGTGTCCGGCGTTCGCGGTCCGCGGCGGCTCCCACGGACACGGAACCTCGGCTTGCAGCTCGTCCGCGGCGGCCTGATGTTCGCGACGACCGTGATCTTCTTCTTCGCGCTCGCGCTGCTGCCGATCGGGACGGTCAGCGCGCTGAGCAACGCCAACCCGTTGTTCGTGCTGCTGCTCGCGGGACCGCTCCTGCGCGAGCGCGTGCCGACCGTCGGGATCGTGGGATCCATCATCGGCTTCGCGGGTGTCCTCGCGATCACGGGGCTCGACGTCGCCTCGCTCGACCTCCGCCTCCTCGTCCCGATCGGGTTCGCCGTCGTGTACGCGCTCTTTTCAATCTTCTCGCGAAGCCTCCGCGGCGACGAGGCCGAGGTCACGGTCTTCTGGTCCGCGCTGGTGTGCGTGATCGCCGGGACTGCCGGCGTCATCGTGTTCCCGTCGTCAACCGCGCCGGATCTCGGGCAGTGGCTCGGGATCGGGCTGCTCGGCGTGCTCGCGATGACCGGACACTGGCTGCTCGTCTCCGCATTCCGGCTCGCGCCCGCGAGCGACCTCGCGCCACTCGGGTACCTGGGCGTGCTCTGGTCGTTCGTCGTGGGCGCGGTCATCTTCGGCGACGCGATGTCGCCGAGCGCGATCCTTGGAGCGGCCACGATCGTCGCCGGTGGTGTGGTCGCTCTTCGATCGGTCGGCGCAGAGAACGCCGAGACGGCGGCGCCGGCGATCGACGCTCATGACTGAGTGCCGTCGCGGCTCCGGCTCGCTGCCGTCGCCTACCGCGCGATTGCCTCGTGGAGCAACCCTTCGAACTCGTCGCGGCGAAACGCGCTCGAGGCGCGGGCCCAGCGCTCCTCGGCCCAGCCCCAGAAGTCGTAGTCGATCGAGGAGATCTCGGCCTGGATGGCGGCCCAGAGCGTCCAGCCGACGTCGGACATGATCATCTGCAGCCGCATCCGCGCGAGGAGCGCCGGCGTGGCCTCGCCGAAGTAGGCGGCGCAGAGCTCGTCCTGGCGGGCGGCGTCGAAGCCCAGCTCCTGGGCCGTGTTCCCGAGCTCGAACGTCGGGTCGTTGTTGCCCGAGTACTCGTAGTCGACGATCCACAGCCTCGAGCCGTCATCGAGATAGTTCTCCGCGAGCAGGTCGTTGTGGCACGGGACGGAGTCGATCGGGCGAGCAGCGAGGGCTCCCTCGATCAGCCCGACCTTCGGGAAAGCCTCGCGGTAGCCGTCCGGGATCCGGATCGAGCGCTGGTCGACGACGCGGAGGTAGTGCTCGACCAGCCGGAACATGTTGAAGTCGTCGCGGAAGCGAGGGCCGGCGTGGAGCTCCAGAAGGGCCTCGGCGATCCGCGCGGGCGTGCCCTGCTCGGCGAACGCGTCGTTTGACATGGTCCGCCCATCGATCCATTCGAGCACCAGCGCGCCACTCGCGGGGTCGTGGTCGAGGACCTTCGGTCCGACACCGGCCGCCGCGGCAGCTCGCGTGTTGTGCAGCTCGTTCCCGCGATCGATCGCCAGCAGCTCGGTCGACGGTCCGGGGAGGCGAACGAAGCACGGCCTGCCATCCACGTCGACGCGAAAGTTCTGGTTCGTCAGTCCAGCGACGATGGGGGAGATCCGAATCTCACGCCCGGGCCACAACCGCCCGACGACCTCTTCGATGCCCACCTCCGGAGCCTAACGGCAGGCTCGGCTCCGGAGGCACCGATCCCGAGGGTTCGCTATCTCGCGAACCTCTCCGGGAACTGCGCGATGATCCCGGCGGAGAGGGCGTCGGCGAGCCGCAGGATCTGGGCGTGGACCTTGTCGTAGGCAGCGACGTCCTGCGCGTATTCCCCGGCCAACCGGGCTGCCGCTTCCTCGAGGGTGAGGTCGAGGTGTGCCGTGAGCAGCGCCTCCACGGCCGCGACCGGCCAGCTGTCGGCGTTGAGCTCATTGAGGAATGCCGCGATGTCGTGGGCGTTCGCGTACCAGCGCGTGGATGCGTCCGCGAAGGCGTCATCGTCATGCGCCTTGGCGGCAGCGATGAGCTCGGCGGCGGTGACGATGTGCTCGGTGAGCAGGTCCGACAGCTCCTCGCCCGCCGCGTCGCCGTAGAAGGGCTTGAAGGCGTCACCGATCGCCTGCTGATTGGCAAGGAGCCGGAGCGTCGTCGCGTCCGTGTCGGGCAGGTTCTCGGGAAGCGTGCCGACACTGACGATGAAACAGCGCGTCCAGACGATGTGGTCGCCGGCCCAGAGGCTGCGCATCTGGTCGTGCAGCGCCTGGCGATTCGCTGGCGCTCCGCGCGCGGCGTCCGCACTTGATGTTCTGCCCAGGGTGGCCGCCGCCAGCGCGACGACGATCCATGCCGTCAGGCCAAAGAGCAGGCCGAGCCTGCCGACGGGGATGCGCATGGATGAGCCTCCTTCGACGTCCAGCCGGTCGGGCGCCGGCATGCAGTCGCCGCTCGTGCGCAACGGTCACGGGACACTGGGCCGGCCCGCCTCGCGGACGCGACACCCGGGCCGCTGGTGTCGTGCCATTCGGCTGTCAGGACCCGGCCCCATGGGGGCCTGCGCAGCCTGTAGGCTCCGCCGGTCAGTTTGTGACGAGGCGCGGGAGGGGCACGGTCCGGTGGTCGAGCACGCGCGGGCGGTGATCATCGGCGGCGGCGTCGGCGGGACGTCGATCGCGTACCACCTGACGGATCTCGGCTGGACGGACGTCGTGCTCGTCGACCGGGCGGAGCTGACCAGTGGCTCCACGTTCCACTCCGCGGGGCTCGTCGGCCAGCTCCGGTCCACGACCACCCTGACCCGGATGATGATGTACGGCGCCGACCTGTACCGGCGCCTGCAGGCCGAGACCGGCGTCGACGTCTCGTGGCACGAGGTCGGCTCGCTGCGCCTGGCCTCCACGAAGGAGCGGTTCGAGGAGCTGCAGCGCCAGGCGGGCTGGGCGAAGACCTTCGGGCTGCCGCTCGAGCTCATCTCGCCCGAGGAGGCGCAGCAGAAGTTCCCGCTGATGACGCTCGACGGCGTCCTCGGTGCGGTCTGGCTGCCGACGGACGGCTGGCTCGATCCGTCGGGGCTGGCGCAGGCGCTCGCCACCGGCGCGCGGTCGCGCGGCGCCCAGATTCGCCAGCACACGCGCGTGGTCGGGATCAACGTCGACCGGGGTCGGGTGAGGGGCGTCGAGGTCGAGACGAACGGCGGCGAGCGCGAGACGATCGAGGCCGACGTCGTCGTGAACGCCGGCGGCATGTATGCGCCGGAGATCGGACGTCTCGCGGGCGTGACCATCCCGATCATCCCGATGGCCCACCAGTACCTGTTCACGAACGCCATCGAGGGCGCCGTGCCGACCCTCCCGACGATGCGCGACCCCGACCGGCTCTGCTACTTCCGCGAGGAGGTCGGGGGCCTGTGCATGGGCGGCTACGAGCGCGACCCTGCGCCCTGGTCGCTCGACGGCATCCCGCGCGACTTCAACCATCGCCTGCTCGACCCGGACTGGCCGCGGTTCGAGTCGATCATGCAGGGCGCGATCTCCCGCGTTCCCGCGATCGAGGACGCCGGGGTCACGCGGATCATCAACGGCCCGGAGGCCTTCACCCCGGACAACGAGTTCATCCTCGGCGAGAGCGAAGTCCGCGGGTTCTTCGTCGCCGCCGGGTTCTGCGCCCACGGGATCGCCGGCACGGGCGGCATCGGCAAGCAGGTGGCCCACTGGATCGTCGAGGGCGAGCCGGAGCTCGACCTCTGGAAGATGGATATCCGCCGGTTCGGCGGCCAGTACGCGTCGCAGCAGCTGACGCTGGCGCGAACCTACGAAAACTACGCGACCTATTACGACATCCACTATCCGAACGAGGAGCGGCTCGCCGGGCGGCCGCTGAGGTTCTCGCCGGCCTACGAGGACGTCGCGGCGCTGGGCGCGGTCTTCGGCGAGAAGTCGATGTGGGAACGGCCCAACTGGTTCACCCCGAACGAGGACGGCGCCGGCGTCGCCTCCCGCGAGAAGCTCGAGGCCCTGCGGCCGCGCGGCTGGGCGGGCCAGCACTGGTCGCCGGCGATCGGGGCGGAGGCGCTCGCGACCCGCGAGGCTGCCGCGATCTTCGACGAATCGAGCTTTGCCAAGATCGAGATCGACGGTCCCGGCGCGACCGCGTTCCTCCAGCGCCTCTGCGCGAACGACATCGACCGTCCGGTCGGCTCCATCACCTATACGTCGATGCTCAACCGCCGCGGCGGCATCGAGTGCGACTTCACGGTCACCCGCCTCGCGCCCGACCGGTTCCTGATCGTGACCGGGACCGCGTTCGGCAATCACGATCTCGGCTGGATCCGTGGCCAGCTGCCCGCGGGTGGCTCGCCCGACGTTCGCGTCGTGGACGTGACGTCGGCGCGGGCGTGCTTCGGCATCTGGGGCCCGAACGCCCGCGGCATCGTCCAGTCACTGACGAAGGACGACCTCTCGAATGACGCCTTTCCGTACCTCACGGCCCGCGAGATCACGCTCGGCGACGTGCCCGTGCTCGCGCTGCGCGTCACGTACGTCGGCGAGCTCGGATGGGAGCTGTACGCCCCCTCCGAGTACGGGCGCGCGCTGTGGCGCTCCCTCTGGGACGCGGGCAGGGGGCACGGGGTCGTCGCCGGCGGCTACCGCGCGATCGACTCGCTGCGCCTCGAGAAGGGCTATCGCGTCTGGTCCAGCGACATCACCCCCGAGGAGACGCCGTATGAGGCGGGACTCGGGTTCGCGGTCAAGCTCGACAAGGGCGAGTTCATCGGTCGAGATGCGCTCGTCGCCGCGAAGGCCGCCGGTCCGCGAAAGCGCCTTCGCTGCCTCGTCCTCGACGACCCGCGCTCGGTCGCCCTCGGGAACGAGCCCATTCGCATCGACGGGCGGATCGTCGGCCGCGTCACGTCGGGCGGCTACGGCTTCGCGGTCGAGCGGTCGATCGCCTTCGCGTACCTCCCGCCGGACCAGGCGGCGGTCGGGACCCGTGGCGACGTCGAGGTCTTCGGCGAGTGGATCGGCTTCGAGATTGTCAAAGAGCCGCTATGGGACCCGGACGGGGCGAGAATCAGGTCGTGATGGTGCTCGGCCTCGGCTCGGCGCGCACGTGACGGCCATCGAGTTCGGCCCCGCGTGGAGCGCCTCGCTCGCGCGCGGCCCGGAGGCGGAGCTCCGCGGCTGGGTCGACGCCGCGCTCGCGTGGTGCGTCGAGACCGACGCGATCGCGCTCAGGCACTTCCGGAAGACGGACCCCGAGCGCAAGCCGGATCGCACGTTCGTCACCATCGCCGACACCTCCATCGAGGAACGCCTCCGGGACAAGGTCGGGCAGGCATTTCCGAAGCACGGCATCGTCGGCGAGGAGTTCGGCGACGTCGAGCCCAAGGACAAGGCCGGCACGCGCTGGTACATCGACCCCATCGACGGCACCCACAACTACATGCGCGGCGTCCCGATCTTCGGGACGCTGTTGGCGGTGGAGCGCGACGGCGAGCTGCAGGCCGCGGTCATCTCCGCGCCGGCGCTCCGGACGCGCTGGGGCGCGTGGCGCGGTGGCGGCGCGTGGGCCATCTCCACGATCGGCGGCGCGGCGCCGCGACGGATCGGCGTGTCGCGGATTGCGGACCTCGGCGAGGGCCAGGTGCTGTCGACGAGCGCGGGGGAGATCGAGGCGTCCGGGCGCGCGCCGGGGATCCGCGCCCTCCTTGCCGCGGCGTGGCGTGAGCGCGGCTTCGGCGACTTCTGGAGCTACACGCTCGTCGCCGAGGGCGCCGCGGAGGCGATGGTCGAGGTCGGGCTGAAGCCCTGGGACGCCGCGGCGCCGCTCCTGCTCGTCGAGGAGGCCGGCGGCCGCGCGACGGACATCACCGGCGAGCGCACGATCCACGGCGGCTCGTTCGTGGCGACGAACGGCTTGCTCCACGACCGCGTCCTCGCCATCCTTGCCGGAAGCGAGGAGCCAGCGCAATGAACGAGCTTCCGACGACGTCGCCCGCCACCGATCACCACGCCGTCGACGACGCGGTCGCCGCCGACACGACCGCAACGAACCGCCGGGCCCAGCTCCTGTCCACCGAGCACTGGAGCCTGCTCGCGACCCGCTCGATGAGCTGGAACGAGGCGTTCAGCCGAACGTCGATGTTTCTTTCGACGTTGTCGGCCGCCACGGTCGCCCTCGCGCTGGCGGGCCCGGCGATGTCGTTCGGCTCGGCGTTCCCGCTGTTCGCGCTCGTGGTGCTCTCGGTCACGCTGTTCCTGGGGCTCGCGACCTACATCCGGCTCGTGCAGGTGAACAACGAGGACCTCTACTGGGTCGCCGGCATGAATGTGATCCGCGGCGCCTACGCCGAGCTCTCACCGGGCATCGAGCGGAAGTTCGTCACCGGCCACAGCCTCGACCCCGAGGGCATGGCGCGAACCTTCGCCGCGGTGGACGTCACCTCGAGCGTCTCGCCCTGGCACATGCTCGTCACCACCCCGGCGGTGGTCGCCGTCATCTCGAGCGCGATCGGCGGCGTGTTGGCCGGCCTCCTCGCGGCCCAGCTGAGCATGTCGCTGGAGGTGGCCATCGTGGTGGGCATCGTTGTGTTCCTGCTGGCGGTGGTCGCGCTCATCGCCTACGGCCGCCGCGAGGCCAATCGCTACATCCACCGCGTGATGCGCAGCCGCGGCCTCGACACTCACCCCGCTCGCCGCAGCGGCGGGTAGCTCCACGTGGCGTCGCGCTGACTGAACCGCGTCCAATTCCTGAGTCTGAAAGCGGGTCTAGCAGGCGGTTGGTTGCTCCCAACCGACCTTCATCCAGAAGGTCCGCCCATTCGGCGTCGCCATCTTGACGTAATGATTCGCAAGAAGTCCGAGCTTCGCGTCCTCCCCGATGATCCACGCCTCTTCGGGACTCCGAACCATTTGGGCATCGGCAAGATCAACTGAAGATTGCGATGTCGCCAACGTACGCGCCGTTCCCGCCATTTACCCACTGGTCCCCCGCCTCCAGCTTGTCGACCAGGGCATATGTGTGCGGCAAATAGGAGGTCAGGTCGGTCGCCTCGGAGCAGTTGCCGTTGCTGTGCGACCGCAACCAATCCACCACGAAGGCGCGCGGATCTATCCAGTGTCCCAGCTCGTGGACGGCAATTCCGCCAAAGTGAATTCGGTTCGCATTGGGCGGAACCCCGCTCCCGAGCAGCCCTCCCGGCCGGCACTTTCCATCCTCGCCGTGACCGTCCGGCGTCAAGGGTCCGCGGCCTCCCGGCCGCCCGCCGCAGGCAACCGCTCCGAACGCCCTGGAGCGTGCGGCGGCCCTTGACCCCTCCCCTCGCTGCCCTCGTCCACCTGCGACAATCCGGCCGTGACGCTGCTCCTGGTCGGCGCGGGCGGGTTCTTTGGGGCTGTTTCCCGGTACCTCGTCGACGGCTGGGTGGCTAGCGCGACGGGCGGCCGGTTCCCTTGGGGCACGCTGGTCATCAACGTGTCGGGCTCGTTCCTCCTGGGCCTGCTGTTCGCCGCGAGCATTGAGCGCAACCTCATTCCCGCCGCGATCCGGGTACCCGTCTTGATCGGCTTCATCGGCGCGTACACCACCTTCTCGACGCTGACCCTGGAAACGTGGCGGCTGGTGGAGGACGGCAGCTATGCCCTGGCGGTCGGCAACCTGGCGGGCTCGATGCTGCTCGGCATGGTCGCGGTCGTCGCGGGACTGACGATTGGGCGGGCGCTGTGAAGATCGAGGGAACCGGGCTCCTGGTTCGCATCTACATCGGCGAGTCGGACCAATGGCACGGCAAGCCCCTGTACCAGGCGATCGTCGAGCTGCTCCGAGAGCGCGGCCTCGCCGGGGCCACCGTCCTCCGCGGCATCGAAGGCTATGGCGCCAAGGCCCACGTCCACACGACCCGCATCCTCCGACTGTCTGAGGACTTGCCGGTGCTGATCGAGGTCGTCGACCAGGAGGACCGGCTCCGCGGAATCCTCCCCGAGCTCGACGGCATGGTTGCCGACGGTCTGATCACGTTGGAGCGGGTCGAGGTGATCGCATATCGCGCCCAGGACTCGCACTAGAACCCCAGCGGAGCGGCTCCGGCTCTTCGACCGCCACGTCTCTGCCCTGGTCGCGGAGTCGGGATCGCACGCATCCTGATCCGTGACCTGGCATCGGGAAGCGGCAGTCTCCACGGAGGAACCCGGCCGCGGATCAGGTCACGCATCAGCGGATCGCAATCCTGCGGCAGAGGCGCGATGCGCCGATATCTCCCGGCTCGGTGTTGTTCGTGGACCCGATGGCGCGATGACCCCCCGCCAATGCGATCGGAGTGACCCTCTATTGGCTCACGGTGATCCCGTCCGCCGCTCTCGTCCAGGGGGACGTCACCGCCGAGCAGCCAGTCGAACAGCGGCCCCGGCCGGTCGCTCTCGTCCGCGATGAAGCCGTCCAGCCACACCGAGGCATACACGACGACCTGCCCCAGAGCAGCCAGCTATTCGGCCTGGCGGACCGGCTGGAAGTCGCGGATCGCCTGGCGCCGCTGCCACAGCGTCGTGATGACGACCAGCAGCACCGCCGACGCGAAGATGATCGTCCCGATGACGTTGACCTGGACCGGGATCCCGCGGAGCTGCGCGCCGTAGATGTAGAGCGGGAACGTGTTGGTCTGGCCGGACGTGAGCGCGGTGATCACGTAGTCGTCGATCGAGAGGCTGAACGCGAGGAGCGCCGCCGAGATGACGCCCGGCAGGATCAGCGGGAACGTGATCTTCCAGAACGTCGTCCACTCGTTGGCGCCGAGGTCCATCGCCGCCTCCTCGAGGTGGCGCGGGAAGTTCTGGAGGCGGGCCTTGACCGTCACCACCACGTAGCTGATGCAGAACATGATGTGGGCGATCAGGATCGTCCGGATGTTCAACGGGAAGAGCAGGCCCTCCGGCACGAACGGCATGCTCGTCGTGGACACGAACATCGTCAGCAGCGATGCCCCCAGGACGACCTCCGGCGTCGACATCGGCAGGAAGATCAGCATGTTCGTGGCGCCGCGACCGCGGAAGCCATAGCGAACGAGCGCGAGCGCGATGAGGGTGCCGAGGACGGTCGACACGAACGTCGCGCCGAACCCCACCCAGATGCTGTTGATCACGGCCGTCTCGAGGCCCGGCCGGCCGAACGGGTCCAGCCACGCGTCGAACGAGAAGTGACGGAAGACGAGGTTTGACCGTCCGGTCGGGTCGTTGAAGCTGAACGCGATCATGATCACGACCGGCAGTGCCAGGAAAGCCACGACGCCCAGCGTGTAGAGCGGCAGCAGCCAGCGCTCGATCGCCGCGCCGACGCCCGGCGGCCGCGCAGACAGCGTGACGCTGACCGGGGTCGCCGCGGGAGCGGCGGCGGGAACGGCCGCCGCTTCGGACGTCGCGGCCGTTGTGCGTTCGGCTGTCACGCGCGTCCGCCCGTCAGCTCCTCGGTGCCGAGGATCCGGGCGTACAGCAGCACGCCCACGATGATCGCGGCCATGAGGATGAACGACAGCGCCGAAGCCATCGGGTAGTCGGTGATCTCCAGGAACCGCGCCTGGATCACGTTGCCGATCATCTGGGATTGCGGGTTGCCGAGCAGCTCGGCGTTCACGAAGTCACCGACGGCCGGGATGAACGTCAGCAGCGAGCCCGCGAAGACGCCCGGAAGCGAGAGCGGGAACGTGACCCGGACAAAGGCCTCGCTGATCAGCAGCGTGCCGATCGCCGCCCCGGCGAGCAAACCGACCAGGACCGGGACGATCGGATTTGCGCCGAGCACGACCGCGGCGAGGGCGAGCATGAGCCCACCGACGATCCCGCCCACGATCGCCCCGCCGGGTCGCCACGGGCCCGCGTACAGGTCCTTCGCTGCCTCGAGCAGCCGGAAGTCCACCTTCTCGATCGCCACGTACAGCGGCAGCGTCATGAACGGCAGCAGGTTGTAGGTGATGCCGGCGATCGTGGCCATGGGTGTGGCGAGGATCCGGAACTCCTCCGGCAGCAGCCCGATGTTCTTGAGCGGCCCCAGCACGATGCCGTTGTCGGCGAGGATGATCTTCCACGAGATCGTGCGCAGCAGGAAGCTCGTGAAGAACGGCGCGATGACGAGGAACAGCAGCAGGTTCTTGTAGCGGCCGCCCTTGAACGCGATCGTGTACGCCAGGGGGTAGCCCAGCAGGAAGGCCAGGATCGTCGCAAGCCCGCCGTAGGCGGCAGACCGCACGATCCACGGCCAGTACTCGGACAACCCCTCCGCGTAGATCCCGAAGTTCCACGTCTGTTCGTAGCCCTCGGTGATGTTGCCCGTCCACAGCGAGACGAGGAACAGCTGGATGGCCGGGTACACGTAGAACAGCAGCAGCCACCCGATGCCGGGCAGCAGCAGCAGGTACGGGATGATGCCCCGCGGGACCCGGGCGGCCATCCCCGTTGGGCGTCCGGTCGGCTAGAGCCCGAGGACCTTCGAGAAGTCCTCCGCCCAGCGAGTCTCCTCGTCCGCGGTCGTGGCGCGGAACTGGTGGAGGCGGGCCGTCATCTCGTCCGTCGGGAAGATGAGCTCGTTGGTCGCGAGCTCCTCGTCGAGCGCCAGCATCGCCTCGCTCGCTCCCTTCACCGGGCAGACGTAGTTGACCCAGGCCTCGATCGTCGCGGCGTTCTCAGGCTCGTAGTAGAAGTTGATCCAGAGCTCGGCCTGGCCCTTGTTCTCCGCGCCCTTCGGGATGCACATGTTGTCCGTCCAGAGCATCCCACCCTCCTTCGGCAGGACCCACTGGAAGTCCTGGTCCTCGGACTGGTCGGGCTGCAAGAGGCTCGTCACGTCGCCGGACCAGGCCATGCCGATGACCGCGTCGCCGGCCAGCATGATGTCGACGTAGGAGTTGCCCGCGAGCTGCCGTGGGATGCCGGCCTTCACGGCCTTGTCGACCTCCGCGAGGGCTTGCTGGAACTGCTCCTCCGTCAGCTCCTCCGGCTGGATCCCGAGCTTGATCGCCGCGAGGCCGACCGTGTCGCGCATCTCGTCCAGATACGTCATCCGGCCCTTGTAGGTGTCCGCGAAAAAGACCTCGATCGAATCGACCGGCCCGGTCGCCTTGGCATCGTGCCCGATCCCGGTCATGCCGGACTGCCATGGAGCCGCCAGATTGGTGTCCGGATCGAACGACCGACCCTTGTACTGGTCCAGCAGGTTCGCCGGGAAGTTCGGCGTGCCCGCGGTGTTGATCGTCTCGAGCCACTGCAGACGGGCGAGGCGTGCGACCATCCAGTCGGTCACAACGATGATGTCCCAGCCGGTCGACTGGCCCGCATCGAGCGGCGCCTGGAGGTCGGAGGTGAAGAAGGTCTCGTTGCCGTCGATGCCCTCGTCGTAGTTGACCTCGATGCCGGTCTCCGTCGTGAACTTTTCGAGCGTCGGGTAGTTGTTGTCGTCGTCGATGTCGATGTAGCCGATCCAGTTCGCGAAGTTCAGCTTGCCGCCGCCCGTGGGCGCAGCGACGGCGGTCGGCGCGGGAGTGGCTGCGGTGCCGGTCGAGGCCGGCGGTGCGGCCGTCGCAGCGGTGCTGGGGGAGCCGGACTTGCCGGGCGTGCCGCACGCGGCAAGGAACGCGGCGAAGCCTGCCATCGCGCTACCGGCGAGGAAGTGCCGGCGGCTGATGTCGGCTGTCCTGATCGCGTGGTCGATCCGGTCGGTCATCCTTTGCCTCCTGTTGCGGTCAGACGACCGCCGCGGGTTCGGGAACGGTCTCGGCGGCCGTGGAGCCGCCGGCGTCCTCTACGACGAAGCAGTGCTCCGGCGACCAGCTGAGGACGACCTCCTCGCCGCTGGTCCAGAGCTCCGCCTTGGTGGCGCGATTGACGTTCTGCTCGTAGACGGTCACCCGGTGCCCGTCCCGGAGCTGCACGATGTACTGGGTGCTGACGCCGAGGTACGAGGCGTGGACGATGGTGCCCGGCACGCGGTTGTAGCCCGCGGGGGGCTCGTCCTTCGGCTCGAGCAGCCGGATCTTCTCCGGCCGGACCCCGAGGGCCATGTCACCGGTACGGTCCTGCACGACCGCGGCGGGCACCCGGACCGCCGAGCCGTCGGTGAGCCTGAAGCCGGCGTAGCCGTTGTCGCGTCCGTCCGCCTTGGCCGGGAGCAGGTTGCTGACGCCGAGGAACCCCGCAACGAACTTCGTGCGCGGGCGCTCGTACAGCACCTCGGGGTCGCCGAGCTGCTCGTACCTGCCGTGGTTCATGACCGCGATGCGATCGGACATCGTCATCGCCTCTTCCTGGTCGTGGGTCACGTAGACGAACGTGATCCCGACCTCCTGCTGGATGCGCTTCAGCTCCACCTGCATCTGCTTGCGGAGCTTGAGGTCCAGGGCGCCGAGCGGCTCGTCGAGGAGGAGCACCGCAGGCTTGTTCACGAGCGCCCGCGCGAGCGCGACTCGCTGCGCCTGGCCGCCGGAGATCTGACCGGGCTTGCGGCCCTCGTAGCCGGGCAGCTCCACGAGCTCCAGCATGTCCGTGACGCGCTTCTTGACGTCCGCCGCGCCGACCTTCCTGCGACGGAGGCCGAAGGCGACGTTCTCGAAGATCGTCAGGTGCGGGAAGAGCGCGTAGTTCTGGAAGACGGTGTTGACGTTGCGCTTGTACGCGGGCAGCCAGGTGACGTCCTCGCCCTGAAGCTGAATCGTGCCTTCGCTGGGCTGCTCGAAGCCGCCGATCATCCGCAGCGTCGTCGTCTTGCCGCACCCGGATGGTCCGAGGAGGCTGAAGAACTCGCCCTCGTTGACGTCCAGATCGATGTGGTCGACCGCGAGGAAGCCCTGCTCCGCGCTCGCGTTGTCGACGTACTGGGCGACGCGTCGACCGGTTGCGTCGCCGCCGAAGCGCTTGGTCAGCTGGACCAGCCGGACTGCGACATCAGCCATCCGGGCGGGAATCTCCTCCTGGGGTCGTGGCTCCTCCGGACCGGCTCGCACCGGCGCACCCGACCGTGCCCGGGAGAATAGGTTCCGCCGCGCGATGATGCAAACAGCGGAATCCATGGGCCGCGAGCGCCACCCCGGTGCGAGATTCGCAGGGTTGGATGGTCCGTGCTGCGAAATCCACCAGCGCGTCGATAGGCCATTCGCGTCGAGCGCGGCGCGAAGACCGCCCGTGCCAGCGGAAGGCAACCCGCTGATCGGCCGCTGAGGACGGTCAACGCGAACTCGATCTACGATATCGACACCGTTGCCGTCAGAAATCCAAGCGCGACGACGGCACGATCAAGGTGCCGGCACGAAGCGGGGGAGCGGACCGCGGCGAGCCGGCAGCGCGAGGAGGCAAGGTCCAGATGCTCCAGATCACCGAAGCCGCGGTCATGGACGCGCTGCGGCACGTCCAGGAACCCGAGCTCGGTGGCGACCTTGTCACCCGGAACATGGTCAAGGACCTGCGCATCGACGGGGCCACCGTCGCCTTCCAGATCGAGTTGACGACTCCCGCCTGCCCGCTCAAGGACGAGATCGAGTCGCGCGTCCACGCCGCCCTGGATCCGCTCGGGGTCGAGTCGATCGACCTCACCTGGGGCGCCATGGTCCGCCGCGCGGCCCCGCGCACCCAGGAGCAGCTCCTGCCGGGCGTGAAGAACGTCCTCGCGGTTGCGTCCGGCAAAGGCGGGGTCGGCAAGAGCACGGTCGCGGTGAATCTCGCGGTCGCGCTCGCGCGCGACGGGGCAAGCGTTGGCCTCCTCGACGCGGACATCACCGGCCCCAACGTCCCGCTGATGCTCGGCCTCGAGGGGCAGCCCCAGAAGAGCGAGGACAACAAGATCATCCCGCTGACGCGCCACGGCGTGAAGGCCATCTCGATCCAGTTCTTCGTGCCCGCTGGCCAGCCGATCATCTGGCGCGGCCCGCTCGTCGGCGGCGCGATCACGCAGTTCCTGCGCGATGTCGACTGGGGCGAGCTCGACTACCTCGTCATCGACCTGCCACCGGGCACCTCCGACGCGCAGCTGACGCTCGCCCAGGCCGTGCCGGTCTCCGGCGCCGTGCTCGTCACGACGCCCCAGGAGGTCAGCCTCCTCGACGTCGAGAAGGCCCTCGCGATGTTCAAGCGGATGAGCGTGCCGGTCCTCGGGCTCGTCGAGAACATGACCGCGTTCGTCTGCCCGCACTGCGGCGAGGCGACCGAGATCTTCGGGCGCGGGGGTGGCGAGCGCTTCGCCACGCAGAACCAGCTCGAATACCTCGGCGGCGTGCCGCTCGACATCACGGTCCGCCAGGGTGGCGACGTCGGCGTGCCGGCCGTCGTCCAGCGCGAGCCCGGCCCGGCCGGCCAGGCGCTCCAGGGAATCGCGCGCACGATCGCCGCACGGATGAGCGTTCGCGCCGCGGCCAGCCAGGGACAGCCGCTCCTGACGGTCTCCTAGCCGGACCTCTTCACCGGCCGGACTCCTAGCCCGCGGTCGAAGCCGCCGGTCGGACCGGCGGGACCCAGGCCGGCACGTGCGGCGCCTGGACACGAACCTGCCCCCGCTCGACCTCCGCGACCATCCCTGTCACCCCCGGCTCGACCGGCGCGCCCGACGCGGCGCACAGCTGCCGGATGATCTCCCGCCGCTCCGACCAGTAGTGCACGAGGATGCCCTGCCGGGCGTTCGAGCGGACGACGTGGTCGATCGCCTCGGGCGTGTCCAGGTGGCCCCGACGGGCGTCGTCGGTGGCGCCGTTCTCCAGCGTCGCCTCGAGGATCAGGAGCTCGGCGTCCCGAGCCAGCTCGATGATCATCTCGGACGGGCCCATGTCGCCGGCGTAGATGATCCGCTCGCCGTCCGGGCCGGTGATCTCCATCGAGTAGGCCGGCACGTAGTGGCCCACGGCATGGGGCACGACCGAGATCGGGCCGACCTGGAAGCGCTCGCCTGACTCGTACTCCGTGATGTCGAAGGCGGGGTCGAAGAACTTCGGGCGCTCGTTGATCGCCGCGGCGAGGTGGTCCAGCTTCTCGCGGCCGCCCGGCGGCAGGAAGACCGGCAGCGGGCGCGGCGCCGGCTCGCCCCACGGGAACTTGTAGCGCATGGGCCCGATGTCGATCCAGTGATCCGCGTGGTAGTGCCCGACGAACAGCGCGGCGAGATTCGTCGCTCCCACGCGCGCCTCGACCTGCGACGCGATGCCGCTCCCGATGTCGAAGAGGATGGCCGTGTCGCCCGACTCCACGAGGACGCCCGACTGGGCGCTGTCGCCCACCGGTCGAGCGCTCCCGGTCCCGAGTACGGTCAGCCGCATCAATCCTCCAGCCCTGCTCCCCGGCGCGATGCAGCCGACACGGTAGCGGGTCGATTGGAGCGCCGTGGTGCAGGCCGTCGACGCTCGCCGCGCCTCACGACCGAAGCCGGGCCAGCAGGATCGCGGCCGCCGCGACCGCGGCGCGACTTCGACCCTGCGTGCCGCCGAGGAACACGACGCGGGTCTCCTTGTGCTCGCCGTCGGGGGCGCTGATCGCCACGGAGACCGCGGTGTCGCCGCCACGCTCACGCGCCTCTACGGCCAGGCCTACGTCACAGCTCCCGAGCTCTCGCACGCGCGCGGCCAGGCGCTCCAGCGTCGCCCGCTCGCCGGCGTGCGGCGCCGGCCGCTCGGTGAGCGTCTCGCCGAACGGCGGCCGCTCGGTGAGCGTCTCGCCGAATGCCAGCCGATCGGCCAGGCCCTCGCCCAGCAGCGCGAGCAGCGCGCCGCGCAGCCCGATCTCCACGACGGCGAGACGCGAGCCCCGCGCATCGAGTGCTTCCGCGAGCGCCTGCGGCCAGGTGGTGTCGCCGCGCGCCCAGACATGGTCGCCGACCTGCTCGAGGATCCACGCCTCGGTCTCGCTCACGAGCGCCTCGGCCTCGGCCATGGAAGCGTTGCCCTCCGCGTGCGTCCAGATGCGGATGTCCACGGCCTCGGCCCGGGCGTACGTGGCAACCATCGGCCGCCGGCCCGCGAGCAGGGCGTCGCCGAGACGCGCCGCGATCGCCGACTCGCCGATCCCGGTCAACCGCAGCGTCCGCGACACGATCGGCCGGCCCAGGCCGCGCTCCCGGAGCCGCGGCAGCACCCAGCCGTCCCACATCGGACGCATCTCGCGCGGCGGTCCCGGGAGCGCCACGATCAGCCGCCCGTCGGGCCGCTCCACCCACCAGCCCGGCGCGGTGCCGTGGTCGTTCGGGATCGCCGTCGCGGACGGGATGCGCCACGCCTGCTTGCTGTTCGGCTCCGGGAAGTCGAGGTTGCGGCGCGAGAACAGCTCCCGGAGCCACGCCTCCAGCCCTGGGTCCACCGCCGGCGTCTCGCCCACGAGCGCGGCGATCGCCTCGCGGGTCAAGTCGTCCGGGGTCGGGCCGAGCCCACCGGTCGAGATCACAAGCTCGGCGCGCGCCAGCCCATCGGCGAACGCGCCCGTCACCGCCTCCAGCTCGTCTGGCAGCGCCGTGATCCGCTCGACCACGACCCCGTGTGCCGTCAGCTCCCGCGCGAGGTCGCCGGCGTTCGTGTCGCGCGTCTCGCCGACGGTCAGCTCGGTCCCGATCGAGAGGAGCTCGGCACGAACGATCGCCGCCATCGAACGGAGCCTAGAGGACCCGCTGCTACCATCGGCCGCGATCCCAACATACCCGGAGGTGGCGTGGACGACCACGGGGCGAGCACGAACGCGAGCACCGCGACGCCGGCGAGCAAGGCCGCGCCCGGCGAACCGCCGGGTCTGCGCCCGCAGCTCGGCGCGACCTTCGACGGCGTCAAGCGGCTCCTCGGCGCCCATGTCGCCCTGGCGAAGGCCGAGCTCGCCGACATCGTCGATGCGGTCAAGCGGATGGTCTCGCTCGGCGCTGCCGCGATCGGGATCCTCATCCTCGCGGCGATGCTGCTGTTCATCGGCGGCGTGCTGTTCCTCGGCGAGTGGCTGTTCGGATCGATCGGCTGGGGGGTCCTGCTGGGCTTCCTGCTGTTCCTGGACATCGCGCTCGTCCTGTTCCTCGCCGCGCTCGACGTGAGCGGCAGGCGAATCGGGACCGCGTTCATCGTGGCGGTGGCCATCGGGATCGGCTTCGGGCTCGTGCTCGGCTTCGACGTCCTCCACCAGGGCTGGCGCGCGCTCGGCGATGCCGTCGCGCAGCCGGTGCTCGCGGACGAGCCGACACGAACGGTCGCCACGGCCATCGTGTCGCTCGCGATCGTCGCCGGCCTCCTCGGCTTCATCGGCGGCATCCGCGGCGGCATCGGGTCCGCCATCGTGGGTCTGCTCGTGGCGGCGGCCATCGGCGCGCTGATCGGGTGGGTCACGTCCGTCCCGATCTCCGGCCAGATCGGCGCCGCGCTCGGGACGCTGGTCGCGCTGATCGCGTGGCCCATCCTCGCCGGCCTCGACGTCGCCCGCCGCGGCATCGACACGGAGGCGCTCGGCAACAAGTTCAAGCCAGACGAGACCATCGAGCTCACGAAGGAGACGATCGAGTGGGTGCGCGCACGGACGCCGCTCGTGCCGAGGTCCTAGCGGCCCGCGCGGGCCTCGACGAGGAGCTCGTCCGCCTCGAGGCATCGGGCCGCGCCGCGGTCGACATCCCGGCACGCCTCAAGCGCGAGCCCGCGAAGGTGCTGGGCACCGCCGGCGGCGCCGCGTTCCTGCTGCTCGGTGGCCCGAAGCGGGTCTTCAAGGGCGTACGCCGCGCGATCCTCGGACCGAAGGCGGACATGCCGAAGTCGATGCTCCCGAAGGAGATCGACCAGGAGCTCCGCAAGATGGGCGACGACGGCGAGCGTGTCCGTCGCAAGCTGGAGCGCGAGTTCGCGAACTACCTCGACGAGAACGCGGAGGCGCGCAAGGAGCGCGACCTCGGCGCGACCACCGCCGTCCTGCTGGGCGGCGTGCTGAAGCCCGTCGTCCAGCGCTTCGGCAAGCAGCTCGCCGAGCGGGCGCTGGACCCCGACAGCGGCACGTTCGCGGAGGCGCTGAAGCGGACGCGGGAGCGGCAGAACGGCGCCAAGCGGAACGGCTCCCACCCGCCCGGCGGGAACGACACCGCGCCACTCTGATCCACACGCTTCGTCCCTGACTTGCAGATGGTCGCGTCTCCGGTGGAGGCCGCCCGCGAGACGGTCATCGCCGTCGAGGACGTCCGGAAGGCGTACGGCGCGGTCAAGGCCGTCGACGGCGTCAGCTTCGAGGTCCGCAAGGGCGAGATCTTCGGGCTCCTCGGCCCCAACGGCGCCGGCAAGACGACGACGATGGAGATGATCGAGGGCCTCCACAACCCCGACGCGGGCTCGATCGCGGTCCTCGGCCTCGACGTCCGGCGGCACGCGGCGGAGATCAAGAACCGCATCGGCGTCCAGCTCCAGACCGCGGCGCTCTACCCGCAGCTGAAGGTCATGGAGCTGCTGCGGCTGTTCACGAGCTTCTTCGACCGGCACCAGTCCGTCGACCAGGTGCTCGACGATCTCGAGCTCGGCGAGAAGCGCGACGCCCAGACGAAGACGCTCTCCGGCGGCCAGCAGCAGCGCCTCTCCGTGGCCCTCGCGCTGATCAACGACCCGGAGGTCGTGTTCCTCGACGAGCCGACGACCGGCCTCGACCCGGCGGCGCGCCAGAGCCTCTGGCAGGTGATCCGCCGGATGCAGGGCGAGGGGCGGACGATCCTCATGACGACGCACTACATGGAGGAGGCCGAGGCGCTCTGCGACCGGCTGGCGATCATGGACCACGGGAAGATCCTCGACACGGGCACGGTCGAGGAGCTCATCGGGCGGCGGTTCAAGGAGCGATCGGTACGCTTCGGGCGCGCCGGCGCGCCGCCACAGGCGGAGCTCGCGGCCCTCGCCGGTGTCAGCCGCGTCGTCGAGGAGGACGACGCGATCGTCCTGTTCACGAAGGACGTGCCCGCGACCGTGGCTGGCCTGCTGGGCCTCTCCTCCCGCGCCGGCACCGAGCTCGAGGGGCTGATGATCCGTCGCGCGAGCCTGGAGGACGTGTTCCTCGAGCTCACCGGCCGGGCGCTGCGCGACTGATGCGCTCGCTGCTGGCACTGACCCTCGCGAACCTTCGGAGCTTCACCCGCGACCGGGCGGCGCTGTTCTGGACGCTGGCCTTCCCCGTGGTCTTCGTGATCCTCTTCGGGACGATCTTCGCCGGCGGGTCGACGGACTACACCCTCGGCTGGGTCGACCAGGACGGGACGCCGCCGGTGCAGGCCCTGCACGAGGCCTTCACCTCGAACGCGCCGGTCGAGCTGCTCGACCTCTCGATCGACGACGCGCGCGCGAAGATGCTCGCCGGCGACCTCGACGGGATCATCGTGCTCCCGAAGGGCCTCGCGGAGGCTGTCGCGGCAGGGGAGGGGAGCCAAACCCCGCCCGGGCCGCCGGTCGCGATCACGGTCATCACCGACCCGAGCCGGACGAGCACCTCGCAGGCGGTGCAGCAGATCGCGACCGGCCTCGTGATGGCCGCGAACCTCCAGCTCTCCGGCGCGACGCCGCTGCTGACGATCGCGCCCGAATCGCTGCTCACCGGCCGGCTCAACAGCGTCTCGTTCTTCGTCCCGAGCATCCTGGCGATGGCATTGATGCAGCTCGGGATCTTCGCGGCGATCCCGCTGGTGCAGCAACGGGAGAAGGGCATCCTCAAGCGGCTGAACACGACGCCGCTGCCGCGCTGGGCGCTCGTCGGCTCGAACGTCATCGTGCGGCTGATCATCGCGGCCGCCCAGACCGTGATCATCCTGGGCATCGGTCTCGCGCTGCTCGGCGTGGAGATCACGGGCAGCCCGCTGCTGATCGCCGGGTTCGTGGTGCTCGGCGCGCTGGCGTTCACCTCGATCGGCTACGTCATCGCGTCGTTCGCGCGGACCGAGGAGGCGGCGAACGGCATGACCAGCGTGGTGCAGTTCCCGCTGATGTTCCTTTCCGGCATCTTCTTCCCGCTGGAGGTCATGCCGGAGTGGCTGCGCGGCGTCGCGACATTCCTGCCCCTGACGTACCTCGGCGACGCCTTGCGTCAGACGATGGTCGGCGGGACGCCCTTCGCGCCGCTCGGCGTCGACGCACTCGTGCTCGCGGGCTGGCTCGCCGTGACCCTCGCGATCTCGGCGCGATACTTCCGCTGGCAGTAGCGGCGGGCCGGCCGCTTCCGTCGTAGCCGCCACGAGCCGCGAGTATCCTCCCGGCGGGCGAGTGGCGGAATGGCAGACGCGCCGGCCTTAGGAGCCGGTGGCCGCAAGGCCGTGAGGGTTCGACCCCCTCCTTGCCCACCACCTCGCGCCGCCATGCGCCCTTTCGCCCGGCTCCGCACCGTCTGGTGCCGATCGGCAACGTGGATGAATCTGCAATTCCGCCCGAAAGGTTCGCGGGAGTACAGTCCGCGCATGTCGAGGCGGATGTCCACGCTCCTGGTCGGGCTCGCGCTGCTCCTGCTGATCGCCGTTCCGGTGCTCGCCGGGACGGGCAGCGGCAAGGAGACCGCGCCGGGCCAGCAGAAGGAGAAGACGCCGAAGACCCCGATCACCCTCAACGGGACGATCGAGCGGTCGGCTGCCGACGCGAACGGCAGGAGCGAGTACACCCTCGCCGACGGCGGCAAGACGTACCGCCTCGAGGCCGGTCCGCAGTGGTTCTTCGATGCCGGCTCCTACCCCCTGGATCCGTACGTCGGCAAGTCCGTCAAGGTCGAGGGCGAGATTGCCGAGGGCTCGACCGACGTCGAGGTCATCTCCATCGACGGCAAGGCGCTGCGGGAGGCCGGCAAGCCGCCATGGGCGGGTGGCTGGAAGGCCGTCGGCGAGAAGCACCCTGGCTGGTCGCAGGAAAAGGCCGACCGTTTCAAGGCGAAGTTCGGCGACTGCTTCCCGCCCGGCCAGTGCAAGGACAAGCCGAACAAGGGCGCCGGCGCGGACGACGACGAGGCGCCCGGGTCCGAGTAGCGGCGGCCGGCTCACCGGGCCGAGGCGACCTCCCAACCTATACTCGGCCCGATGAACGTCACGGTCACTCCGGCGCCGAAGAGCGCTCTCAACGTCCGGGTGGAGCTGCCCCCGGAGCGCCTCGACGCCGCGATCGGCGAGGCGGTGCG